>JALXAX010000159.1 GCA_026991755.1 Thiotrichaceae bacterium | reverse complement strand
GACCTTTGCATGAAAGGATGGCGAGAGAAAAATGAGCGTAATTTTCTCTATTTTTGCTAAAAAAGAGGGTAATAGCCGAGCTATTGGCCGAATTTTTAGCAGAAATAGAGGAAATTCAAGCCATTTTAATCTGTCATATCTTTCGTGCAAAGGTCTCACAATACAACTTAATACAGCGCCACCTCCCAAAAGTGGCGTTGTACCCCAACACATAGACAACCCCAACTACTGATCTTTTAGTATCTAGTAGCTGTCTATAATAAAAAGCCACAATTCTATTACGTGAAAAGCCCAACTGAACTACATCATTGGATTACCTTACTGCACGCCAAGGGTATTGGACCTCAGAGGTATATCAAACTATTACAGGATATTGGCTCACCCGAGTTGATACTCAAAGCTTCCAAAAGCCAATTAAAAAAATCAGGGCTTAGCGATAAACTCGCTGATGCTGTTCTCGATGTTGCTGATAATACCAGTGAGAATAAAGCTAACACAGATATCGACTGGCTAACCTCTAACCCAAATCATTTTATCATCACTTTAGAAGATGAAGAGTACCCCGCATTACTCAAACAGATTCATAGCCCACCCCCTATTTTATTTGTGCAAGGTGATGTATCACTATTAAAAGATCCTCAGCTCGCTATTATAGGTAGTCGAAACCCAACTCAGGGTGGTCGGGATAATGCTTACGAGTTTGCCAAGTACCTTGCCCGTAATGGTTTATGCATTACCAGTGGACTCGCACTAGGTGTGGATGGATTTAGCCATAAAGGTGCGTTAGATGCTGGTGCACCAACTGTTTCCGTAGTTGCTACAGGTTTGGACAGGGTTTACCCTGCCCGCCATCGTGAGCTTGCGCACGCTATTAGTCAACAAGGTGTGTTAGTTTCTGAATACACTATCGGTACGCCTGTACGTGCACAAAACTTCCCTCGCAGAAACCGTATTATCAGTGGCTTGAGTGTAGGTACTTTGGTCATTGAAGCAGCAATTAAAAGTGGCTCTTTAATTACCGCTAGATATGCCAATGAACAAAGCCGAGAGGTTTTTGCTATCCCTGGGTCTATTCATAATCCTTTGGCTAGAGGCTGTCATCAATTAATTAGACAAGGTGCAAAACTAGTCGAAAATGCAGAACATATTCTTGAAGAGATTAGCCCTGCATTACAAATAATACTGGCAGAGCAGAACGCTATAGAAACTATCACTGACTCTGCTAAAGAGAGCACTAGCAAAGCCTCATTAGAAGTGACTAATAAATCATCAAACCTGCTAGACCCTGATCAACGGCTAATTTTACAGACAATGGGCTACGACCCGTTACCAATTGACAAACTAGTCATACAAACGGGATTGACGATTGATAAAGTTTCCTCCATCCTATTAATACTTGAGCTCCAAGGCTATGTAGAAGCCTGTGGTGGAGGTCAATATACAAGATTAACCCCGAGTGTCCCCCTATGAGTGTCCCCTCTATGAAAGAAAATACATTGGATGTACTTTTTTATCTCTTCGATAACTTCTCTGATTACAACGATGCTAGTCAGAATAGAGAAGTCATGCACAGCCACCTGCAAACCGCTGGTTTTCCTGATGATCAAATAAGCAAAGCATTTGACTGGCTTGAGAGCCTTGGCGACGAAGAGCATCACACTTTACTGCAACACAACCCTCTCTCTGTGAGAATTTTTTCTGCAAAAGAAAAGCGTTGGTTGAGTACAGATTGTCAAAATTACCTGATTTTCTTGAGCAATAGCAGCATCTTAAGTGCTGATACCCGTGAGTTCATTATTGATAAAGTACTCGCATTGCGTGATATTGACTTCGATCTAGATAAACTAAAATGGGTAGTGATGTTAATCCTCATGAATGACCCAGAAAAAGAGGCAGAATATACATGGATGGATGATATTGCCATGAATGACACGCCTCCTGTCTATCATTAGTTTATTACTGGTTAAGGAGTCTCTGATCAAGTTGTGAGCGGTTTTCTCGAGGCTAGAATAGCCCATTTTTGCTTAAAAATATCCCTAATAGAATGACTATTAGCTCAATTTTTAAGTAAAAACTGAACAATTCTATCAATCGAGAAATTCCACTCAGACTTAATCAGAGACTCCTTAATAACAAAATAGAAGTGTCAAACAAGGCACTTCTTATGCTAAGTAAGCTAGTTATATATCTCCAAACCTGCTTAACTCACCCCGTGAGAATTGCTTTATAAGCGGTCAAAACTGAAGATTCTATTTTAAAATACCTATCCTTCCATCCCACCTTTTATCCCCTTTTTCCCAACACCACTATTGATTAGTACTATATTCTTTCAAATCTTTTAGCTATGATTGAGCGATTTTTGGCGGATTGATTATTATTAATACTAGTAATCAGCTCGCTATTTGGATTAATAATCCCCCTAGTGGGCAAGTAAAATATGAGCAAGAATCTGGTCATTGTCGAGTCACCTGCGAAAGCAAAGACGATCAATAAATATTTGGGTAAAGACTATATCGTTAAGTCTAGTGTCGGCCATGTGCGCGACTTGCCTAAAGGTGGCGGTGCAAAAACAGGCAAGAAAAAAGCTCCTACGCTTGCTCAATTAACCAAAGGCATGTCTGATGAGAAAAAGGCTGCTTTTAAGAAAAAACGTGATGCTGATAATTTAGTTCGCCGTATGGGTATCAACCCCGAAGGTGGCTGGACAGCACAATACGAAGTGTTGCCTGGTAAAGAAAAAGTGGTCTCTGAGCTCCAACGCCTAGCCAAAAAATCTGACACTGTTTATCTCGCAACGGATTTGGATAGGGAAGGGGAAGCCATTGCCTGGCACTTAAAAGAAGTGATTGGTGGTGATGATGAACGCTTTCAGCGCGTTACCTTTAATGAAATTACCAAGTCTGCCATTCAAGAAGCATTTGAAGACCCCTCTACCTTAGATATTGATCGCGTCTACGCTCAGCAAGCCCGCCGCTTTTTAGATCGCGTGGTTGGCTTTATGGTGTCGCCACTGTTGTGGTCAAAAATAGGCCGTGGTTTATCAGCTGGCCGAGTGCAGTCTGTCGCAGTGCGTTTGATTGTTGATAGAGAGCATGAGATCAATGCATTTAACCCTGTTGAATTTTGGGATATACACGCAGATTTAAGCACCCAGTTAGGCGAAGCACTTCGTGTAGAAGTCACTAAAGATAAAGGCGAGCCTTTCAAACCTGTTAATGAAAAACAGGCGATGGAAGCCATCGGCAAACTTAAAGGTGCGGACTATAGCCTATTAAAGCGCGAAGATCGTGCTACCAGCAGTAAACCTAAAGCACCTTTTATTACCTCTACTCTACAACAAGCAGCCAGTACTCGCTTTGGCTACGGCGTAAAGCGCACCATGGGACTGGCTCAACGCTTATATGAAGCAGGTTATATTACCTATATGCGTACCGACTCAACTAACTTGAGTAAAGATGCATTAGAAAGTGTTCGTGATTATATTGGTGATAAATACGGTAAGGACTACCTGCCTAAAGCCCCTAATTACTATGGCTCAAAAAGCGGCGCTCAAGAGGCTCACGAAGCGATTCGCCCTTCGAATGTAAAAGTGATGAAAAGCGCACTTAAAAATATGGGCGACGATGCAGCTAAGCTATATGAATTGATTTGGCGACAGTTTGTAGCCTGTCAAATGACACCTGCTAAATACGACTCAACTCGTTTAACCATCGAAGCAGGGCAATATCATCTCACTACTCGTGGACGTATTTTGCGCTTCCCTGGTTGGACTAAAGTGATGCCTCCAATGAGTAAAAAAGGCGAGCCTACTTTACCTGACCTTCAGCAAGGTGATGCGTTAGATCTAGTCAAGCTAGATCCACAGCAACATTTCACTAAGCCACCACCCCGTTATACCGAAGCTTCTTTGGTTAAAGAACTAGAAAAACGTGGCATTGGGCGACCTTCAACCTATGCTTCTATCATTTCGACCATTCAAGATCGTGGCTATGTAAAAGTAGATTCACGACGTTTTTTCGCTGAGAAAATGGGTGAAGTGGTTACCAAACGCTTAGTAGGTAGTTTCGAAAACTTGATGAATTTCGACTTTACTGCCGAGATGGAAAAAGAGCTGGATGAAATTGCTGACGGCAAGTTACAGTGGAAAGATGTACTGGATAACTTCTATAAAGACTTCAAAATCAAGTTAGAAAAAGCCGCTTCTGAGCCAGAAGAGGGCGGTATGAAAACTAATAAAATGGTGATCACCGATATTAAATGTCCTGATTGTGGCAGAAATATGGGGATTCGGACCGCAACTACAGGCGTTTTCCTTGGCTGTGATGGCTATAACCTACCACCTAAAGAGCGTTGTAAGAAGACCATTAACCTTACTCCTGCTGAAGAATCCATTGATGTGAACAATGAAGATGCTGAAACCGAAGCGTTAATGGCTAAGCAACGTTGTAAAAAATGCGATACCGCTATGGATAGCTACTTCATTGATGAAAGCACTAAATTACATGTATGTGGTGACAACCCCGAGTGTGATGGTTACGAAATTGAAAACGGTACTTTCAAGCTAAAAGGCTATGATGGCCCCGTGGTTGAATGCGATAAATGTGGAGAAGATATGCACCTCACTACAGGGCGTTTCGGGCCTTATATGAAGTGTAGTAACGAGGAATGTACTAATACACGCAAAATTTTGCGTAATGGTGAAGTGGCTCCTCCTCGTGAAGATCCTGTTCACCTTAAAGAGCTTGAATGCGAAAAGTCTGATGCCTACTTTATTTTGCGTGATGGTGCTGCGGGTATTTTCTTAGCCGCTAGTACTTATCCTAAGTCGCGCGAAACACGTGCGCCGTTGGTTGAAGAGTTAGTTCGTTTTAAAGACCGAATCTCTCCTAAATTTCATTATTTAGCCGAAGCACCTGTTGAAGATCCTGATGGTAATAAAGCAGCGGTTCGTTATGCGCGTAAAACCAAAGAGCAATACGTAAGAACCGATCATAATGGCAAAGCTACAGGTTGGTCTGCGCATTACGTGGATGGTAAATGGGAAGAAACGCTCCCCAAAAAGAAACCAGCTAAGAAAAAGCCTGCCAAGAAAACTACTAAAAAGACGACAGCCAAAAAGAAACAAGCACCTGCAAAGAAGAAATAAGCTTATTCGGACTAGTAGAGACCTTTGCACGAAAGATATGACGGATATTGCAAGCTTATAATTGAGTTGACCGTTTTGATAAAACGGCAAGCTCACTAAAAAGGCTTGGGTTGCAGGCAATGGTAGTTCCCTTGGCAAGACCCATAACGCAGTATAGCGCTTTGGGTTGCTCCCTTCGGGCGAGCCAGGAAGCGGTCATCCGCGTTGTTGCGCCTTTTGTGAAGGGAACAACCATTCCCGGCAAGACGCGCCTAGCGGCTAACCGCTTCCTGACTCGCTGTATTCATCAAACCTAACTTGTTGGAGTACTAGTAATGAAAACCATCAACGTTGCCGCAAAAAAAATCAAAGGTATGAGTATTCGAACCACTAATGCCTATGAAATGAACCCTGATACGGCAAAGATTGGTAACTTGCATCAACGTTTTGATGATGTTGTAAGTGTTGACTACAAAAATGGCGCCAGAGTTTACGGCGTTTATTATGACTATGAGTCGGATGCTAATGGCGAATTTTCTGTATTGTCGGGTGCTGATCACATTGAGTCTTCAAGCCAAGAATTAGAAGAAATTACACTACCTGCAGGTGACTATCTGGTTTTTGAAGCTGAGGGTGAAATGCCACAAGCCGTTATTGATTGCTGGGTGCAAATATGGAAGTACTTTTCTTCTGATAACCCCTCACATCAAAGAGCTTATACAACCGATTATGAGCACTATAAAAACCCTAATGAAGTCGATGTTTATATCGCATTGAAATAATCAATAGTTTAGCCTGAAAATGCAGTTGTAACCGTCTTCACTCAATATGTTAATTACTTGCTCCGCCAACGATTTAATCCCTATTTTTCAACAAGGTGGCATTTTTTCCTATCCCACCGAATCTGTCTATGGCTTGGGTTGTGATCCCAATAACGAAGAGGCTGTTCAGCGTTTATTAGACATAAAAAATAGACATATGAGAAAAGGCCTAATTCTCATCGCGACTGACTTTTCACAAATCAGTCAATACCTTCATAATGATATTCTACATCCCACCAATGAAGCCAATGCTCGTTCTAATAAGCTCGCTCATCAACCTAGTGACACTACCTTTACACATCTAGTCAACGAGCATACGCCGAAATGGTTAACAGGGGAGTTTAATTCGCTAGCCATTCGTATTAGTAAGCACCCTGAAGTAGTACAGCTGTGCGGAGCCTTCGGGTCAGCTATGGTATCAACCAGCGCTAACTTTTCAGGGCAACCACCTGCCAAAAACTTTGATGAAGTAGTTAGCATCTTTTCCACCAACACTAAATCTTCCCTTATTGACGCAATTCTTGAAGGTACTACAGGTAATTTGCAACAACCCAGTAGCATACGTGACGCAGCTACTAATGAAATAATACGTCCCTGAATTAGTACTCCAACAAGTTAGGTTTACTGAATACAGCGAGTCATGACTCGTTTCTGTGAGATAGCCATCCTACAGATCAAGCTACTTTGATGTACATTAACTTACCATCCCCCTTATTTATTGCCTATTTTATACCTATATATGCCATAAAGTTAGGTAACTCTCTTATTTATATCCTATATATTTACTCATTAGTGATTCTTTAACCCTAGGAGAGTAACACATTGAAATCGTAGAAATAGCAACTATGTTAGGTATCGGAGCGGTAGCTGGATGGCTTGCTGGAATGGTCATGCAAGGTGGTGGTTTTGGACTAATAGGTAATATTATATTAGGAATTCTTGGCTCCGTCGTAGGTACTTTCATTGGTGGAATTGTATCTGGAGCAGTAACACTGCCTTTTTCTGGTCTACTAGGCACTTTAATATGGGCAGTTATTGGCGCTATTGTGCTTATGGTTATTGTAGGGTTTATTAAAAAGCTCATTTCTTAACTTAAGCTTTCAATAACCATGGAAACAAAAAAGCCAGTACTTATCACTAAGTACTGGCCTTTTTGCTGTAACAAAGTTATCTATTAGCTGATATCTAACATCATCTTATTTAACTTACTCACAAAACCTGCTGGGTCTTCAAGCTGTCCACCTTCTGCCAAAATCGCCTGATCAAATATAATATCTGACCAATCCGCAAAACGTTGGTCATCTTTTTCACCTTCTAGTCTCTTCACTAAAGGGTGCGTTGGATTGATTTCCAAAACAGCTTTGCTGCTTGGCATTTCATGCCCTGCCTGTTTCATCAGTTGTTGCATATATAACGCCATATCCTGTTCACTTAACACGATGCAGGAGGGAGAATCAGTAAGACGATGCGATACTCGTACGTCTTCCAGCTTGTCACCAAACTTGTCTTTTAAACGAGTAATTAATGCTTCTGCATTTTTCTCGGCTTCTTCGTACTCTTTCTTATCTTCTTCCGAATCAAATTTACTTAAATCAAGCTCACCTTTAGCAATTGATTGCAGTGATTTACCATCAAATTCATTAAGATGACTCACCAACCACTCATCCACACGATCATTAAGTAGTAATACTTCGATATCTTTTTTGCGGAACACTTCTAGATGTGGACTACTTTTCGCAGCATTAAAAGAATCAGCTGTAATGTAGTAGATCTTATCTTGATCACTTTTCATTCGTGAAACATAATCTTCTAACGATACATCCTGTTTTGCTGAATCAGTGCTAGTAGTAGAGAAACGAAGTAGTTTAGCAATCGCTTCTTTGTTGCCCATATCTTCGCCGGGACCTTCTTTTAGCGCATTACCAAATTCATCCCAAAAGGTTTGATAGGTTTCTTTATCGTTATTTGCCATTTTCTGCAATAAGCCTAATACCTTTTTGGTTGAGGCTTTGCGCATGGTATCGATAACACGATTACTTTGCAGGATTTCACGCGATACGTTAAGCGGAAGATCATTCGAATCCAACACACCTTTTACGAAACGCAAGTAACGTGGCATTAGGTTTTCTGAATCATCCATAATGAAAACGCGTTGCACGTAGAGTTTAATACCTGCTGTTTTCGCTTGCGCATCCCATAAATCCATGGGCGCTTTTGATGGAATGTATAACAAAGAGGTATATTCTAAATTTCCTTCAACTTGGTTATGTACCCACGTTAATGGATCTTGCCAATCATGGGCAACATGCTTATAGAACTCTTTGTATTCTTCTTCTGTAATCTCACTTTTGCTACGCTTCCATAAAGCATTAGCTTTGTTCACCACTTCCCATTCTTCCGTCGCCTTACCTTCTTCATCTTGCTTGTGCATATTGATGGGTACTGAGATGTGGTCTGAGTATTTGGAAATAATGCTACGAATTTGCCAGTCATTGGCTAGTTCTTTTTCTTCATCCTTAAGATGTAAAACAATTTCTGTTCCACGTGATGCTTTGTCTGTTGTCTCCAGAGTGAAACCTGATTTTCCATCAGACTCCCAAATCGTTCCTGTTGATGCATCATCACCTGCGCGACGTGTGGTGAGGGTTACTTTGTCAGCAACTATAAAGGCTGAGTAGAAACCTACACCAAACTGCCCAATCATATTGGAGTCTTTGCTTTGCTCATCTGTCAGGTTTTTAATGAATTCTTTAGTACCTGATTTAGCAATCGTTCCAATATGTGCTACGACTTCATCACGGCTCATACCAATACCATTATCACGAATGGTAATCGTACCTGCTTCTTTATCACTTTCGATTTCTATTTTAAGCTCACTATCACCTTCATTAAGTGAATCATCAGAGAGTGCTTCAAAGCGTTGCTTATCACACGCATCTGCACTGTTTGATATCAACTCACGAAGAAATATTTCTTTGTTGGAATACAACGAGTGGATCATTAAATGCAAAAGTTGATCAACTTCTGTTTGAAACTGCATATTCTCTTTGCTTTCGCTGTTATCGGTTGCTTTAGTATTTGCTTCACTCATAATTTTTTCCTCTATTGTCTGTTATTACTGACTATAATTTATGCGCTCAATAATGGGGACTAGCTGTTTTTTTTCAAGCAATGACTAAGCATTGGGTAAAGAAGTTGTACACCTAACTGATCAAGCATTTTTTTATTACTAATTCGGCGAGATTCTTTCATATAACTCATCATACCTGCACTCAATTCTGCTTCTGCTTGTTTCAGGCTTATTTGTGGAGGTCTGGGTAAGCCCGAATAATCTGCTACTGCATTAAAGTAAGCCGTCATGGTGGAAGGGTTTCCATCACTTACATTATATATTTCTACGGGTTTTGAGATAGCTTCAACCGTTGATTGAGTACTGTGACGCAACATCGCCTGATAGCAGATATTAGCCAGATCATCCGCATGAATTCGATTAGTCCATGGAGACTCCGACTCTTTAACAATAGGTAAACCTTTTTTTAAGCGTTCTAGAGGGAGTCTGTCTTCAGCATAAATCCCAGGAACTCGAAGAATAGTGGCACACTTCCTATGTTGCTTTGCCCACTGAGTAAGGGCTTTTTCAGCATCTGCTCTTCTACAAGCACGTTCTGCAACAGGATTGATCGCAGCACTTTCATCTACCCATTGCCCATTGCAATTACCATAAACCCCTGTGGTGCTAATTAAAACAATATGCTCTGGTTGTATCGGTTGCTGGGCTAGCTTATTTAAAAAACCAGCTAACCTAGTGTCCTGCTTACCTGTTTTGGGTGGTGGAGCGAAGTAGAATATCTTACTAGTAATTTCTTCAGGTAACGAAGCTTGTTCATCATCTAATTCTAGATAATAAGCTTGCTGACCTGTTTGTTGAGCATGTTTTTCTTGTTGCAATGCTGTTTCATTATGAAAGGTTACTTTTAAACTCTCATTCAACCTATCCCTGTATAACTTTGCAACACGATGACCTATATCTCCATGTCCCACTACCCAAGTTTTATTATTCGTTTTAGCCATTTCTTTACTCTATTGAATTTTCAAGGATAAGCATTTTCTATCAACCTAAAATCCTCAGTTAGACAGCCTATAGAGTGATTCTCTTCGGCTGAATGGCGTAGTAAAAAAAGGAATTAATGGTTGATCCTTAATGAGTTTTTTTACATAGCCAGTCAGCCGAAGAGGGTTGCTCTATAGGCTGTAGCGCCTTCACTCTATAAGTGAAGATAGATAAAGCTTCTTACTTTAATACTATCAGTAGTTTATTCAATGCTGGAAGCGGTTAACTGAGGAATTTAGGATCAATTACTGTAATTACAATTAATAGGATTATTATGCACGTTACAATTGAAAAGGTATGATACATCACCATAATCTATTCCTTATATACTTAAGCATTTGAGAAAGCTATGACAGAAGAAAGTAACCTAGAATTTACAGCCGCTGATGAAAGCAGAAAGTTCCTTGCCTCTGAACTCAAACAAAAGCAGGATAAATTACAGCAATTAACCATTGATTCTTCTCAGATTATACGTGCCAATCTACAATTAGATATTGCTGAAATCATGTTGGAAATAGCAGACGCTGGCATGGTTGAGGCTTCATGGGGTTACGCTAAAGAATCCTTCCTTATTTATATTGAGCAAGGAAAGTGGGAAGATGCCGTACATGCGGCTGATCTCCTTTATCGTACTGAGTTACCTGCTGCTGTAACTGCTTTAGGTAATGGCTTATGGCTTTCTATTACCTTCCCGATTGATCCTGAATTATCCATTGTAATGCTTAAGAACTTCATTGATGACACCCCAGATAGTTCTGATGGAGCAGCTGTTGCAGCTGCCGTTGCACATTATATTGCTGATTTACGTTATGAAGGTGATAAACGCGATAGCACCATGTTTTTAACCAGTAGCTTATTAGCTAAAGTAGCTGAGCGACATGGTAACGTTAGCGATCAATCACAAATGAATGGCTGGATGATGAAGCTAGAATTGAACGAACCAGAAAAGTTTCTACCACGAATGGCTCAAATTCTAGATGCTATTGTGGATGGTAATTGGTGGTTTGATAAAGATGAGCTACGCACCCGTATTCCTGATCAATAAAGATACTTCAAGTGTTCTACTCTAAGCAGACGGTTACGGCTGTGCCAACAATAAACTTTTTGAATGAGAAAAACTTTCATCTCCCTTAGCACCTACCGTTAATAGAAACTTAAAGGGCTGACTCAGTGGCTTTTCTGGCAATATATCCGTATAAAACTCTTGTTTGTCTTTACTACCCATAAAGGCTGCTGCAGATACGGGTTTTTCTGTTGACAGCTGTAAATCATAAACCCATAAACGATAATACTGCCCATTTTTTAGCTCGGGTAAATTGACGAACCGCATCAATCCTTTTTGTAGATGAGTATTCCAAATTAGATCCCCGTCCGTTTTACTCACGATGGGATTAAGTGTTCTTAACCAGTGAAGATAAACGGTACCTTCATCCGATAATAAACTAGCCCATTCACTTTTTTTCTCTGATGAATAATTGCTTTGTATAGATGCCGATTTACTTTTTTGAAAAACAAATACTCCCACAAACAAAATCATCAATAGAGCCACCCACATAACCCTTTGCTTTGCTTTTTCTGTTGCTAGTAATGTTTTCAAAATACTCATCTTTAGTGTTATCAATCTCTATATAATCTAACTTATGCAACTCACAGAGTTTTTCTATAGAGAACTCTTAAGTCATTCTCCTAAGCTTCGGATACTATTCGAACTTACTGATATTTAACACAGAATACACTGTTTAAATATTGAAAAGTGGGTAATGTTTGATAGTTCTAAACGGCTATTATACGCTATACTTATTTCCCCCTTTCATATTTTTCAAGGTAAACCCTTATGCTCTGGACCGAGTGTCTTAAACGCTTGGAGATGCAAATCTCTGACTCTGAAATAAGTACATGGTTACTACCTTTGCATGCACGTGAAAAATCCCATGGCCTTTATCTTTTAGCACCCAACACATTAGTATTACAAGAAGTCCACAAACAATATATACCACTAATCGTTGAACACGCACGCAACTTAAGTGGCAACCATGAATATGACGTAATACTGCAAATCGGCACTGAAGTAGCTGCAAGCAAACCCAATAAAAACGTTTCTCCAGCCAAAGACCAAGATATCCCGACGACTGAAGCGAAAAAACAACCTAATAAGATAACCACGACGAATAAATTCACCAATACCTTAAACAACAAAATGGCTTTTAATAATTTTGTTGAAGGTAAATCTAACCAGTTAGCTCGCGCTGCTGCTATGCAGGTGGGTGATAACCCTGGTGACTCCTATAACCCGTTATTTATTTATGGTGGTGTTGGTCTTGGGAAAACCCATTTGATGCATGCAGTAGGCAATCATATATTATCCAATAATCCTTCGGCTAATGTAGTCTATTTACATTCAGAAGCCTTTGTAAATGACATGATTTCCGCGATACGAACCAATCGCATGGATCTATTTAAGCAACACTACCGATCCGTAGATGCTTTATTAATTGACGACATTCAATTCTTCGCAGGTAAAGAACGCTCTATGGAAGAGTTTTTCCATACCTTCAATGCATTGCTAGAAGGTCAAAAACAAATCATCCTAACCAGCGATCGCTATCCTCGCGATGTAGAAGGATTAGATGATCGCTTAAAATCTCGTTTTAGTTGGGGATTGAGTGTCGCTATAGAATCTCCTGATTTAGAGACTCGTGTTGCTATACTACGAAAAAAAGGCGAGGAAGCAGGCTTATTATTACCCAACGACGTCGCTTTCTTCATCGCACAGCGGTTTAAATCCAATATTCGTGATCTAGAAGGGGCACTTAGAAAACTCATTGCTACAGTCAATTTTCGAAACCAAACGGATATCAGCCTAGATTTCGTACAAGATGCACTACGTGACCAATTGGCCAGTCAAGATAAAATGGTCACCATACCTAATATCAAAAAAACAGTGTCCGAGTATTACAATATCCGAGTATCTGACCTAGAGTCAAAAAGTCGCGCTAGAGCAGTTACTAGACCGAGACAGTTAGCTATGTATCTATCGAAAGAACTTACTCAACATAGCCTCCCTGATATTGGCAAGTACTTTGGTAATCGTGATCATACAACTGTCTTACATGCCTGTAAGACAATGCAAGATTTGAAGAAAAAAGATGTTAATATTGAAGAAGCTTTTAAGATATTGACCCGTTCATTAACAATGTGAGGGTTAAAAGGAACAACCCAAGAGAAAGAAGTAGGCACTGTAAAAAATATTAGATAAGCTGTGGATGAAAGGTGAATAACTTTTTAGATAGTACTTATCCACAATTCATACACAGAACACCGGATAATTAGTCCACAGGAACCAACCCAAAGGATTAATAGATATACTACTGATAACTTAGGAATTATAATTCTTATACACAGAAAGCATTGCCCCTTATTACTACTACTATCTTATATAAAATTCTAAATAATTATGAAATTGACCATAAACCGAGAATCATTACTTCCTGTTTTAGAAAGAGCAACAGGAGTAGTTGAGCAAAAGTCTACAACACCTGTACTTTCTAATGTTCTACTTTCAGCATCTGATAAGGGTTTACGTATTACAGGTACTGATCTAGATACAGAGATATCAGGGACTATTGATAACACAGGAATAGAGTCTAGTGGTTCGACTACTGTATCTGCAAAAAAGCTAATAGATATTTGTAAGTCGCTTGCTACCGATAGCATTATTGAAATAGAGCTTAATAACGGAACATTAAGTCTTAGTAGTGGACGTAGTGTTTTTAATCTAGCTACGTTACCAGCAGATGATTTCCCTGTGCTAGACGACATCAGCTTTGCTACTACCATGCCTTTCATTGAAAATGAGTTTCTAAACCTCATTAATCAAACTAGCTACGCGATGGCACAACATGATGTACGTTATTATTTAAATGGCATGTTCATGCAAACCAGTAATGATAAATTAACCACGGTTGCCACCGATGGACACCGTCTCGCGTGTTGTTCTCTTGCCATGAATAATCAGGATGATGACATAAGTATCATTATTCCACGAAAAGGTATCAATGAATTATCCAGATTATTGCATTCCGACACTAGTACATCCATTGAGCTACAGTTGAGCGATAATCATATACGCTTGCAAAAAGATAATATCCGATTCACCTCAAAACTTATTGATGGCAAGTATCCAGATTATCAAGCTGCTATTCCACAATCCACCTTACACACTATCGAACTTGATCGTATGCAAATCAAAGATACACTAAGTCGTGTAGCTATCTTATCCAACGAAAAGTTTAGAGGCGTATTGCTAAAGCTTTCAAGCGGACTATTAACTATTAAATCAGATAACCCAGATAGAGAAACAGCCGAAGACTCAATAGATATTAATTATTCAGGTGAAGATTTTGAGGTAGGTTTTAATGTCAATTACTTACTTGATGCTATCAACAACCTCTCTGGCGAGACTATCTCATTTTCTTTAAACTCTGTTGAGTCTAGTACGCTTATCCAGAGTTTAGACAATCCAAATAGTATTAGTGTTGTCATGCCAGTAAGGCTTTAATTGCTGCCCCCATATTATGTGGTTATCTAATCTTACGGTACGAAACTGTCGTATCATAAAAGAAGCCACACTATCACTTAGTCCTGATATCAATTTCATATACGGGAGTAATGGCTCAGGTAAAAGTAGCTTACTAGAGGCTATTTCTATTTTAAGTATAGGGCGTTCTTTTAGAACCTCACGTATCGCTGAAGTCATTCGTTATGAAGAAGAAGCCCTGTTAAGCACTTCAATTGTCAGCAGTGAGCACTTCGACAACAAACGAGTTGGCATTGAAAAGTCTACTTCTAAGACTCTTATTAGAGTCAACAAGCAAAACATTCAATCACAGTCAGAACTCAGTAAAATACTGCCTATCAGTATCATCCACCCTCTTTCCCATGAACTCATTACAGGAGGCTCACTTAAACGGCGACGTTTTATCGATTGGCTTGCCTTTTACAAATACCCAGAGTTCCATCATCAATGGAAACTTTACCAGACATTACTGAAACAGCGTAACGCCGCACTTAAAGACCCTAAGCTATATTATGCGATAGAACATCTAACCTATGAGTTATGTAAGCTACAAAAACCCATACATACTTATAGACAGCAAGCTTTAGAAAAACTAAAGCAAACTATCGAAGAGTCCATACCCTCTTTCCTCATAGAACAATCACCACAACTTACATTGAAAACGGGGTTGCCCAATGATATAGGTTTAGACACCGACTCATTGGTTAGCTATTACAACAATAAGTTGGGCTATGAAAAGATCCGAGGTCGCACATTACAGGGAGTACATTGTTCGGACATTGTTATCAATCTTAATGGAATGCCAGCTGTATCATCTGCATCTAGAGGTCAATCCAAGTTACTCTCTTTGCTATTACACATAGCCCAAAACATAACAATAACCCAGCAAGGTATTATTGCTATTGATGATCTAGCAGCCGAAATAGATGCGAGTAATTATAAGAAACTCATCGACTTCATTCCAAGCTTAAATAGGCAAGTAATTATCACATCAACACATAAGCCTGCGGTTCTCCCAAACAACCCTGCTTATTCAATGTTTCACGTGGAACATGGTGAGGTTACGGTGGAGTAAGTTTGATTGTTTCACGTGAAACACATTATGAAATTCAATAGCTGATGAACTAGGTGATTAAAAATCCATAAGCTGAAATACTATAGCAGTAAAGCTTTAAAGGGGTGTATAATCAGCGGTTATCAAAGAAACTCTTAATGGATTAGTTATGTCAGAACAATACGATTCTTCCAATATTAAAGTTCTAAAAGGACTGGAAGCCGTTCGAAAAAGACCCGGGATGTATATTGGTGATACTGATGATGGTACCGGCTTACATCATATGGTATTCGAAGTGGTCGATAACTCAATCGATGAAGCTCTAGCAGGTCATTGCACTGGTATTAAAGTACGTATCCATACAGACGGATCAGTAAGTGTATCTGATGATGGTCGAGGTATACCTGTAGATCATCATGAAGAAGAAGGTCGCTCTGCTGCTGAAGTTATCATGACAGTATTACACGCAGGTGGTAAATTCGATGACAACTCATATAAAGTGTCTGGTGGTTTACACGGTGTAGGTGTCTCTGTTGTAAATGCTTTGTCAGATAAATTGGAGTTAACCATTAAGCGGCATGGAAAAGTTCATTATCAAGAATACAGCCTCGGTGATCCTCTTTCAGATATGCAAGAAATAGGTGCTACAGAAGGAACAGGTACTGAAATAAGATTCCACCCTAGTCCTGAGATATTCGCTATAACTGATTATCGCTATGACATATTAGCAAAACGTTTAAGAGAACTATCGTTCCTAAACTCAGGCGTTCGTATTGAGTTGTATGACGAACGTGGAGAAGGTGAAAGCGCTATCTTTGAATATGAAGGTGGAATTGTAGCCTTTGTTGAACACTTAAATAAAAAGAAAGAAGCCATACATCCGACGGTCATTAGTCTAGTGGGTGAGCGTGATGGAGTAGGTGTTGAAGTGGCATTGCAGTGGAATGATTCCTATCAGGAGAATGTTTATTGTTTTACTAACAACATACCGCAGCGCGATGGTGGAGCGCATCTTGCTGGTTTTAGAGCGGCATTAACACGAACACTTAATAAGTATATTGAGAGTGAAGGCTTAGCAAAGAAAGAAAAGGTTTCAGCAACGGGTGATGATGCAAGAGAAGGGTTAACAGCCGTACTTTCAGTAAAAGTACCTGATCCAAAATTCTCCTCACAAACTAAAGACAAGCTAGTTTCATCAGAGGTGAAGACGGTTGTTGAGTCAGCAATGGCAGAAAAACTCAATGAGTTTTTATTAGAGAACCCTGCTGAAGCTAAGATTGTTGCAGGTAAAATGATCGAAGCTGCAAAAGCCAGAGAGGCTGCCAGAAAAGCTCGTGAGATGACACGTCGTAAGGGTGTGTTGGATATTGCAGGTTTACCTGGAAAGTTAGCGGATTGTCAGGAAAAAGATCCTGCACTTTCAGAAATCTACCTGGTGGAGGGCGACTCGGCGGGAGGTTCAGCTAAGCAAGGGCGTGATAGACGAACACAAGCAATCCTTCCTCTTAAGGGTAAAATCCTAAATGTAGAGAAAGCACGTTTTGATAAAATGCTTGCTTCAGCTGAAGTAGGCACGCTCATTACAGCACTGGGTTGTGGTATAGGTCGAGAAGAATATGACCCTGATAAGTTACGTTATCATCGTATTATTATCATGACGGATGCTGATGTGGACGGATCCCACATCCGCGCATTGTTACTGACGTTCTTCTATCGTCAAATGCCAGAGTTAGTACAACGCGGACACATTTATATAGCTCAGCCTCCTTTGTATAAGGTTAAAAAAGGTAAGCAAGAACGTTACGTGAAGGACGATTCAGAGTTGGATGCTTATATACTAGAACTAGCCATGCAAGGGGCTGTATTGAATGTATCGGATAAAGAGGGTTCAATAAAAGAAGAGCCTTTATTTACCTTAATCAATAACTACATGTCGGTGAGTAGTATCATCAGTCGTATTAGTCGATTATTTGATGAAGAGATTCTATCTCAGATGCTATTTGAGCCAGTCGGTAAAGTTGACCTCGAAAAGGGTATCACTACTGATGAGGCTATGCAGTGGCTTGGTAAAGTGAATACAACGCTTAATGACAAATATAACGGTACCAGAAAGTACAGTACTGAGTTACTTGAAGAAGATGGTAAGTGGCAAGTTAGGGTAACCAAACATTTGCATGGTGTTGATAACTTTATAATTTTCGATAATGAGTTCTTTGCAACCACTGAACTAAAGCATATTATTGAAATGAATCAACAGCTTGACGGCCTTGTACAAGAAGGCTCCACCATTCAACGTGGTGAGAGGTCACAACCTATAGCTAACTTTAAAGAAGCTGTAGATTGGTTAATGAAGGATGCGCAACGGGGTGTCAATATTCAGCGCTACAAAGGATTGGGTGAAATGAATCCAGAACAGCTGTGGGAAACCACTATGGACCCTGAGACACGCCGTATGATGTTAGTAACTGATGAAGATGCTATTAGTGCAGATGAGGTTTTCACAACCCTAATGGGTGATGATGTGGAACCTCGTAGAGAATTCATCGAAACCAATGCATTGAGAGTTTCTAATCTAGATGTGTAATGGTTAATGAGCTTCACTATCAATATAAGAGCGAAGCTTGTTACTGCATTGATATAGATATATAGAGCTTTAAAGTTATCAAAAAAACACTTATTACAAACAACACAATTAACAATAATGAATAATCCTCTTTTCGAAGTAGAACCTCTCAATGCACTACCTGCCTTTTCCAAAATAAAACCCTCACATGTGGAGCAAGCGGTTAAGCAAGTTATTAGTGATAATAAAAAAATAATAGAAACACTGTGTGATACCAACAATGATCAGGATATATCTACCCTGGATACCAAAGAAATAGTGTCAACCTTAGAAAATATCGACAATAGATTATCTAAAATATGGAGTCCGATTAGCCACCTTAACTCTGTGATGAATACCGATGAGCTAAGAGAAGTGTATACACAGTGTTTACCCCTGCTAAGCGATTATTCTACAGAGGTGGGTCAACATAAAGGTCTGTATACATTAATAAAAAAGATAGCAGACAATGATGATGGAAGCGATGAAGCACGCGCTACTGCCTTAACGAATCAAGTGAAAAGTTTTGAGCTGTCGGGTATAGCACTATCTGAAGAAAAACAACAAAAATACAAGAAGTTATCAAGAGCGCTTACAAAGCTCACATCACAATTCTCTGACAATGTTTTAGATGCTACTAATGCCTGGACTAAAGTTATTACAGAGATAAGTGACTTGAAAGGCTTGCCTGAAAGCGCCATTGATATGGCAAAGTCATTAGCAGAACAACGTGAAAAGAAAGATTGGTTGCTAACGTTAGACTTTCCCATTATGAATGCGGTGATGACTTATGCAGAAAGCCGCGACCTTAGAAAAGAGCTATACAAGGCATATAGCACGAAAGCTTCAGACCAAGGTAATAATAAGAAGCTAGATAATAGTAATATCATGGCCGAAATTATCAGTACTCGCACGGCAATAGCCAAGCTTTTAGGCTTTGATAATTATGCAGAACAGTCGCTTTATAGGAAAATGGCAGATGATCCAGAGCAAGTTATTAATTTTTTGAATGACTTATTAGCAAAAGCTAAACCACAAGCAGAAAATGAAATAAAACATCTGCAAGACTTCGCTCGCAAAGAATTAAAACTAGATAAGTTACAGGCGTGGGATACAGCATTTGTTCGTGAGAAACTAAAGCAAAAAGAATTGCAGTATTCTGAAGAAGATATAAAGCCATGGTTCTCTGTAGAGAAAGTATTAGCAGGGTTATACGATCTAGTCGAGCAGTTATATAACTGTACCATTACGCTAAAAAAAGATATTGACGTTTGGCATAAAGATGTGCGTTTTTATGAAATCCATAATAAAGAGGGCGAACATATCGCCAGCTTTTATTTAGATCTTTATGCAAGACAGCATAAACGGGGTGGCGCATGGATGGGGTCATATTGTGGGCGCTATCTCAATGATGGCAAGATACAAATTCCTGTAGCTTATTTAACGTGCAACTCCAGCACACCCAGTGCTCATAAAGAAGCACTGTTTACTCATGATGAAGTCATTACACTCTTCCATGAGTTTGGCCACGGTTTACACCATATGCTGACTAAAGTTGATTATCTGGATGTGTCGGGTATATCAGGTGTCGAATGGGATGCAGTAGAGTTACCTAGTCAGTTTATGGAAAACTGGTGTTGGCAAAGAGAGTCGTTAGATTTATTCGCCAAACACTATGAAACGGGTGAAGTTATACCAGAAGAGTTATTTGATAAAATGCTCAAGACAAGACATTACAATAGCGGCTTGGATATGTTGAGACAGTTAGAGTTTGCACTGTTTGATATGCGTATTTATATGGATAAAAGTGTGAAAAGCTACGATCAGATCACGACAATACTTAAAGAAGTGCGTTCGCAAACAAGTGTATTACCTACACCAGAATTTAACCGTTTTCAAAACTCTTTCGCACATATTTTTGCAGGCGGTTATGCCGCAGGTTACTTCAGCTATAAATGGGCAGAAGTGTTATCAGCGGATGCATTTAGTAAGTTTGAAGAGACGGGCTTGTTTAATAAAGAGACGGCACAATCCTTTTTAACAGAAGTATTAGAAAAAGGAGGGGCGAGACCGGCAAAAGTATCATTTAAAGCTTTCAGAGGTCGAGAGCCTGATATCAGTGCACTATTGAAGCATTCAGGTATTCATGCGAGTGCGTAATTCAGAGTTACTTGGTGGAATCTTTAAATCATTATTCGCGCGTCTGTGGTTAGTGATTGCAGTAGGGCAACTCGTGTTATTTACTCCTAATCTAGTACTAGCAGAGAAAACACAACTACAAAGAGAAATCAGAACGCTAGATAGAGGGTTGGAAAAGGAAGAGAAAAAAGCAGCAGCTATTCGAGGTGAAGTGCGTGAGCTTGAAAAAAAGTTGGGTGTGCAAACGCGAAAGATGTATAGCCTTAATAAAAAAATTAACAAGCTAGATAAACGCCTATTGAAAGCAACGGGTGAAAAAGAAGCACTAGACCAACAACTCAATGTGCAAAAAAAAGGTCTGTCACAACAAATGCAAGCTTTGTATAGTGCAGGTGAGCAATCACACTTGAGATTATTACTTAAACAAGATGATCCTTCTGATATAGGTCGAACGGTTAAATACTTTGAATATTTAAATAAAAGCCGTATCAAAGAAATAAAGAAAATTAGGCTAACGTTATCAAAAGTACAAATGCTAGAAAAAAAAATAGCAGTTGATCATAAGGAGTTGAAACGGCTTAAGACGGATCTTTTGGTTGAGCAAATGGCGAGTAAAAACACCTTAAAACAACGCACGTTTGCCTATAAAAAAATTAATAAAAAAGTAAGCTCAAAGAAAAAAGCACTGTCTAGGTTGAGAAGGAAAGAAGCTAAATTACAAGCAAAGATAGACCGATTAGTAGCGAGAACTCAGGCAGAATCGAAGAATGCAGAAATAAAGAGGGTGGCTAAGAAAAACATTAAAAAGAGTCAACCAACACAACAAAGTACACAGCAAAAAAAGTCTGCTAAACAAGTGGGTGGCAAACAACGCTTTGTTGCTAATAGAAAGTTCTCTACGCTAAGAGGTAAACTGTCATGGCCAGTAAAAGGACGATTAAGTCATTCTTATGGTGAAAGAAGAAATGAAAAACAGCGATGGAAAGGTGTAGTGATTAGTGCCTCTGGTGGTAAAAAAGTCCATGCTGTAGCCACGGGTAAAGTAGAGTTTTCAGGCTGGTTTAACGGCTATGGTTATCTAGTTATTATTCGACATGATAATAACTATCGTAGTCTTTATGGTTATAACCGAGCAATCTATGTGAAAACAGGGCAAATTGTAAAAGGTGGGGCAACTATAGCAGCGGTTGGCAACTCGGGAGGGCAGCAACAAAACGCGCTCTACTTTGAAATTCGAAAAGGTACGAGACCACGTAACCCAGCAAAATGGTGTCGATAATGAGTACAGGAATCATCTATTAAATGAATAATAAAAAGACAAAAAAATGTATTTCTATGGCTACACAAGTGACCTTGTTTGTTGGGCTTTTCATCCTGTCAAATTCTGTTTTAGCACTGAAGCCGAGTGAAGAAGTTAAGGAAGTGGTTAATGTGACGCTTTCGGCGACAGCTCCAGCAAATAGATTACCTATTGCTGAATTGCAACGCTTTTCAGAAGTAATGTCACGCATCAAGAGCGATTATGTGGAAGAAGTTACTGATGAACAGCTTATAAATGATGCTATCAAAGGTATGCTATCGGGGTTAGACCCGCATTCCACTTATCTTGACGAAGAAGCGTTTAGAGAACTACAAGCAGATACCAGTGGAAAGTTTGGTGGTTTAGGGATTGAAGTAGGTATGGAAAATGGTTTTGTTAAAATCATTTCCCCTATTGATGATACGCCTGCTGAACGTGCGGGTGTTAAAGCGGGTGATTTGATTATCCGTTTAGATGATCAACACGTCAAAGGTAAAACCTTAAGTGATGCTGTCAAACTCATGCGGGGTAAAGTCGGTGAGCCGATAGTTTTAACCATCGTTAGAGAAGGTGAAGCTAAGCCACTTAAGATAACAATAATACGCGATATCATCAAAATAAAGAGTGTCAATCAAAAGTTGCTGGGTAATGGCTATGGTTACTTACGCATAGTATCGTTTCAATCAAATACAGCAGATGCCGCTAAAGTTGCTATTAATAAACTCAAAAAAGCAAACAAGGTTGATCTAAAGGGTTTGATTATAGATTTAAGGAACAACCCAGGTGGTGTATTAGGTGCTGCGGTGGGAATATCTGATTTGTTCCTAACTAAAGGGAAAATTGTTTATACAGATGGGCGTATAGAAGATTCTAAAATGACCGAGGATGCGCATGATAATGACATTATCAATGGCGCTCCTATCATCGTATTGGTGAATCAAGGCTCAGCATCTGCCTCTGAAATCGTCGCAGGTGCATTACAGGATCAAAAACGTGCTTTAATATTAGGAGAAAAAACGTTTGGTAAAGGCTCAGTTCAAACTGTACTTCCGCTTGATGCAACGACAGGTGTAAAGTTGACAACCGCACGTTATTACACACCCTCAGGTCGTTCAATTCAGGCAAAAGGAATACAGCCCGACATTATAGTGAAACCACGTAAGTTTATTAAAGAAGACTCTGAACAAGAGGATGACTTTGAGCCTTTAACAGAAGCAAGCTTAAGTGGACATTTAAGCAACCCTGATGTGAATGGCAAAAAAACTAAGCCGGCAAAACAAGAGAGTCAAAATAAGGAAATAAAAGACACAAGCAAAAGCTTGGATAAAAAGAATAACAAAAGCAAAGCTAAGAAAAGCAAAGATGATAAAGAAACAAATGCATTAAAAGCAGACTATCAATTATCAGAAGCATTAAATATATTGAAAGGAATGGATTTATTCTACGGTAAAAAATGACTAAGCGTGTATTAATCCCACTGGCAGAAGGTTGTGAAGAGCTTGAAGCGGTTACTTTGATTGACCTGTTCCGTCGTGCAAATCTGCATGTGGTTACAGCTAGTTTAAGTGAAGAGAAGGTGGTTCTATGTTCACGTGGAACGCGCTTGGTAGCAGATACTTCGCTTCAAGCCATGATGAAAAATGAGCTTAAAGAAAGTTTTGAATTGATGGTGCTACCAGGTGGTCTGCCAGGCGCAGATAACTTAAATGATGATCCACGAATCCATCAGTTATTGCGTGAAACGTATCAGCAGGGGAACCATATTGCCGCCATTTGTGCGGCACCTAGAGTTTTCGTAAGTGATGATGAAATTCATGTTAATAAACTAACATCTTATCCTGGTGCTTTGAATCATTTGGATACATCACATATTGAAATAAAGACTGATGATGTTGTTATTGATGGCACTATCATCACCTCCAAAGGGCCTGGTACAGCGATAGCTTTTGCTTTACACCTCATCGAAATATTATTAGGGAAGGCAGCTAGAAAAGAAGTAGAAGAACCGCTTCATCTCAGCAAATAGCAAACCCTATGCTTTATTGCTTTCGCAACTGCCCTTCCCAGAAAATATTATTGATAGTTACGTTGTTTCCAAATTAGAAAAATAGCAGGAATTACAAACAAAGATAACAAGGGCGCAGTTACCATCCCGCCAATCATGGGTGCAGCGATTCGTTGCATCACATCAGATCCTGTTCCGCTACCCAACATAATAGGCACAAGCCCTGCAATAATAACCGCAACCGTCATCGCCTTAGGACGCACTCTCATGACAGCACCTTCCATAATGGCATCTTTTAAATCAGCTATGCTATTGAGTTTATCTCGCTCTTTATGTTCGGCTTCAGCATTATTTAGATAAATTAACATAATGACGCCAAACTCGGCGGCGACCCCCGCCAATGCAATAAAGCCAACGGTAACGGCAACAGAAGTATTAAAACCTAATATCCACAGATACCAAACACCACCTGCCAGAGCAAAAGGAAGTGACAGCATCACAATAAGCGCAGCAATGATATTTTGGAAAGTAAGATACAACAAAACCAATATAATCAATAAAGTAACGGGAACCACTAGTTTTAGTTTATCTTTAACGCGTAGTAAATACTCATACTGACCCGCCCAGGAAACAGAATAGCCAGGAGGAAGTGTAAGATTATCTTTAAGCGCTTGCTGGGCAGAGGTCACATAAGAACCAAGGTCAGGATGATCAATATCTACAAACGTCCACCCATTTAAACGTGCATTTTCAGTTTTAATCATCGGTGGACCTTCCGTCACTCGAATATCCGCTACTCGTGATAACGGTATATGCGCGCCAGAAGGAGTCACTAAAGGAAGTTCCATGAGTTTGTCGATACTGTCGCGAGTGTGGCGTGGGTAACGCAAGTTAACAGGGTAACGCTCTAGCCCTTCAACCGTTTGCGTAATATTAACCCCACCTACCGCAGAACCAATGACGGTCTGGATATCAGCAATATTTAAACCAAAGCGTGCAGCTTTAACGCGGTCAGGGGTAATCTGGATATAACGACCACCAGAAACACGTTCAGAGAAGACAGAGGAAGTACCTTCTACTTTATTGAGTATTCCCTCAATATCTTTACCAATGCTTTCGATAATTTTAAGATCAGGGCCTGCTACTTTAATACCTACGGGCGTCTTAATACCTGTTGCCAGCATATCAATACGTGTTTTGATAGGCTGTACCCAAGCGTTGGTAAGTCCGGGAAACTTAGCTGCTTTATCTAATTGCTTGATAAGCTTCTTTAAGGTCATACCCGCTCGCCATTCTGATTTGGGTTTTAGCAAAATAGTAGTTTCAATCATCGTTAGTGGTGCAGGGTCAGTTGCCGTTTCAGCACGACCTATTTTCCCGAAGACGCGTTCTACTTCAGGAAAGCTTTTAATAATACGGTCAGTTTGCATCAACAACTCTTGTGCTTTACCAATAGAAACTCCAGGTAGCGTAGTGGGCATATAGAGTAAATCACCCTCTTCCAGTTCAGGCATAAACTCAGAACCCAGCTGATTAATAGGAATTAATGCTGAAAACATCAAGATAATAGCAATCAGAATAGTCAAATAGGGTACACGTAAGCACCACGTTAATAAGGGACGGTATACTCGAATGAGTACAACAGAGATGGGGTTGCTACTCTCTTTAGGTAGTTTCCCACGAATAAAAAAACCCATCAAAATAGGAATAAGTGTTACTGCAAGACCAGCAGCAGCTGCCATCGAATAGGTTTTAGTAAAAGCTAACGGTGAAAATAATCGTCCTTCTTGTGCCTCTAAAGTAAAAATAGGAATAAAGCTTAGTGTGATAATTAGCAAAGAAAAGAATAAAGCAGGCCCTACTTCTATGGAAGCTTCTGTAATCACTCGCCAGTGATCTTTACCTTTAGGCATTTCGCCATTGTCATGTTGCCATCGTTCAAGATGTTTGTGCGCATTCTCAATCATTACAATGGCAGCATCCACCATTGCGCCGATGGCTATGGCAATGCCTCCCAATGACATAATGTTGGCATTAATGCCCTGCTGTTGCATAACGATAAATGCCATCAAAATACCTAACGGTAAACTTACAATAGCGACTAATGCTGAGCGTAAATGAAATAAGAAAACCAGACAGACCAAAGCAACCACAATGAACTCTTCAAGTAGCTTTTCACTAAGGTTATCAACAGCACTAAGAATGAGTTTTGAGCGGTCATAAGTCGTTACAATCTCAACTCCTTCGGGTAAACCTGCCTTGAGTTCTTCCAATTTCAACTTGGTTTTTTCAATGACTTCTAAAGCATTTTCTCCGTAACGCATCACAATGATGCCACCAACTACTTCACCCTCACCGTCGAGCTCGGCAATACCTCGGCGCATTTGAGGGCCTATGCTTACTTTCGCTAAATCACGCAACAGGATAGGTGATCCTGTTTTCTTGTTAAGCGTAATAGGAATGGTTTCAATGTCCTGAATATTATTAAGATAGCCTTTTGAACTCACCATATATTCAGCTTCCCCTAACTCAATAACCGAGCCACCTGTTTCCTGATTGGCGCGTTGAATAGCAGTTTTTATCTGTTTAAGAGAAATATTAAAAGCACGTAAATGATTGGGATCAGCCACTACCTGATATTGCTTAACCATACCTCCAATGGTTGCTACCTCAGATACTCCAGGTACGGTTTGCAATTCGTATTTTAAAAACCAGTCCTGTAAAGAGCGTAGTTCAGAAAGATCGTGTTTATTGGTTCGATCGACTAAGGCATATTCATATACCCAGCCAACTCCAGTTGCATCCGGCCCTAAGCGGGGCTCTACATTGTCGGGTAACTGGCTGGCTGCCTGGCTGAGATATTCTAAAACTCTGGCTCTAGCCCAATAAAGATCGGTGCGGTCTTCAAAAATAACGTACACATATGAATCACCAAAAAAAGAATAACCACGCACAGCCGTTGCCTTGGGCACGGACAGCATGGTGGTGGTAATCGGATAAGTGACTTGATCTTCAACCACCTGTGGAGCTTGCCCTGGGTAGCTGGTTTTGATGATGACCTGCACATCGGATAAATCAGGAATAGCATCAAGTGGTGTTTTTTGGACAGAAATAATACCCCACCCTGTAAGGATGATAGACAGCAGAATCACCAAAAAACGGTTCTGGATAGACCAGGTAATAATTTTAGCTAACATGATTGACTCCTATTACATCATTCGACGAAAGCTGGCTTGCAGATTGCTTTCAGAATCAATCATAAATTGTCCAGAAACCACGATGGTTTCATCTTCTTTTAAACCTTCAAGTATCTCAACACGACCTGAAGACTTCATACCTATTTTAACGGGGACGGGTTGGTACTTGCCCTCACCTATTTGTTTGACGATACGTGGGCTATCTTCGTAATAAATAATGGCTTCAGCAGGAACACTTAACGTATTTTTTGGTTTAGCATACAAGGTGACATTTGCGAACATATTGGGTTTGAGCTTTTGCTGTGATGTTTCAAACTTGAGCCTGACTTTTAAGGTGCGATTTATAGGGTTGAGTTCCGGGTAAATATAATCAACGGCTCCTGTCCACACTTCACCAGGCAGTCCCTGCACGGTCATCTCAGCTTTATTGCCGACTTTTACCCAGTTTAGCTGATGTTCAAACACATCAACCTGCACCCATATACTTGATAGATCGGCAATCGAATACATCTCTAAATTGGGTGTGACGTACATACCATCTCGAATCCCCATTTTTATAATCACCCCACTTCGTGGAGCTAGAATGGGGACTCTATCCTGTGATTTACCTTGTTTCTGTATTCTAGTGATAATACTTTCAGGGATATCCAATAGACGAAGTTTTTGTTTGGCTGATTCCAATAGAGAGGTCGAGCCTTTAGCAGAGAATAACTTGCCCGATTGCTTAGCAATCAATAAATCTTTTTGAGCAGCAACGATATCAGGTGAATAGAAGTCCACAAGTGGATCACCTTTTGTCACAGCATCCCCTTCTGCTTTGATATGTACCTTCTCAACCCAACCGTTAGTTCTTGCATGAACGTGATGCAAGCTATCCTCGTTATAACCAATCGAACCAATGGTATGAATAATACGTGAGAGGTCTTTTTTAGTGACTTTTTCAGTTCTAATCCCCATTTTTTGAGCCGTATTGGATGAGATGGCGATGCTGGGTAAACCATCATCCATGGAGTCTCCTTGCATCATTTCCTCTTCATAGACAGGGACAAGATCCATGCCCATGGGTGATTTACCTGATTTATCTCTACGGTAATTAGCATCCATCGGTGCTACCCAGTATTTTATTTTCTTCTCACCCG
The DNA here is from genome assembly GCA_026991755.1 of Thiotrichaceae bacterium. Taxonomy (GTDB): domain Bacteria; phylum Pseudomonadota; class Gammaproteobacteria; order Thiotrichales; family Thiotrichaceae; genus HyVt-477. The sequence continues at coordinate 15,077 of JALXAX010000159.1, read as the reverse complement.
AAGCACTCTTTTTTACAGGTTCTTTTTTAACTAAATCCATACCACAGATAGGACAGTTCCCTGGTTCCCCCTTGACGATTTGCGGATGCATTGGACAGACATAATTAGGATCAGAGTGCTTTAGGGCGTGTTCAATAACGGTTTCTTTTTTTATTACTTTTTTTACAGGAGTGGGTTCTCTTTTCACCAAATCCATACCACAAATAGGACAGTTGCCTGGTTTTCCCTTAACGATCTGTGGATGCATCGGACACACATAATTCGGATCAGAATGCTTTCGAGCATGTTCAATCAGTGTATCGTTCTGACCACTCATATCGAAAAGTTGTGGTGCAAAATACCAGGCCGAAGCAACCCCAATGACTACTAAAGCCAGTAGCCCTATTATTATTTTTTTAGATTTCATGATGTGTTTATCTCTGTCATTTGACTCATAGAGACCTTTGCATGAAAGAATGGCGAGAGAAAAATGAGCGTAATTTTCTCTATTTTTGCTAAAAAAGAGGGTAATAGCCGAGCTATTGGCCGAATTTTTAGCAGAAATAGAGGGAATTCAAGCCATTTTTATTCGTCATTCTTTCGTACAAAGGTCTCTCATAGTGTATTTCATAAGTCAGTAAGGTGTCTTAACTTGTTTCGTGAGTAATGCCAAGAACGAGTTACTTTTTCGCTACGTTTCTAGTTCTCGGACAGCCTCCTAGGTCAAGATACTGTTTTATAGCTACTACAGCACTCTCTAGAAATGAGAAGAGGATTTAGACAGAAAAAATGGGAGGTCGATCAATAGAATCTAAAGAGATAAAAATATGACCAGTTGTGTAAAAAGACGAGACAGAGGTCTTTATAAAACGGGGTGATGTATAGCTATGCAGAGGGATAGCAAAGAAAGTGAGGTGTTGAATGTCGCATTGATTTTGAAAAGAGCAATCACAGTTATCTTGGCAGCAACTATGTTTTGTCCTATCAGTAACGGTTTTCAAGTCTTCTGATGATGATGTGTTTTGATCAGTGGTTATTTGCTGAGAAGCCTTTTGTGGATTATGCGTATGATAAATTTGCGCAGACAAGGATGCCACTGGCCCCAGTGTCATAAAAATCATCATTAAAAATGTAAGTAGAATGCGCGTCATAATCATAATGGGTTCTACGAATGAAAAGTCATTATAGATGAGTTATCTTATCTGTTTAATCATAAAATTTATGATAAGTGCGTCGCTTGCCTGCACGTTGAGTAATAACGCCCTCAATGGACTCTAACCCTGGTATATCAAAAGATTCGTATTGATCGTTTAAAGGGGCAAGTGTGTATTGATCACCGTCTATTTTAACTTGGCGAAAAATATACTCATCGCCTAAATCTTTAGCAAAAACAAAAGAGTCATTTCTGACGACACCCGTAGGATCAATAATGATAATACAGTCTTTTTTAAATTCAGGCTCCATACTATCGTCAATCACTTGTAAGGCAAAAGGCTCTGACTCAGAACAACTTCCGCCATCGCCCATATTTTGCTTAAAGGCATCTTGATCAAAAGCATCTTGTATATTTATTTTAACTTCTTGCATGTTATTTAGGCTCGTTTTTACTAAATTCAGAAGCGGCTACGTGGCGCTCTGGTTCGTACCAATGGAGTTTCTTATGGAGTTTTACTACATTTCCGATGATGGTTAAAGTCGGTGCTCTAACGCCTGACTCTTTTACTAGCTCAGGTAAGCTGGCTACCGTTCCAATATGTACTTTCTGATTGCGTGTCGTACCTTGCTCAACCAGTGCAGCAGGCATATCGCCATCCATACCGTGTTCCTGTAGTTGCTTGCTAATTACTTTAATACCCGTCAGTCCCATATAAAAGACGATAGTGTGATTAGGTTGTACTAGCTGATCCCAGTTGAGGTTAATGCTGCCATCTTTAAGGTGGCCTGTTGCAAAACTACAAGACTGGGCATAATCACGATGCGTCAATGGAATACCCGAGTAAGAAGCGCAACCAGAAGCAGCGGTAATTCCTGGCACAACCTGAAAAGGCACGCCCTCTTCTGCCAGTGTTTCTATCTCTTCACCTCCGCGACCAAATATAAAGGGGTCACCCCCTTTTAGGCGTAGCACACGCTTGCCTTGCTTAGCTAGCTCCACCAGTAAATCGTTGATTTTATCTTGTGGTACCGCGTGATTATCTTTCTCTTTTCCAACATAAATACGTTCTGCATTACGGTTAGCCATATCTAGTATCGTCTTGGATACCAGTCGATCATAGACCATCACATCGGCTTGTTGCATTAAGCGCACGGCTTTGAATGTTAGTAAATCAGGGTCACCAGGGCCAGCACCCACGAGGTACACTTCGCCTATGGTTGATTGACCGTCTCCCTCTTCTATCAAGTTATCAAGCAACTTACGCGCATCACTAATTTGCCCAGCATAGACTAATTCTGCAAAAGGACCTTTCAGTGTGTTCTCCCAAAATACTTTGCGTTGTTCTGTGGTTTCAAAGCGCTGTTTGATGATATCGCGATACTCTTCGGTAATAGCAGCGAGCTGACCGCAACTCGAAGGAACCATTGTTTCCAACTTCATGCGGAGTTGTCGCGCTAAAACAGGAGACGCTCCGCCCGTAGAAACAGCGATAGTCACGGGTGAGCGATCAACAATAGAAGGGACGATGTAGCTACACAGTTCTGGGTTGTCGATCACATTAACCAGCGTATGTTGAGAATGTGCCAGCTCTGCGATATGTGCATTGAGTTCGCTGTTATCAGTCGCGGCAACAATCACTAAAGTATTCTGAGTATCGGTGTCCGTAAACTCTCTACAGTGATGTTGAATACGTGCGTCATCGACCCATTGTTGAATATTCTTTGTAATCTCAGGAGATATAACCGTAACAAACCCACCTGCATTGAGTAGGCTTTCTATTTTTCGTTCAGCAATCGTACCGCCGCCAATAACAACAACAGGACGGCGAGTAAGGTTTAAAAAGGCTGGATAATGATCCATTATTTACGGTTCCGTTTTTTTCGACTTTGATATTTGACAATTCCCTGCACGATTTCGCTATAGGGAAGGCTCTCAATGTTGCCATATTTTTCAAGTGCAACATTAACTATTTCATAGATGTTTTCTGCTTTTGTATTAGATTCACGTTCTGGAAAGAGTATTTTTTCTAACTGTAAACACCCGCCAGCTTGTACTTGTAACTCTTTATTGTGAGGCATCGGCCCCTCAACCATAATCACTTTTAAAGAAAAGCGAGCATTTTGACGCATGGTGTTGAGAAACTTCGAGCAGTTTGCCAAGGCCGGTTTTGAGTGGCAACCCACTGCTTCACGGGTTGCAATTAGCTTTCTATCCTTCTTTTCACATTCACAACGTCGGTTATTGAGTGCTTTCTCAAACACGCACTTATCACGGTTGACGGTATTATAGACTGCGCGGTAAGCATCTTCATCCATAGGGAATTACAGTAGGTAAGATAAGCAATGAATGCTTATTTTTCCCATTCCATGACCACTTTTTCTTCGCGTTTTTCCATCAAGATTTCTTCAGCCGCTAGCTGATTAGGAGAATGTATCATTTTTACAATGATACCACTGTCTAAAGGCAATGCTTTGCGGATGTCGCGGGCGCATGTGCGGGCTTCACGATAGGCTTCAAAACCACCTTGGAAATCGAGATTTTTGATTAACTCAGTAGGTTGGGTAATTTTAAATACATAATAAGGCATGGTTGTAAGCTCTCATTTAAATTAGATTATTGAGATCTTTGCACGAAAGATATGACGGATTAAAATGGCTTGAATTTTCTTTCGTCATCCTTTCATGCAAAGGTCTCATATTCATTTGATCATTGAAATAGTGGGCATCATTATGCCATTAATACATCAATCCGCTCTAATATAGGGGTTGTTAGTGGTTCTAGTCGCCGACGCATCACGGTACCCACAGAATCATTGCCTGCAAATATGGGGATTAATGTGTCTTCTCCAAGTTGCGCGAGCATTAAAGTTGCATTTAATAAGGGGTGATGATGGCTATCTAACGCTGAAATTACGGTGTTTAGCTCATCAGGACAGTCGCATTTACCCGTACAGAGTTCATCAGCGCGGACACAGGCCAGTTCAATTTCCCGAACTCCCCTATTCTCTGGAAAAGCGAGTGAAAAGTTTTGGCTAATGGCGATAAATAAAAAAGTAACCACATCCTGATCTACAGGTTTCTGTAATGAATGCTTAACCGTTTGTAGCCACTTTTGACCATCATCTGATAGTAGCTCGCATAATTGAAGTGCATAGGGGTTTTGTTGTTCTATAAGTGAACTAAGCTGTTGCTGTATAGCCACTGATGCGTTGTTGGCGGGTTTATCTAACGGTAGGTTTTGTTTGGAAAAGCTGAAACCAACGTAATAAGGATTTTTGCGTTTAGCACGTTTCCATAGATCATGCCTTTTTTTATCGGATATTAAATCAGCTTGTAAACAAAGCTGAACGGTTTCTACTACATTTCGTTGTACTTCTTCAAAGGGTAAAAACTCAAGTAAATATTCGGCTATTTCTTTGCCTAGTTCACCTGCTACGACATCGGGGTAATGTAACAATCGACGAGCTACTTCTGTCGTAGGGTTAGCCCACCATGCATGTTTTCCTTGCTGATGATTAAGAGTGGGGGCATGTACCATTGCGACAATGGCTTCTGGCTCACCTAATAACAACATATGATCCAGTGTGTTATTAGCATGGCCCATTCGAGTCCAGCGTTTTAAGAACATCGGGTAGCCACCAGGTGACCCTGTGACTTTTAATGAAATTAATTCGCGTACCCAACGCAAGTATTGTTCATCTCTAGCGGTCGGGTTTAGCTGTACCTTAGCCTCTCCTTTTTCTGTTAACGCATAAACCACCATCGTAGCTTCGTTAATACGAATGGCATGCAATGACTGAGCTAACAGAACATTTAGACGTAAATTATCTTCGTTGGAGAGTTGCATGGCATGGTAGTGGGTGGATGAGACTCAATTCTTATCTAGCTGAGACTTAAAAGCAATACCCTGATAGAGAGAGCATGTTTGAATTCTATCTGCTGAAGCTTCATAAATTCGCTAAAGCTTAGTCACTAGAAATTCCGATCAGGCTCCTTGAGTTTAGATTGGTCAATATAAAGATGAATGGATTAGCTTATGTTATATACAGAAAATAAGCACATAGGCTGTGGATAACTTTGTTGATAAATCACATAATCAAAAAGAGTCTCGCGGTGAATAATATTATGATTTAATTTATACAAACACATATTTACGCTATAAGTATATATAAAACAATATATTAGATTGTTAATATAATGTTTTAATATAGAAGTATGTCCTAGGTGTAGGTATTTTATCTTGAGATACGGATGGTGGATAACTCGGTGTGTAGTTGTTCCAATTCTAGGTACAAGATGTAGTTATCTGGGTAAGCTGACTATAGCCTTAATCTAAACTTAATCATTTTTTGTGAATACAAGAAGTGCTATTAATCCAATTGACTCAATTAACCCAATTGAAAAATTGAATAAAAAACCAACTCATCATGAAATAAGCTCCGATCTTCTGTAAATAGGTGGTGTCAATGATGGCTGGGAGTAGTCTCGCTTAGTAAGAGTTAGGTGTCTCCCCCCATTGCACCTAATTCCTGTTCTTGTAGGTACTCATACGGATTTGATGCCTGCATTCTTTTCTTATTTATCCGCTAAAGTCTTAGCCGATAGCATTATTGATTAACGCACTGTTATAGCATATTTTCTAATATGGCTGTTTAATGCAGCAACCCTGGTACTACCAATCTAAACGCTGAGATGGTTGCATCGAACTTAGTATCATCATCAGCAACCATTTGATAACTACCTTGCATAAACCCTATAGCTGTTTGCAAAGAAGTACCACTCGTATAGGTGTAACTCTCTCCAGGCTTTAAATGCGGCTGTTGGCCTATAACCCCTTTGCCTCTCACTTCTTGTATTCGTCCATCCGCATCCGTAATTATCCAATGACGTGAAATCAGCTTGGCTGGTATTTCACCTTTATTGGTAATAGTTATGGTGTAAGAAAATATGTAATGCGATTGCTCTGGTGAAGATTCCTCTTCAATATAGCGAGTATCGACATGGGTCTCTATGCGGTATTTAGTCATGATACTAGTATACCTAAATCCTTGTGAGATCAGTTGTTATTTTGCATTAACAAGTGTGGTATACACTACTCATCTATAGGTTAAGACTGTATTTAGTAGACGCATAAAATGAGACCTTTGCACGAAAGATATGACGGATTAAAATGGCTTGAATTCCCTCTATTTCTGCTAAAAAAGAGGGTAATAGCCGAGCTATTGGCCGAATTTTTAGCAGAAATAGAGGGAATTACGCTCATTTTTCTCTCGCCATCCTTTCATGCAAAGGTCTCAAAATGAATATTGAACCGATTGGTATTATAAAATCTTGCTTTAGGCAAAAATTTGGTATCCCTCGCCAGCCTGGTTTAGTGCCATTAGCGACGGCAACTTTAAGGTTGCACGGTAATTATAATGCACCTGAGATGGTTCGGGGCTTAGAGGCTTTCTCTCATATCTGGTTGATTTTTGAGTTTCATGCGACAAGGGATAAAGCCTGGAAGGCAATGGTTCGTCCTCCTAGGCTAGGTGGTAATGACAAGATCGGAGTATTAGCTACACGCTCTATGTTTCGGCCTAATGGCTTGGGTTTGTCTGTTTGTAAATTAGAATCTGTTAATACAGATTCGGGAGCTGTGAGCCTATTACTCTCAGGAGTGGACTTGCTAGATAATACGCCTGTTTTTGATATTAAGCCCTACCTTCCCTACGCAGATTCCATTGAAACAGCTCATGGTGCTTATGCTGATAAAAAGCCGATACCGCAACATGAGGTGTTTTTTACGGATGAAGCACTAGCGCAATGTAAATTAGCTCAGTCAGAGACTGATCTTGTTGCTTTAATAAGCCAGATATTAGCTCAAGACCCACGACCTGCCTTTCAGCAAGGAAAGCATACTCAAAGGGGGTATGCGATGCAGCTATTTGATTTAGATATAAAATGGCATTATAAAAATGACACGGTTGTGGTTGTTGAGGTGGTCAAGCTTTTATCAATTTGATAGGATGTGCGCTACATAAATGATAATAAGTGACCTTTGCACGAAAGAAATGACGAATAAAAATGGCTTGAATTCCCTCTATTTCTGCTAAAAATTCGACTAATAGCTCGGCTATTACCCTCTTTTTTAGCAAAAATAGAGGAAATTACGCTCATTTTTCTCTCGCCATTCTTTCATGCAAAGGTCTCAATAAGAAAAAGCTGTGATGATAACTGATCATCAACTAGCAGGGTGTAAATGCTAGAAGTTTTCTTTCCAAGGGCTACCATGAATAACCATAAAATTTATACCTTACTATTTTTAGTAAGCTTTCTATCTGTTTGTACTACATCCAATGCAGAAGCGTTGGTTGAAGATAAAACGGATCCCCAGCCTGCGCACGTACCTATTAAATCTAAACAAAAAAAGCAGCGATTACCTAAAAGTGTAAAAAAGCTACTGAAGAAATATCATATTCCTGAGAAAAATATCAGTATTTATATCAAAGATATTAATGCGGATAAGCCAATGATAGAGCTAAATACTCGAAAGCTGCGCAACCCCGCTTCGACGATGAAGTTGCTCACTACTTATGCGGCGCTAAAGGTTTTGAAGCCAAACTATAAATGGAAAACAGAAGCTTGGATCAGAGGGAAAATACACAAAGGCGTGCTAGAGGGAGATCTAATTTTAAAAGGATATGGAGATCCTTTTTTAGTGCATGAAAATTACTGGAAGTTTGTACAGGGCTTGTACGATAAGGGTTTACAGGAGATAACAGGAAAGGTCATTATTGATAATAGTTATTTTGAAGTCCCAGATACGGATAGTGGTGAGTTTGATAATAGACCTTATCGCACGTATAACGCTATTCCCTCAGCGTTGATGTATAACTTTCAAGCGAGTCGTTTTCTTTTCAGACCTGACACTGAAAAAAAGCGAATTGATATCATTCCTTATCCGTGGATTGCAGAATTTAGCTATATCAATAAAGTTAAATATTCCAAAGGCCGTTGTAGAAAAGGTCATTACTATCCCAAGTTTATAAAGCACTCAAATAAGCTAGAGATCAGTGGCTCCTATTCCTCAGGATGTGGGCAACAATATATTCTACGTGTGTTATCTAAACCAGCAGAACATGCCTTTAACGGGTTTAGAGATTTCTGGCGAAACGCGGGTGGCAAGATGGGTGATAGGATGGAAATTGGACATGTGAAAAGTGGTGATAGACGCTTTCATACCTATTATTCAGATAGCTTGGGTAATCAAATTCGTACCATTAATAAATGGAGTAACAATGTAATGACACGACAATTGTTACTTTCTCTTGGTGCAAAAAAATATGGTCAACCAGGTACTTTAGAAAAAGGGCGACGTGCCATATTAGAAACACTGGCTGACAATGGTGTTGATAATAAAGGTATTATCATTGACAATGGTTCTGGGTTGTCACGTATAGCTAGAATAACAGCAGGACAACATGCGCAATTGTTAGAACGCGCATGGCGTGACGAATTTATGCCTGAATTTATTTCATCACTTTCTTTATCTGGTCTAGATGGAACCTTGGTAAATCGCTTTCGGAAAGGTGATATGCAAGGGCGTACTCATATGAAAACGGGTACGTTAAAAAACTCGAAAGCGATAGCGGGCTATATGCTGAACAGAAAAGGTAAGTGGTTAGTGGTTGTTATGCATCATAACGGTGCAAAAATAGGTGCTGGAAGAGGCTCTAATATACAAAATGCTATGTTGCGCTGGGCATTTGAGCAGTAATTATGTAGTTGAAACTAATCTATATTATGATGAAACCTTTGCATGAAGGAATGGCGAGAGAGGAGTGAGCATAATTATCTATAAAACAGGGTAATAGCATAGCTGTTGGTCGAGTTTTTAGTAGAAATTAAGAAAGTTCAAACCATTTTTGTTCATCATATCTTCGTGTAAGGTCTCATTATAACCTGAATCCGTGACTTCAATGCGGATAATAGGGGGTAAGAGATTGGTTTAGCAAGGGATTTTAAAAAATCTTAGCTTCACCCTTCGTTTAGTGAGCACTACTGTACTCAATTATACTTTAGTGTTAGCGGGCATTTTTTAAACCCGTGTGAATCATTATCTTATTCCCTATGCCGTAGTGAAATCACGGATTCAGGTATAAGATGTAGATAGAAAAATAGGTTTTCTAAGCTTGATAGGACGAAAACATTCAGGTGTTAAATTGTAACAGCATAAGCCCTTTAATAATTGCTATCCTGCTTTGGCTAGGTAGTAGTTTGGTCTATGCTGAAGCTGCTAAAAAAGAAAACAAGAAAGTCATATCGGCTATTGAGGAAAAAGAGAAAACATCAGAGCTAAAACTCATAGGAGTTGATGGTGTATTATTAAAAAATATTGAAGCGCGGTTACCTTCATTTCAACCTGCTTGTGATGCTAATACAGAAGCATTAGATCGATATAAGCGGACAGTTGTTAAAAAGCTCGAAAAATCTACTCGTGCTCTGGGTTATTATCACGCAAAAACTTCTTTTAGTACAAGCAGAGTGGCTAACTGTTGGCGTATAGAAATGAATATCAATACAGGCTCCCCTGTATTAGTCGTCAAACAAAATATTACTATTAGCGGGGATGGTAAAAATAATGAAGTATTTAAAGACTTACCTTTACCGTACACACTCAATAAACCACTTAACCATTTAAAGTATACTGACTATAAATCAGCATTGACCGAAGCGGCTCAGGAGAAGGGTTATTTGGCAGCTAAGTTTATTACTAAGAACATTCTTGTCGATCAAAAAAAGAAGACAGCCATTGTCACGCTACATTTTGATACAGGTAAACGTTTTCGTTACGGTGATATTCATGTTGAGCAAAAAGTACTAGGTGAAAAGTATATTGGTCGTTATCTGCTGTTGAAGAAAAAGGAGTACTTTAGTTCTACAGGGCTAATCAAACAGCAGCAACTTTTACAAAGTAGTGGTTACTATTCATCAGTGAGTGTACAACCTGATTACGACAAGATGAATAATAATACAATCCCTATCAATATCATATTGATTGAAAAGAAGAAAAATCATTATAGGCTTGCTTTAGGCTTTGGAACTGATACAGGTTTCCGTGGTAAAGCGAGTTTGGATCGTCGTTGGACGGGCGAAGGTGGAAAGAAGCTTAGTTTCGCTCTTGGAGTTTCTCAGCGTATTAATGAATTAACTACTCAGTTACTTATCCCTAAGAAAAACCCTGAAAAGAATAATATTCGATATATAGCGAGTATAAAGAGAGAAACAAATGATGATATAGAAAGTCAGACTATAAAAATTGGAATGTCATCTAGTAACTTTGTCGGTAATGAGTGGGAAAGAAGACTTTCCCTTACTCATTTGTCCGATAAAACAAAAGTTGAGGAGGGGTCTAGTACTCGTTCTGAACTCACCTTACTAGGTATTCAATACGCTAAAGTTAGTGCTGAAAATAGAATTTTCCCCAAAAAAGGCTGGCGGTTACGGTTTGAGGGGGAAGGTGCTATTGATAAGTTATTAAGCGATGCCACGGTTTTGAAATTAAGAGCACATGGAAAGTATATTACGAAGTTAGGCAAAGGCCGCTTATTACTTCGTACGGATATGGGTTTTATCTTTGGAGATGCACTTGATAACTTACCCAAAGATCTACGCTTCTTTGCTGGAGGTATCAATAGTATTCGTGGTTTTGGTTATGAATCATTAGGTGAAGTGAATAGCGAAGGAAAAGTTATTGGGGGGAAAAAATTAATTGAGGGTAGCATAGAGTATGAATATCCCGTTTATGATAAATGGGCTATTGCGGCATTTGTCGATGCTGGAAACGCTTTTGATGACATCAATACAAGTGAAATAAAAGTAGGTGTTGGATTAGGGGCTAGATGGTCTTCCCCTATAGGTCCTGTACGGTTGGATTTTGCTGTGCCCTATGACAATGTATCAGATCTTCACTTGCATCTGAGTATTGGGCCAGATCTATGAGAAACTCCCATCATCGCATAGCAGATATTTTCTCATTATTTATTTTATTGATACTGTTTGCGTTATTCTTGCTTATTTCACCCATAGGCTTAAAACTCACTGCAAGCTTGGTAAATTCAGTCGGATTAGGCCTAGAAATCAAAGGGGTTAACGGAACATTATTAAAAGGCATAACCATCGAGTCTCTGTCCTGGAGAAAGAAAGATACAGGTATTAAGCTTACCAATATCAAACTCGACCTACATAAGGTTAAGTATTCTAAAGATGTATTTAATATAAAAAATCTGTCCGCATCTGCGTTAAATATTTATATTCCTCCCTCAGATCCCTCAAAGAAAGACAAAACGCATGTGGTGATTCCTGATATTCCGATCCCATTGAATATGCTTGCTGATCACGTAAAGCTGGATACTCTGAGGGTAATTCGTGATCGAAAAGATCTACTGTTTAAAATAGATGATATGCAAGTCGATAATGTATCTATCATTGATAATAAGTTATATGCACAGCATGCTAAAGCGAAGCCAGAAATTCTAGGGTCGCCTTTAATAACTCACGTAAATGGCGTAGCTCTTAATTTTGATAAACCGCATGAGATGAGTGGGCTTGCAACACTCCAATACTCCCACTTCCAATTAGGAAGTTTCTCAGCTAATGCCATTGTTGGAGGCACTCTTACTGATTATAAAGTAGAGGGAACAATGGACTGGGAGGAGCAATTAATCGGTAAAAGTGAGATTACTCTGAAAGGCTTTGGTAACTATCATGGTGCTACGTTTTCATCGGTGTTATTAGAGCACTCAGAGGGTCGTTTAGAAGGTACTGGGAATATTGCTTGGATAGATGCATTTTCATGGAATGCTGCCATCAAAGGGAGTGATGTTCATCCAAACAAATTCTTCCCCCAATGGCCTGCACTTGTGGATTTACAGCTAGATACACAGGGTCGATATGGCTATAAGGATAAAAAGTGGTCTATTGATATGAACCTGTTATCGATGAAGGGAAAGGTTAACGGTTTCCCTCTTGAGGCATCAGGACTCATCACTTTTAAAGAGAGTATATTACGGGCAAAAAAACTTGCTGTTATTACTGACAAAAATCGTATTTTCCTTGAAGGTAGGATTACGGAACCTTTTCAACTGGACTGGGATATTAATGCAAAAAAAGTGGGACAATTCTTTCCTGACTATAGCGGTAGCATAGTAGGAAAAGGTAAAGCACGTGGAACTACGATTGATCCAACGGGAAGTGGTCAATTAGTAATAAAGAACCTCAAAGGTGATGGGGTTTCTGTTGAGTCTGCAGATATAGACTTACAAGCGGGTGCTCATGACAACCTGCTTGCGGGAAAAGGCAAAGTAAAAATAAGAAACTTTCTTTTCGATGATTATAAAGTAGCGTTTGCTGATATTGAATTTGATGGCAGAGAAAAGGCATCTTTACTTGAAGGGAAAGGCAGCCTTCGGTTAAAAAATCTTATATCTAAAAATATAGAAGTTGCCTCGGCACAGTTTAAGTTTAATGGTACCGATCGGTTTTTGGATATAGATGGGGTGGCAGAGAAAATTAAAGTGTCTAAACAAACTATAGATGCGCTTAAATTAAATACAAAAGGCACAATAAAAAACCATCTAATTAAACTAACGGGAAAAAGTAAAAAGGGTGATTTATTAGTTGAAGCAAAGGGTGGGTGGCTTGATTCGAAATGGAAAGGAAATATCCGAAAGATAACCCTTAAACATCTTGAGACAGGCAATTGGCTGCTCAATAAGCCTGTTCAAATTAAAGTAGCAAGTAATGATTTTAGTGGTTCAGAAATATGTATTTCTAACCCTAAACGAGGCAAGCTTTGTACACATACTCAATGGAATAGCGAAAAGCATTTTAGTAGCAAAGGTACATTGATGAATATACCTTTAAAACAGATAGAACCATGGTTGCCTGATAACCTAGCTTTACCCGGTTTAGTGAGTGGTGCTTATGATGTTAAAGAAACTGCTCAGGGATTGGTGGGTGTTGCAGATTTCTTGTTACCTGATGGTATGCTCATAATAAAGAAAAAAGAAAGTAAGAATGAGAAACTGGCCTATCATGGTGGAAAGGTCAATATTAAATTTAGAGGTAAGAAAGTGAATACTTCTATTAAGTTAATTGTTGATGGTAGGGGGGAGTTTACAAGCCAGTCCGTTATCACGTTGGGAGCTAGAATGAGCAAGCACCGTATTAAAGGTGAGGCTAGGTTTGCAGTCACTAACTTTAATTGGGCGCAAGAATTTTTTCCTGATATTAATAATCTTAAAGGAAAAATTAATAGTAAAATAACTTTTCAAGGACTATTAACTCAGCCTCAATACAGTGGTGAACTTCTATTAAAGGATGCTCGATTAAGTATTCCCGATACAGGAACACACTTAACTAACATCACATTGGTCATAAAAACAACTCAACCGAATCAGGCAACTATTAAGGGCTCTATCAATACAGGCAATGCCAAACTACTTATTGATGGAGGGATGAAAATAAATAAACTGAATGATTGGGTGGCTGATTTAAACTTAAAAGGTAAGTCTTTACAGTTCATGAACACGCACGAAGTACAAGCTTATGCATCTCCTGATCTACGTCTAAAAATAACTCCCCAGCTTGCTCAAATAACGGGTAGTTTTCATATTCCAAAAGCCCGAATTAACTTATCAGAGCTTCCAGAAACGGCTATTTATGAGTCAGATGATATTGTTTTTGTGAAAGATCAGAAGGTAAATACTAACGGTATCGAAAAAAAACCATTGCGTATCCAGCCTAATGTAGCAATTACACTCGGGAAAGATATTACTTTTAATGGTTTTGGTTTGAAGGCAAAGCTTAGTGGAAAGTTTCATGTTCGGCAGAATAATAATGCTATTGTCTCGCGAGGTACATTGAGAATTAAAGATGGATATTACAGTGCCTATGGACAGCGTCTTAAAATAGACCACGGGGTATTGGTATTTCATGGGCCTCTTCATAATCCCGGTTTGGATATTAGAGCGACGCGTAGTATCAATGGGGATGATTTAAAAGTAGGTATCAATTTAGTAGGCACATTGCAAAAGCCTAAATCATCTATTTTCTCTGACCCGCCTCAGCCAGAAAGTGATGCGCTTAGTTATTTAATAACAGGTCAAAGCTTATCTGAAACATCGGGAGATCAAGCCCAACTATTAGTACAAGCGGTAAGAACGTTAGGTATCAATAGTGGTAGTACCTTATTAAATCGAGTGGGTGGTTCGGTTGGTCTGGATGACTTGAATATAATTACTTATGCGGATTATAAAAAAAATAAGCTTCAACTAGGTAAGAAGCTGGGGACTAATTTATATATACGATATATAACAGGGTTGTTTGATACATTTCATCAAATAGCGGTTGATTATAAAATCAGTAGTAAATGGTCTTTACAGGCAGAGTCTGGGGAAGCTCAGGGAGTTGACTTTATTTATAATATTGATAAGAACTAAAGTTTAAGGGTATTTTTATTAATTCTGGTCGGAGTTGCTGTAACTTAGCTGAGCTTTACCTGAATCCGTGACTTCAATGCGGACAATAGGGGATAAGAGATTGGTTTAGCACGGGATTTTAAAAAATCTTAGCTTCACCCTTCGTTAAGCGGGCATTTTTTAAACCCGTGATGAATCAATATCTTATTCCCTATGCCGTAGTGAAGTCACGGATTCAGGCTTTAGTGAAACTTAGAGGCTTCAGCACACTAGCATCAGCAAATGGGGCAACCGCTCTGACTTAGTAAAATTCAAAAGACTTGTATGAAGGAATAGCGGATCCTCTTAAAGTCAAGATTTGCCCCCTTAATTTTTATTTATTAATCCATAATGGACTTAATCAAGCAGGGCTGTTCAATGCTAGAAATCTGTTCATGGAATAGACAAAGTTCCCTCCACCTAGCAGGGGGAGGGTTAGGG
>JALXAX010000158.1 GCA_026991755.1 Thiotrichaceae bacterium | reverse complement strand
CCCAGATTTTAGATAAAAAAGGATGAAACACATGACAAATTGCTCAAAAAACACTCGATATTTCAAAAGATTTTTTAAAAATTTTGCATATGAACAATATCTGGAAATTTAGCTTACTTGATCAGAGATTCCTTAAAAAACTACTACTATTTGTGATAGATTACGATTTGTAAAATGTTAGAAAGCTTATTACCATGCTTTATCAGCAGTCAACAAGGGCTTACTGATTGCTATCTACTCAATTATCAACATTACTAAAATAGGTCTACAACTATTATGAAAAAGACAGTCATCACATGGATTAGTGCTGTAGCGCTGACAGCTATTACCTCTGCTTATGCAGAACAATCTACCACTGAATGGACGTATGAAGGAAAATCTGGCCCAGAGCACTGGGGTGAATTGTCCACTAATAACGTGATGTGTAGTAAAGGCCAGAATCAATCACCCATTAACATTGATCCTAAAGAGACCATTGATTTTAAGCAAGAGCCTATCAAGCTTAATTACAGTATGTTAGTTGCTGAGCAGATTAAGCATACAGGTCATAGTATTCAGGTTGATATGCGTAGTGGTGGGAGTATCACACTTGACGGTGTTGAGTATGATTTGCAACAGTTTAATTTTCATACCCCTAGTGAGAATACCGTTAATGGTAAGCACTTTCCTTTAGAAGCTCAATTTGTGCATAAAGATGATAAAGGTAATTTAGCCGTGTTGGCGATGATGTTTATCCCTGGGAAAGAAGATGCAACGCTTACGCGCTTATGGGAGAACCTGCCTAGCCAAAAAGGTGAGGCAGTGCGTTTATCGGCAAAAGCCCTTAAGAGTATTGAGGCTGACACTAGCTTCACAAACTATTACCGTTTTAATGGTTCTTTAACAACGCCACCTTGTAGTGAAGGGGTTCGTTGGATTGTCATGCAAACACCAATGACGGTTTCGCAACAGCAAATACAAATACTTCAAGCTGCTTTAAAGCACCCTAATAATCGTCCTACTCAGCCTCTTCACGCACGGAAGGTTCTTGAGTAAGCATTCGGTTAGTTTATAAGTCATTAAGCTTAATTATTGAACAGGTTCTTTATTATTGATATGATCTACCCCATTGTTTTATTAACAAATTAGGGGTAGGTCATGAGTTCACGGAATAGATGCCATTCTTGTGGTAGTTATAAAATAAAGCGTCTTCACCGAGGCTTTATCAAAAAGTATATCTTGCGAGCAGATCCAATATATTACTGTCCAGATTGTAAAGAAAAGGAATAACTAGTACATCAACCAGTCCAAAATGTCGGTCTCAGCGCTTTTGTGAGGCTTTGCATCAAGGCACAGTGCGCAGGCAATGGCAGCGTCCTTGCCAAGCACTGTAACGCAGAGGCAGAGCCTCACAAATGCGCCCAAAGGGTTGTCCTGTCTGCCTCCATGCCGTTGTTGCACTTTTTGTGAAGGGAACAACCATTCCCTGCAAAGTGCGCCTCGGCAAGTTGCTCCTGCATTGCCCTACCTCCTGCATCCATGCAGTCGTAGCCATGAAGGCAGACAGGATAACTGAGACCGACATTTTGAGCTGGTTGATGTACTTGTCACTTATCTATCCATTTAGCTACTCGCTGACTGGCCTGAGCTAAATAGCTTCTAGGTTCTGATAGCAAGTAACTATTTAGATTTTTCTAATTGCGAAACATCCCGTACCGCACCGCGTGATGCTGAGGTAGACATCGCAGCATAGGCTCTAAGTGCGGGTGTTACATTGCGTTTGCGTATTTCGACAGGCTTCCAGCCATTTTCACCTTTTGCATTCATCTCTTCACGTCGGCTATCCATTTCTGTAGTATCAATACGAACGTTAATGGTGCGCTTGGGGATATTGATATCAATGGTGTCGCCTTCATTGACCAACGCAATATTGCCACCTTCAGCGGCTTCAGGTGATGCGTGGCCTATCGATAAGCCAGAAGTGCCACCAGAGAATCGACCATCGGTGATCAGTGCACAAGCTTTTCCTAACCCTTTGGATTTTAAGTAACTGGTAGGGTAGAGCATTTCCTGCATACCAGGACCACCACGGGGGCCTTCGTAGCGAATAATAACAACATCACCTTCTTGTATGTTATCGCCTAAAATAGCAGCAACTGCGCTATCTTGTGATTCAAAAATTCTTGCTTTACCACTGAAAACAAGAATGCTTTCATCCACGCCAGCTGTTTTTACAATACAACCGTCGAGTGCGATATTTCCGTATAGTACGGCTAGTCCACCGTCTTTGGAGTAGGCGTGCTCATAATCTCTAATACAGCCACTTTCACGATCCAGATCTAGGCTTGGCCAGCGTTTTTCTTGACTAAAAGCTTCTACTGTTCTTACATTACCAGGGCCTGCTGAGAAAAAGGTTTGTACTTCTTCGGAAGGATTACGATTAATATCCCATTGCTCAAGTGCATCTCCCATTGTTTTTGTGTGTACGGTATAACAGTCACGGTTGATAAGTTCAGCTTTATCCAGCTCACCCAATAAGGCCATCACGCCACCTGCTCTATGCACATCTTCCATGTGGTATAGCTGAGTTGCGGGCGCTACTTTACTAAGGTTGGGTGTAATTAATGATAATTCATTAATATGATCCAAATTAAAACCAATATTTCCTTCTTCAGCTGCTGCTAGTAGGTGTAATACGGTATTGGTCGACCCACCCATGCAGATATCTAACGTCATTGCATTTTGGAAGGCCTTAAAATTTGCGATAGAACGAGGTAGTGCCGTTTCATCATCCTCTTCATAATAGCGTTTGGTGAGTGTGACAATATGGCGTGCCGCTTCCAGAAAAAGTTCTTTGCGGTCTGCGTGAGTAGCGAGTAACGAGCCATTACCAGGCAGAGCTAAGCCCAATGCTTCAGTTAGACAATTCATTGAGTTGGCTGTGAACATGCCTGAGCAGGAACCGCAAGTCGGACAAGCTGATCGCTCCATCTCTAATACATCTTCATCTGTTTCATTGTCATCTGCGGCTGAAACCATCGCATCCACAAGATCAAGTTTTACCTCAACACCTTGAATTACGCTTTTCCCCGATTCCATTGGCCCGCCAGAAATGAAGATGGTAGGAATATTTAAACGCATTGCAGCATTTAACATACCTGGTGTGATTTTGTCGCAGTTAGAGATACAGATAAGTGCATCAGCACAGTGTGCATTGACCATGTATTCAACAGAGTCTGAGATGATCTCTCTGGAGGGTAGGCTATAGAGCATGCCGTCATGTCCCATGGCTATACCATCATCCACCGCAATGGTGTTGAATTCTTTGGCGATAGCACCTGATTTTTCGATTTCGCGTGCTACCATTTGACCTAAATCTTTAAGGTGTACATGGCCAGGGACAAACTGTGTAAAGGAGTTGGCGATAGCAATAATTGGTTTGTCAAAATCCCCATCTTTCATGCCCGTAGCACGCCATAAGGCGCGTGCGCCAGCCATATTGCGACCATGTGTTGTTGTTCTAGAGCGGTATTCAGGCATGATAGTCTTCCTACGAAATACAGATTGGGAGTTAGAAATAATAAAGCACGCTATTGTAGCGTGCTTTTAGAGTGAGTGTAATTAGCTAGTATAACTTTTTCAGCGGTTGTTCGACCCTCCATCCACTGATAACAGGAGGGCTATTGTTATACTCTCGAATCGTTACGATTACTTGCAGTAGAGATAGCTTACAACTCTTTCCAACTTCTGATACCCGTTTGAACAATATCTTCAATATAAAAAGAAGTATTGAGACCTGTTGAACCATCTGTTTTTTGATCCGATAAACCCAATCCAATGAGTTTTTTGCTTGCAGGTTGTTGTGCAAGTAACATTTGTTTAGCTGAGCCATTGCCTAAACTAATTCGCCCAGTAATGGCACTATCATCACTCGTATGATAGAACCTCTTAATTGGGAAGTGGCCATTGCTTAAGTTATATAAATAGTAGTAGGCACTACTACAGCTACCTGAAGAAGCAGATATAGAAACTGGAAGTACAAGGCTATTTGCAACGATATAAGCTTCATCAGTGATAACAGCATTGCGTGGTAATGCTGCTATATCCGTATCTGCTGTTAAGACAGAAGATGATGTAGTTGGGTCAATCCCCCATCTACCACTTTCACCAATAGTTGTACTCCATTGTCTTGTCCAGCTAGAGTTTACTGATTGTTTAAAGAGAGTGAGTCTGTCCTCAGACTGCGCTCGTAAATAACTCCCTGATTTCCCGATAAAAGTAACAGCTGAACTTTCAGAGCTATGCATAGAGCCTACTTTACTAGTAACAGGAGCCAGTGAGCTAGTTAGCGTTTGGGTGTTATTCAAATAACCCTTGTCAGCGCCAGATGTGACGAGTAGAGGGGCTGAATAAATATTGCCGTTACTATCACCCAGATAAAGGGTCTTGTCTGTTGCTGTTATATAGGGTGATGAAGTTGCGTTAAATGCCAGTGTAATGGAGTGATTAACGGAAGTATCAGCGACACTCCTGATATGTAGTGTAGAAACATCATCAGCATTGGTAACAATATAAGCCATGTAGGTTTTACCTAATGCATCATTAAAATAAGTACGTTTACCATGATTAGGGGAGCTAGAGGTGTTTTCGCTGGAGTAATCAATATCCCAGATAACAGAGTTCAAGCTGCTGTCATTATTGAGTTTTAATACATACTGCCCAAGACCATCTTTATAGCTACCTATCACGTAAGTTGCATAGGTGGTATCTGTTTTAACATCTTTTATGTCAACCGTTCCTTGCATAAAGTGTTGACCCTTAAACGTAGCGGGCTTGTTCATCTCCTGGACTAATGAGCGAGGTGTCCAACCCCAACTTAGGTTGCCATCCTCTTGCCTAAAGGCATATAGGAATCCATCATCACTAGTACTCAGTACCAGAGACGGTATCGTCGCCCCTTGCGTAGATGAGCGTTGTGAAATAGTTGAATGATAGAATGTTTTATAATGCGGATCATTAAGGTAACGAGAGGGATTAACCTTATTTCCTAGTATTGCTAAGTTACTATTGGGTGAGATAGAGCCCATTGTTGCGGTTTTCATGCTAGCAATGATCATGTCATTATCAGGGATGCCTCCAGCATTGTTAAAGGCGGCATCTTGTAAATTTTTGAATAGGATTTTACTCTCTGAGTTAGAGGTTGAGTAAATACGACTACCTCTCTCATTTTGTTGTTCCATTGCATCAGAGGCTTCCCAGCTTTCTGTGCTTGATGGGAAGCTGTCTCTACCTATACGATATGCAGTAATTTTTCCTGTTTTGTCAGAAACATTGTTAGTAGCTAGTAGGAAAAGATTGTTACTTTTTAATGTTGAAATGGGCGTTAATGAGACATTGATATTATCGTTCTGATCTAGCGCACTACAAGCCGAAGGCACGTTAATGGTTACGGTGTAGTCTTCCACTTCACCGTCTTGGGCTATGAAGGTTCCAGGTGAGTATTTATCAATATTGGAGTCCGTAGTAAAACGTAAGCGTAAATAGCTTTTTCCATTTTTGACATCTGTTGGGATATCGGTCCAGTTTAGTCGGGTTGTTGAAGCGATGGTTCCAGCTGCTACATCTAATGAAGCCGCTTCATCAGAATCAAATGATCCATTTCTATCAAAATCTATCCATCCTGTTAATGTGGCCGTTTTGTCAGTCTCATTATTGACTTTGACGTCAAGGCTGTAATCCTCACGATTATCGACCTCATTTATCAAAAGGACAGATTCTTCGTCATCATAGTTAATTTCTGAAGTTACTTTACTTTCATTGTTACTTCCACTACCTGGATTTTCCTCTCCTTGAGGATCATCACTACCATGGTCGCTGGAGTGGTCGCTACTATGGTCATTAGAGTGGTCATCAGAGCGTTTACTACTGTGATCATCTGAATGGTCACTGCTGTGGTCATCACTTTCTTGATTGCTATCATCCCCATTATCAATGTTTTTAGCATTACAATTGTTTGTAGATTGCCCCTTATTGTCGTTGCTACTATGATCACTGGCATGGTCACTATCGCCATGATCGCTACTACCGTGGTCGTTGTTCTTATTGCTACTATGATCACTGCCATGGTTACTATCGCCATGATCGCTACTACCATGATCATTGCTTTCTGAGCTGTTCCCTTCAGCACTACACTCGGGGCCACTGTCATCATCACTACTAAAATCAACTATAGTAGGGTCAGTATCATCACCTGTTGCATTCGATGAATATTGGTCAGTTTCATCATGATCTGGAATTAAGCCATCGCCTAATGAGATCAAGGGTGAAATGATATGAGTAGCTCCAAGATAAGAGTTTGGAGCATCCCCTTTGTCTGTACCAAAATCTACATCAGCGGCATCATCAAGGTTAAATGAGATCTCCATATGTTTATTGGTAGAGAAGTTATTTTGTAAACGTAGATTAATAGTCGAAGTGTTTAACCAGGTAGCGGTTCCCACACATTTCCCATCATTGCTAGAGCAATTAGCATCAGCACGACCTCTTAATACTCCGCTTTCATAGTTAACACCTGCATCAGTAGAGAGTGAGGTGTCAGGCTCATATCGCACATGTGTTTGTCTATCCAAGCTGACTCGTGCACCATCCGATAGGTACACATCATCTGTTTGATTAGCATTTGGGTTGGATGAGTTTGCATCTAAGTCAGCAAAAATAGCTGTCAGGCTATTGACGACTACAGGTGTATTGGTGTCAGACTCAACTAATTTAATCTCTAAGTCGGTGTATATTTTTTGTCGACTAGATGCATCAAATAAGACGTAAATACTGTCGTTACGATAGTTAATACAATCAGTTGCATGAAGGTTGCTTTGGTCTAGAACAGTTACCAAAATATCAAGCTTGCTATCATTGACCGTGGTATTGGTTTTAAAACGATACTCTGCATGAGTCGAGCAGTTGGTAGAACCAAGTAATAATCCACTTGTTGAACTTCCTCTACTAGTATTAGCATCAACACCCAGATCTATACTTATAGCATGTGATGAAATTGATGAAAGAGAAAGTAGAAGAGGCGTTAATATACGCGCAAGCTTGTTAAGCTCTAGAGTTTGTTTTTTCTTCATTATTGATTATCTTTATTATTATTTAGATAGTGTCTATTTGCTCTGTATCCATCAAACCTAAGTTATTGGAGTTACTAATGGCAAAATGAATTGCCTCAGATCATACAAGATCTTTTCCAGATATATGCTTAACGTGTGTGATATTTATTATCAATAATGTGAGTTAGAGTCTTTAGGGAAGCTCTATTAATTCTGGTCGGAGTTACTGTGACTTAGCTGAGCTTTAGCGAAACTTAGAAGCTTTAGCAGGTTCTAGCCTCAGCCAAAAGAACCATGAATTAAAATTCAGCGCCATAATTGTTCAACTTATTCCATGCACGTACCTAAGGCTTGTTCTTTAGCGTTGTAGCTGCGCTACAATATTATGTTGATTGGCTTGCCTGGCAAGCTGCATTGGTGTTTTACCATCTATATTTTGGGTATTTGGCTGGGCGCCGTTGCGAAGAAGCAAGGCCACTAGATTGCTTCTGCCAAAGCGTGCAGCGGTGTGTAGTGGAGTCCAGCCACGTACCGTACGAGCATTTACATTTGCTCCACGTTGTAATAAGGCTTGAGCCGCACTGATATTGCCTGTTGAGGCGGCTGAATGTAATGCTGTTTCTCCACTAGCATTAGATGCATTTACATTCGCACCTTGATTGAGTAGTTGGTTTATTTGTGCCGAGTTGGCATTTTTAGCTAAATTGAATAATTGTTGATTGGCTTGTTGTGGATTTAATTGAGGAACTGGATTTTGCGGTATTGTACGAGCTTGTGGCTGTTGTTGAGGTCGTTGCTGCGCTTGAGGTTGTTGATAAGAAACTGCTGGATGTGAGACTCTCATACTTTGCACAGTGTTGTTTGATGCTGTTCTTTGCTGAGTATTGTTATTTGCTCTGCGGACAGGAGTAACAAACCTAGGCGTTTTTCTTTGGGCTAATACCACGCGATTACGATTATTAGGAACAGGGCAAGTACGTGCAGAATTGTTTCTTCTAAGGGGTAAAGCAACAGGATAGCGTGATTTTTTAACTGATCGTGTGTTGTGTACACGTGTATTGCGAGAAAGCCTGGTAGGGTAGCCTTTTAGAGGTAATGCAACGGGAGTGGTAGTTTTTTTTCGTTTGAATAGTTTTGGCGTTGCTCTAACTACTGTATTTTTCATACCAACAAGACCTGATTTCATACTCCGAAAACTGGCTGACTTGGTCACTTTGGGAATACGACTACAAGATGAGGTGGATAAGGAGATTACTATTACAGTAACTACTGAGAATAACAGAGAGTTAGATTTTTTTTGCATAGCAAGTCCTTGTGTCATAGCTGTAGTTGGGGAGATTTAAAGGGATTAAGATGAGGTCGACATTTGCGGCAAACACGCATTATACCACTCAGCAAAGGCTGGACTATGCTCGCTGGCTAAACTAACTACACCTAAATTATGACTTGAATGTAATACACCAAACATGCTGCAATCAATAAAGTCAGGTTGCTCACCACCAAAGAAAGGGTTGCCGTTTAATCCACTGGTTACCCATTTATCAATAGAGACAAGAAACTCAGCATTGGCATCTTCAATGCCATACTTGGCTTTCATTTTTTTTGCCACTTTAGGCATGACTATTGAGCCAGCCACTTTCGTCATAAAGCGCT
This sequence comes from Thiotrichaceae bacterium, assembly GCA_026991755.1. Classification (GTDB taxonomy): domain Bacteria; phylum Pseudomonadota; class Gammaproteobacteria; order Thiotrichales; family Thiotrichaceae; genus HyVt-477. The sequence continues at coordinate 34,493 of JALXAX010000158.1, read as the reverse complement.
TGATAGGCCCCATTTTAGTGTTACCCATAATGGTTTTAAAGTTCTTCAATGAGGTGCGAAAATTAGGGTGGATGATAGGAGGTAAGTAATGTACTAATGTATCATCAATCCAATGTGTCCACTTGGCGGCATCCTCTCGAACGGGTAGCTTACTATAGTGTTTATTGACATGCTCAACGATAGTTGCAGACTCTGTAACTATCTCATCACCATCCTTTAAAACAGGGACTTTTTTATGATCGGTAAACTCTAGCTCTTTCATTCCAAAAGGTGAGACTTCAACTTTTTCATAAGGCTGTTTAGCATAGTTAAGGAGAGCCTTTACTTTCCAGCAAAAAGGGCAAGAGTCAAACTGGTAGAGGGTAATCATGGGGAACACATTTCCGTTTGCGTTTTAGGTTGCTTGATTGTAGTACCCCAATTTCTATAAAACAAACACTATTAATAGCTTATCTTCTGATGATGCGGATTAACCCCACTAATCGGATAAAATAGGTCAAAAAATAAACACGTTATATACTTTTTTCAATATCTAAAAACACCCCAAGTGTATTTAGTATCAGAATAAACACAAACCACCCTCTCTGTTTATTCTTAAAGAAGTACTGATTAAGGAACCTCTGAACAAGTCATAATTTGTTTTTCTGAGGCTAGAATCTGCCAGTTTTTCGCTATAAAAGTGACCAATAGCTATAGCTACGGCTATTGCTAACTTTTCTATCGAAAACCTGACAAATTCTATCTCACAGAAATTTCCTTAAACAACACAACCCCATCAATAATAAAAATAAGAGTTCATATTGTGAGAAAATATATAGTAGGGCTAAGTATTATCTTAAGCCTATCAAGCAACATTTCAGCTGCCGCAGTGGCGTCTTCAACATCAACTATTCATCAACAGTGGCAAGGTGCAATTGTTTACTCTGGTCTGTTTTCGGTAGGGAGCGGAGTTCCTGTATCAAACTGCCATATTTTAACGAATGAACATGTCGTAAGAGGTAAGAAATCAGCATTTGCCTATATCGAAGGTGAACAGCATGATGGTGAAGTGGTATCACTTAATAAAGAGAATGATATAGCGCTCATTAAGCTAGATGATTGTCCAATTAAAAACTTTGCCAAGGTGGCAACAGTAGCACCTAAAAAAGGTGAAATATTGACATCGGTTTATGCAAAATCAGGTTTCAATTTTTTCCATCGCTCATCAACAAGCAAAGGCGTGTTTAAAGGTTTTTCTAAGATACTAACAGAGGAAGATAGAACGGTAGCAAGTATGGTGATTGATGATACGCATCCGCGCTTAGGAGCGTCAGGCGGTGGTGTGATGAGTAAAAATGGTTTGGTGTCGGTTATTTTCTCAATAGCTTCACCGTTTGCAAAACCTGAAACGTATGCCGTAGATTACTTTGCGCTTAGAGACTTTGTTAAAGAAAATGTACCCGTTAATAAATCACAGTCCAGTAAAGTTTTGAAAGCTAGATAGTATTTCAACTAAGCATTTTACTATTACTCATCATCATAGAAGGGAGGGGTTAAGGATAGTCGTACATCATCAATATAAGTATATTCATCTTTTGTTGGCGCCCAATCAGGGCCGTAGCCACCAAAGAAGGATACAAATTGGAAACGATTGATCTTTAGCCCTTTCACGTCTCTAAAGCGCATGTTGTCTTTAACCAAAACCTTCTCGCCATCTAACCAGGAGATAATACGTCCATCTTTCTTGCCTGGAGTGTTTAACTCGACCATAGTTTGTACGGTATGCCATAAGCCACGTTCAATGGTTTTTTGCCCTTCGAAGAACATAACGTCGCCATATTTCCCTGGTTGGTCTGGGTGATAAACGTATTGTACCAGCCGACCTTTTCCATCCCACATCATACGGACGCTCCAGCCATCTTTACCATTGGGTGTGATTCCGCCACTATTGGCTTTACCGCCTGAAATACCGGGTAATTTACCACCTTTGATAAAGTCGAAATCTTCATCAAACTTGAAACGATAACCGTAATAGAGTTTTTCTAATTTAGTGCCCAAGTGGACAGGCCAAAAGATACAACGCTTTTTGCCTTTACAGCTAGAGATGCCTTTTGGGTATCTCAGCTTTAATGACTTACCCGAATAGGCTTCTTCTCCATCGACTACAGACACAAGGTTTCGACCCATTTGCCACTTGGGACCGGACCAGTCTAAATAGTGATCTAGCCAGCCATAAGTCCCTTCGTCATGATCATCAAAGTTGATTAACCAAGTATTATCTTTGCTAAGAGGGGTTTCATCGGGGTGAAACAAACTGGCATAACTTATTGAAGACAATAAAAGCAGAGGGGAGATAAAGGTGGCAATGATGAGATCAGGAATACGCATGAGTCTTATAATATTGAAAAATAGGTAAAGATGCATTGATTAATATTGAATAGCGCCATTAAAAAATGTATTTATGCACTTGTATGGGTTGTAACGGGCTAGTTTGAAGAAGTAATAAAAGATTTCTCGGTTAGTTGCTTCACGAATATGATGGCTAATGTGCCTATGAAATAAGCTAGGATATCTAGCCAAGCAAAACTAGTCCCAATGACTACAGATGCGATTTTATTATTTTGCAAATGCAATAAATCAACAATATTTAAGTATTGAGCCACTTCAATACAGCAAGCAAACAGGAAAATAGCTACCGCTGTTTTAATAACGGGAAGCTGGAAGAAGGTTCGGATAAAAAAGTAAATAAGAATGACAACCAGCGTATCTCCACCATAGGGGCGGATAATATCGTCATGAACATAGAGTGCGATATAAACTTCTACAAAGAAAAGTAAAATAAATAGCAGAAGATATTTTCTATTGAATAACAATTCTATAGCCCTTTAGTTATGACCCTAATACCAATTTCTTTGCAGTACTAAAATCCGTTTTACCACTTCCCAACTTAGGCACTTCATCAACATAGATATAATCCGAGGGGATCATCAGTGGATTGGTTTCAATCGCTAATAGCTTTTGCTTGATGTCTTTTTCGCTGATGTCCTGATTATCAGCAGCAATAAGTAAGGTAATTTTTTCCCCTTTTTTAGTATCGGGGGTATTCACTGCGACACACTCAAGCTCGCTATCGTCTAGTGCTTTTCTTACTTGTTCCTCGACAGCAGTTAGGCTGATCATTTCGCCCGCAAGTTTAGCGAAGCGTGAATAACGATCAACAATAATTAAAAAGCCATGTTCATTTAAATGCCCCTTATCGCCTGTTTTATACCAACGCTGGTTTTCTATAGTGATAATCGCATCAGCTGTTTTTTCAGGTGCGTTTAGATAGCCTTTCATCAGCTGAGGGCCACTAATCAAAATAAGCCCATCTTCACCCGTTGCCAGTTCTTCCAATGTGGCAGGGTCAACAATCCTAAAGCTGGTGCCTGGTAATGGCATACCCACACTTCCTGGCGTGTTGCCTAACTGTACTTTCCAGTAAGTCGTGTCTAGCTCATCAGGTACATTAACGGATGCAACAGGTGAGGTTTCTGTTGCGCCATAGCCTTCCAGAATATTTTTACCAAACTTGATTCTAAAAGCTTCTCTAATATCAGGGTTAAGCTTCTCTGCTCCAGCAATCACTAATCGAAGAGACTTCAGCATGAGGGGATGAACGCGTTTATTGCGAATATATAAGCGGAAGAATGTCGAAGTACCAAAGGTAACCGTGCCTTCATACTTAGCGATGCCTTTGGCAATATTGACCACATCGGTAGGGTCGGGGTGGCACACGATAGGAATGCCTTCACTTAATGGCATCAAGGTTGAAGCGAGTAAACCGAAGGCATGGAAGGTCGGAAGTACCGACATCATCACATCATTTTCTCTGGTGTTGAGGGTGTCAGCTACCTGGCGAGAGTTAGCAGCGAGGTTTTGATGGCTTAACTCAATCCCCTTGGGTGCGCCTTCGCTACCGCTGGAAAAGAGAATAGTAGCGGTATCTTGCATGCTAACTCGCTTGATATGAAGCGCTTGTAACAGCCGAGTTGGTAATACAATTACCGATAGTAGGGTAGCCAACATGCTTGCTTTGGAAATACCTTCTTTAAGGTCTTCTAGTAGATACATTTGTGTACCAGAGAAGGTCTCTTCGATATCAATACCGCGTTTTTTAAGCTTTTTAATAAACTTGCTGGAGCTATAAATAGTCTTAATCTCTGCTTGCTCAACTGCTGCACGCATTGCCTCAGGACTGGCGGTATAGTTGAGGTTGATGATGGTTTTACCTAGTGTTAATACCGCCATATTGGTAATAGCTCCGCCTGTTGCTGTGGGGAGCAACAAGCCAATATTTTGTTCTGGGCTAAGTTTTTTGATGATTTTCGCAAAACGAAAGACTGCGGTTATAAATTTATGATTACTAAGTGGCTCACCAATCACATCCGTACTAGCCATACGAAACCCCATACGCTTAGCAACTTGTAGCCATTGCACGGGAATAGGGGGCAAATCTTCGGTATAGGTTTGCCATGAGGTAACCGCAAGGTCGAAAACACGACGCTTTAGCGTATCGACAGGTGTATCTTCAGGTAGCGTTTCACCAAATGCTACGATGATGTCGCGTTTAAAGCCAGATTGACGATTTTCTTTCAAAAAACCACTAGAGCGTGAAAAACGGCTGCCCCATAATCCGTGGAGATAGAAGGGTGCGATAACTGCACCTGTCTCTTTAACGGCTTTTTCATAACCGCGCTTAAAGGTAGAAAGCTGTCCCGTACGGCTGATAGTGCCCTCGGGGAAAAGACAAACTGCCTTTCCTGCTTTAAGTAATTTGCTAATGGTTTGTATAGATGAAGCACTATTACCTGATGAAATAGGCACTACACCAAACATCTTTAAAAATCCTTTTAAATACCAGCGTTCGTAATAACCACGTTCAATCACAAAATGAATAGATCGGGGTGCGGCGATTTGCACTAATGCCCAATCCACCCAGCTAATATGGTTTCCAAGAAGCAACACGCCCCCTTCAGCGGGGATATTCTGAAAGCCGATGACATGAATGTTATAGCGTGCTCTAAATAAGCGGCTAATGACAAATCGCAACAAAGATTGGGGCAACATGGTGATGGTATAAATAGCACCCACCACGACGATCAAAGATAATAAAAAGAACAGACTAGCACTGTTAACCCCTCGATATGCCAAGAATGCAGTGAACACAAGAAAGGCCAACATAACACCGTTATGGATGAAGTTGTAAGCTGAAATAACACGGCCTAACTGCCCTTTCTTTGCGTGGTATTGCATGTATGAATTGAGAGGTACTACAAAAAAGCCACCCATTGTGCCTAAGAAAATAAAGTTTAGGGCTTGCATGATTTTAGAATCAAAGAAGGTAACCAGAGTGAGCGAAATGGCAATTCCTACTGCACCCACAGGGATCAATCCGCTTTCAATATGATTGCGTGAGATACGCCCAGCCCACATTGAACCGATCATAATACCGATACCCGTACAGGCGAGAATACCTTGTAATATATCCACTCGTTCGATCGCTAAATATTCTTTAGCGTAAGCAGGGTAGGCTGCCAGAATGACTTGAGCTACTGCCCAAAATACCGATAAGCCAATGATAGATAGCCAAATAAATTGGTTGCTTCTGACTACCGCTAGCACCTTGCGTTGGGTTTTTCCTGTGCGGTACTTTTTCCAATCAAACAGCATATCCTCATCAGTTTTTGATTTCTGAGGTAAGCGATAGGCAAAGAACAGTTCTAATGAAGTAAAGGCGACCAGCATCCAGCCTAATGGAGCGATGGTTTGCAGTAATTCTGCCTTGTCAGTAATGTTTACTTCAGGCAGTAATTTTTGATAAAAGATAGAAAAGAAAAATGTCCCCAATAATATGGCAATCATGGTGATTGCTTGCACCATGCCATTACCTTCAGCAAGATGTTCCTCACCGACTATTTCGCGGATAAAGCCGTATTTGGCAGGGGAGTACATAGCGCTTTGTATCGCCAATAGAAAGGTCAAAGCAAAGCTTACCCAAAACCAGCCTTGGTAATAACTCATGGTAATCATCAAGGTGATGAGCAGTGCCGCCCATGCGCTAATCCGCATGACTTTATTTTTGGGGAATTTATCCGAAACATAGCCTGATGGGGTAAATAACAAAATAAAAGGGATAAGAATAAGTGCGTTAACGATAGCGGTGAGGATGATCTGTTGGCTATCATCGTAGGCTTTAAAAACCGTATTTTGGATAATGATCTTGTGGCCTAAATCAACAAAAGCATTGAGGAAAAGGACACTAAGGAAAATGGCAAAGCCAGTGATTTTAAAAAGGCTATGTTGCATAGAGTAGGCTCTGATTGGTGGAGAGTGGCAAGCGGAATCGTCAACGAACTGCTATAGCTTAATGATTGCGCGACTTCATCATTTCAACTCATAGTATAGAAGATATTAGTTTAAGGAGTCTCAGAAATTCCGATCAGAGTTAATCAGAGATTCCTTAATAGATTATTGAAATTTATTAAGTGCATACTATTGGAAGGTGACACTTTGGGACTCAGGAGTAAATCCCCTCAATCCCCCTTTGGTAAAGAGGAGGCTAGGTGCAATAACGCAACTATCTACTTATAAAATGCCTAGTAGGCTGTCCGAGAACTAAGAAGCTACTGCAAACCCCCATGATCATCATTAATCTGAACTTATTGGGATCGTTAAATAGAACAACTATTTGCCTCATCTAATTAGTCCAGCTTATGATAATCCTGTGATTTTCGCTACGCTTCTAGTTCTCGGGCAGCTTCCTAGCAGCTAAGCCTCAATGATCACAAATGAAGGTATTTTAAACGGGTTGATGTACTAGCGATTAAATGGAAAGAATGATCCCCAAGAATTATTACTATTGCCGTTATTTTTATTTCCAAATGGGAAGAAAGAACTGCCATTTTTGTTATTGCCAAAAGGCATAAACGAACCCCAACCGTTAGATTTGTTATTTTTAGTGCCACCTGCCGAGTAAAGAATTTGCTGCTTTTCTTTTTGCGGTAGGTCTCTGGCATTAAGCGCTTGCATATAAATCTGCTCACGTGTGCCTTTGTATTCTCTCAACTGTTGTTGTCCACGGGCATCCTTAAAACGAATGCTTGCGATGAAGTGGCTTTTGTCTATGGCTTTAATAGTAAGCCCGTCAGGTATTTGCGGGATAGCTTGAGAGCCTAATGTAACTAGGTGATCGGTTACTTTCCCGTTTCGCAATACCTTCAGAGTCACTTGTCGTCCTGGTTGGTCTTTATGTACAAGGTCAATAAATTGCTTAGGATGAACCAGTTTGTTGTTGTCATAAGATAAGAGGATGTCATAAGCGCGTAAACCGCTTTTCTTGGCAGGAGAGTCATCTGCAAAACGGGTAATTAAAATCCCTTCTCCTGTAGAAACACCAGCAGGCATTTGCGCAACAACCGATTGCGGAAGTAAATCTACTCCCATGCCTAAATAAGCAGCGGTAGTTTTATTAGCACTTGGCTGTTGTGCTTGTGTCGGTATCGTTAATGAAGGGTTGTTTGTAGTGGGAGCTTGCACAGGTTTATCAGCGTTAGCCGTAGGGAAATGGCCTTGCTCAACAGGTGTTTGAGCGTTTTCAGCACATAAATGAGTACTGATGCTTAAGAGCAACGTTAAGGGTAAGGTAAGTGTGGCAACAGATAGTGTTTTTTTCATTGTCATTTCCGCTTATTGTTCTGATTAGGGCTGAGTTTAGCTTGATTGGAATCAGGCTCTCCGTTGAAGAGAATAGCAGAGAGAACAAACCTTGTCTTTTGTAGACGGGAACTTATGAAAGAGGTTACCCTCTATTAGGTATCTCTATTAATTCTAGCTTCAGCAAAACGAATCATGAATTAATAGAGATACCCTATATAGGGTTAATGGTATCAATGATTGTGTTGTATGCCGCTTTTTTGATTATCAATATTTAGGGGCATTCCGCGTGCAAGCAGATCTCTCGATTCTAACACTTATTACTGAAGCCAGTTTGCTGGTACAAATCATCTTGGCTATTTTAGTGCTGATGTCAGTGGCTTCCTGGGCGTTAATTTTCATTAAATACCGTCAATTACGTGATATGCACCAGCACACAAAAGCGTTTGAAGATCGCTTTTGGAGTGGTATTTCATTAAAGCGTCTATTTGAGGAGCTTAAAAGTAGTCGTCCACATCAAGGTTTGGATAAAGTCTTCTATGAAGGCTATCAAGAGTTTACCCGTATCACCCAAAAGAACTCTCAACTTGCTGTGGGTGTTGTGCCTGCTGCTCAGCGTGCGATGCGAGTGGCAGAGTCGCGGGAGCTGGATCGTTTCGATCATAACCTTTCTTTTCTGGCAACGGTTGGCTCGACCAGCCCGTATATAGGTTTGTTCGGTACGGTTTGGGGAATTATGAATTCCTTCTTGTCAATAGGGCAAATGAAACAAGCAACGTTAGCAGTGGTTGCCCCGGGCATTGCAGAAGCGCTAATAGCAACGGCATTTGGTTTGTTTGCGGCTATCCCTGCGGTTATTGCGTATAACAAGTTTAGTGATTCTGTGGATAGATTGTCGGTATCGTTTGAGAACTTTCGTGAAGAATTTGTGGCTTTATTAGACCGCCATATATTAACCAAACAGACCGAAGGCAAATAGCGATGAGCCGTCGTAGACAACGAAAAAAACAAATGGCAGAAATGAATGTCGTGCCTTATATCGATGTGATGTTGGTTCTGTTAGTTATCTTTATGGTGACTGCACCAATGATGCAAACAGGGGTGGAAATTGATCTGCCAGAAGCTAATGCAGAACCTGTCGGTGTGGATAATGAAACTAGCCCTGTATCTATTTCTGTCGATAGTAACGGCGCTTTTTATCTGGGCGACAATGAATTTAATGATACTTCTGAACTTGCCACTCAAATCGCTGACCAATTGAAAGAGCAGCCTAATCGCCCTGTTTATATTCAGGGTGACAAAGGTGTTGATTACGATTTTATTATGAAAGCCATGGTGGCAGCGCAAAAAGCAGGTGCTAAAAATATTGGGCTAATCGCAGCAATGGCAGCTACGTCAACGAAGGCAACAGCAGACGATCAATAAAAATAATGTTTGAGACGATTAAAAAACATCCTGGTGCTATAACAGCGGCGGTACTTTTCCATGTGGTGATCGGGTTGCTATTTGTAGTGGGCTTAAATCTATCTGACAAACCTACACTTGATGAAAATGTCGGTAATGCAGTGCCTGTAACGATTATTCCCGTTGAAACTATTTTGCCTCAACTGGCAGAGCAATTACAGCAACAAGATGAAGCCATCAAACAGCTTGAACAAGAAAAGCAAGTGATCGAACAGCAAAAAAAGATCATTACCGATGCGTCACAAACAGAAACTAAATCTAAAAAATTAGAAGCGCCTGCTGTAGAAAAAACAGCACAGATTGAACCTGTGGTTATTCCTCAGGTCAACACTAAACAGTTGCAACCTATCAAAGAAGAACGAAAGCTAACCAAGACTGAAGCTAAGAGCAAGGCAACGCATGAAGCTAACAAAAAGGCGCTAGCCAAGGCTGAAGCTAAAAGAGAAGCAAAACGTAAAGCAAGAAAGGAAGCCAAGGCAAAAGCAAGGGCAAAAGCTAAAAAAGAAGCGAAGCGAAAAGCGAGAAAAGCGGCCAAGGCAAAAGCTAAGAAAGAGGCTAAACGTAAGGCAAAAAAAGAAGCTAAGCGAAAAGCCAAGAAGTTAGCAAAAGCGAAAGCCAAAAAAGAAGCCAAACGAAAAGCAGCAAAAAAAGCCAAAGAGAAAGCTAAAGAGAGAGAGGAGAAAGAAGAAAAGATAGCTAAGGCAATAGCAGAAAAAAAGGCCAAAGAACGGGCTAAGAAAGAAGCCAAAGAAAAGGCAATAGCAGCGGCAAAGGCAAAAGAAGAACAACAAGCAAGGGATGAAAGAAAGAAAGCACAAGCTAAAAAAGCAGAGAAAGAAAGACAGCAAGGCATGGCCTCATTAGCAGCCGCCGCTAAAGCAAGACGAGATGCAGAAAAGAAAGCAAAAAAGGCACTAGAGGCCAAACGTAGAAGCGAGCAAGCCAAAAAAGCAGCTGCGCTAGCCGCAAAGAAAAAAGCAGAAGCCAAAGCACAAGCAGCGGCTAGAAAGAAGGCTTTAGGTAATTGGGGCAGTAAAGTGGTACGCCATGTTCGCCCACGTTGGCAAACACCTCCTGGATCTGCGGGTATGAAGGCTACCGTTAGGGTGAAGGTTTCACGAAGTGGTTATATTAAAAGTATACAAGTGGTGAGTTGTAAGGGAGCAAGCAGCTTTTGCCAAAGTGTAAAAACAGCTTTTAAGCGTGCAGAACCTTTACCGGTGCCATCTCGAAATGACTTGTTTGATGAGAATCTGAGTTTGATGTTTAAGCGATAGTTTTAAGTGACAGTTTTAAGCGACAATAAGGTTAAAAACTAAGGATAAGACAAAAAAATAATGAATATAATTAAGAATTTTTTTAGGGTTATACAAAAAATAAAACAGGGTACAACACAGTCGACACTTATGATTCTGTTTTTATCAATAGTGCCTGTAGCCCAAGCTGACTTAAATCTAGTCATTGATAAATCAGGCGATGATGCTGTTATCAAGCTATTGGTGACCCCTTTCCAAGGTGGATCAAACGCTCAAACTTTAAAAAGTATTATAAAAGCAGATCTTAAGCGCAGTGGTCGCTTTAAATTTGTTGCCGATAACGCGGCAGGAAACCTATCTCCTTTCGGAGGCAGCTTAAATGCAGAACAACTTAAACGCAGTGGGGCGGAGTTTTTAATCCGAGGCAAACTACAACCCAATGGTTCATCAGCCGATTTACAAATAGAAATCATTGATACTAATAACAGCAGAAAAATTGCAGGTTTTGTAACGCCTCAGCAAGGTGGCTTGCGTTACCAGCGCAGTGTGGCACATAAAACAGCCGATGCCGTGTACAAACAGCTCACCAGTATCAGAGGTGCTTTTGATACTAAAATTGCTTATGTAGCTGCCGAGGGTGCAGGTGATGATCGTATTTATCAGCTTATTGTGGCCGATTCGGATGGCTATAATGATCAATCGGTGGTGACATCGTTAGAGCCGATAATGTCAATTGCATGGTCGCCTACAGGCAGAGAAATTGTCTATGTATCATTTGAATCAGGCAACCCTGCTATTTATATTCAAAACCTGCGCTCAGGCAAACGACGTACTATCTCTGCACGCAAAGGTATTAATGGTGCGCCAGCATGGTCTAAAGATGGGCGTACTTTAGCGGTGAGTTTGTCGCTAGAAGGAAACGCAGAGATTTATACGATTGATATTGCAACAGGCAAGCTGACACGCATCACCCATTCTCGTGCGATTGATACTGAACCTAGCTGGACGACAGATAGCCGATCAATAGTTTTTACTTCTGATAGAGGCGGTAGTCCTCAGCTATACCGTATCGCTGTCTCGAACAGGGCTGATCAGGCTCGTCCTAAACGACTTACTTTTCAGGGAAAATACAACTCGGCTGCGGATGTAGTCGGCAATACTTTAGCCTTGGTGCGTCAACAACGTGGCAAGTTTAGAGTGGTATTGATGGATCTTGCGAGTCAAGAATCCGATGTGGTCTCTAATGGTTCGCTGGATGAGTCACCTTCGCTAGCGCCTAATGGAGCAATGGTGCTCTATGAAACCAAAGGAAAGGGCAGAAGACATGTGCTCGCTGTTGCTAGTGACAATGGGAGGGCAAATACGCATCTACATTCACCGTATACGGATGTTGGTCATCCTGCTTGGTCTCCCTATATGAGGTAGATAGAGACAGAAATAAAGTAAAACTTAGATAACTTAATAATCAACATTAACTATTAATCATAAAATAATGACACTAAAGGGTTTAATAACTATAATTACCCAAGGAGATAACATGAATACACGACTTTCAACTAAACCTAACGTAATCCGTACTGGCTCTTTTTTATTGGTAAGCGCATTGCTGCTTTCTGCCTGTTCGCAACAACCTTCGTCCGTACCTGAGGCGATGGATGGACCAGGTGCAGGAGCTACAACAGGACAAGCAGGGAATAATGGAAGCGGATCGAATACCCAAGGTGCTAACATGGGTGACGGCGGTGGAGTGCGGTCAACAGGTGGTGGCAACTATGCTAATGGTCAAGCTAATGGCAGTAATAATAACCAAAATAGCAATGCAGACGCAGCCATCACAGTAGCTAACTTGGATAATCCTAATAGTTTGCTTTCAAAAAGAATTATCTATTTTGACTACAACTTAGCCTCAATCAAGCCTCAATATAAAGCAATTTTAGATGCTCACACACGGCTGCTCGCAAAAACGCCTAATTTAAAAGTAAGGTTAGAAGGACATGCGGATGAGCGTGGCACGCGTGAATATAACGTTGCCTTATCAGAAGAGCGAGCAAAAGCAGTGCAATGGAGTATGCGTAGTAAAGGTGTGAAAAGCTCGCAAACTGAAATTATCGCCTATGGTGAAGAGCGCCCAGCAGTCGTGGGTAGCGGTGAAAAATCATGGGCGCAAAATAGACGAGTTAAAATTAAATATATTGGTCGTTAATAATGGCCAAAGGTTGTAGGACTCTGGTTGAGTTGAACAGGGTTCTTTATGGAGATAACTATGAAAAATCATACAATAAAACGAAGTGCTTTGGTCAGCGCGATTGCTGGAGCATTATTGAGCGTGTCAGTTGCTTCTGTTCATGCTGCTCCTGATGATGCACTGGTGCAAGAATTAGCTCAGAAGATTGAAGAGTTAGGTCGTGAAGTGAATGAACTGCGTGGTGATAATGAAAAGCTAACGCATGAGCTTGAGCAACTGAAATCGAATCAAAAGAAAGGCTTTTTGGCGATTGATGAGCGCTTTGAGAAAAACACTACAACAAAGCCAGTGGTGGCGAAGCCTGTTGCCGCTACAGCAGTTAAAGCTCCAGTGAAACCCGTAACTACTCCAGTTGTAGCAACAGGTAAACCTGCGGTTGCGAAGAATGTTACGCCTAAGTCAGTAACTCCGCAGAAACAGGTACAAAAGAAATCAACGAATGTTGAGAAGGCAGAATATAATCAAGCCTATCAAGTTCTAAAAGGTAATCGTCAACAAGGTATTGATGCTTTTACTGCTTTTCTCGGCAAATATCCTAATAGCCCATTGGCTGAAAATGCGCATTACTGGATCGGTGAAGCAAAGTACGCCAAGAAAGACTACAAGGGAGCTATCGATTCTTTTGTAGTGGTGTTGAATAAATATAAATCAGGACGAAAAGCACCAGATGCCGCCGTCAAATTAGGCTATAGCTTTTATGCGTTAAAAGACTGGACGTTAGCTCGTCGGACGTTTAATGATGTGTTGCGTTATTTCCCTGGTAGTAATGCCGCGAAACTGGCTCAAGCACGTTTGGATCGCATGCAAAAAGAAGGTCATTTATAAGTATCGAGCATTTTAACCGTTGTGTGTCTTGATTGCTTTCGAGCCGTTTGCTAACTATCGCTTGATTTATTTCTTTTAAGCACTAAGGTATAAGAATACTTATCTCTTTTTTATTGCATCATAAACCGAGCTGAAATTGTGAAACCACTTCCCACCTTTGCTGTTCTTTTCTTAGTTGTTCCTTTAATAGAACTATACTTTTTAATTAAAGTGGGAGAAGGAATAGGGGCATGGAGTACTATTTTTCTCGTCATTTTCACTGCGTTTGTGGGTGTTCTACTGCTACGTCAACAAGGTTTGTCGACTCTAGGGCGTTTCCAGAAAAGTATGATGGAAGGCAAAGCCCCAGCAGGTGAAATGCTTGAAGGAGTTTTCTTGTTATTAGGAGGTGGCATGTTGTTACTGCCTGGATTTGTAACTGATGCGATTGGCTTTTTATGTCTGATCCCCTTCTCGCGCAAAATTCTTGCAAAGTGGTTATTAAGAAACTCATCTATGCGGATGCATTCTGCAACAGGTTTTAGCTCAACCACTAACGGAAGCGTTATAGATGGTGAGTTTGTCCATCGAGCTGATGATAGACTGGATCACTGAAAACCAGATCATAATCAATTTCAGCGAGCGAATACAAATCTGAAGGCTTAGCATCTATCTAAGTTCAGAGTCCCCAACCAACTAAAAGAGACCTTTACACGAAAGATATGACGGATAAAGCAAGCTTAATAATTGAGTTGACCGTTTTGATAAAACGGCAAGCTCACTAAAAAAGTGGCTTGAATTTCCTCTATTTCTGCTAAAAACTCGGCCAATAGCTCGGCTATTACCCTCTTTTTTAGCAATAATAGAGAAAATTACGCTCATTTTTCTCTCGTCATCCTTTCATGCAAAGGTCTCTAATAATAAAAAAATATCAAAAATCCCCCTTGATTTCATTTTTCCTATCCCAATAATTAGCAGTCTCACGTGGAGAGTGCTAAGCGCTTGCTTGCACTCCACATAAGACATTAGATTTAAGATAAATGAGTGTTGCTTATTTATCCCCAATTTCATAAAAATATTTGTAGGAGAAAACATGGATATTCGACCTTTACATGATCGCGTTTTAGTTCGACGTACTGAAGAAGAGCGCACCTCAGCAGGCGGAATCATTATTCCTGATTCAGCGACTGAAAAGCCTAACCGTGGCGAAATTATCGCAGCAGGTAATGGACGTATTACCGATTCAGGTGATGTGCGTGCAATGGACGTAAATGTAGGTGATTCGGTATTGTTTGGTCAATACGCTGGCACTGCCGTTAAGGTAGATGGCGAAGAGTTATTAATGATGAAAGAAGAAGATATTCTTGCTGTTATTGAAGGCTAATATTAGCTAACACACTACTAAGTTAATCCTATTGATTGATGGGTATAACCCGATCAGTCATTTAATAAAGAGTTATAAGGAAGCAATAAAATGAGTGCAAAAGAAGTACGATTTGGTGATGACGCACGTTCACGCATGGTTGAAGGCGTTAATGTTTTAGCAAATGCTGTAAAAGTTACACTAGGTCCTAAGGGACGTAACGTAGTGTTGGAGAAGTCATACGGCGCTCCAACTATTACAAAAGACGGTGTATCAGTAGCACGTGAAATCGAATTAGAAGACAAGTTCGAGAACATGGGCGCGCAGATGGTGAAGGAAGTAGCTTCACAAACTAACGATATCGCAGGTGACGGAACAACCACAGCAACCGTATTAGCGCAGGCGATTGTACGTGAAGGCATGAAGTCAGTAGCGGCGGGTATGAACCCAATGGATCTTAAGCGTGGTATCGACAAAGCAGTAATTGCAGCCGTAGCTGAGCTTAAAGAAATCTCTGAGCCCTGTGCAAACAGCGAAGCGATTGCACAGGTGGGTTCAATCTCTGCAAACTCCGATCAAGTGATTGGTCAGTTAATTGCTGATGCCATGGACAAAGTAGGTCAAGAAGGTGTTATCACGGTTGAAGAAGGTAACTCCCTTGAAAACGAATTAGATGTTGTAGAAGGTATGCAATTTGATCGTGGCTACTTATCTCCTTACTTCGTGAACAATCAAGAGAAAATGATTGCTCAGTTGGATGATCCTTTCGTTCTTTTACACGATAAGAAGATCTCAAATATCCGTGATTTACTACCCGCATTAGAAGGCGCATCAAAAGCAGGTAAGCCTCTTATGATTATTGCTGAAGACATCGAAGGCGAAGCGCTAGCTACGCTGGTTGTTAATAACATGCGCGGTATCGTAAAAGTAGTGGCTGTTAAAGCCCCTGGTTTTGGTGATCGTCGTAAAGCTATGCTAGAAGACCTAGCTATTTTGACGGGCGGAAAAGTAATCTCTGAAGAAGTAGGCATGAGCCTTGAAGCACTAGAGATGACAGATCTTGGTCAAGCTAAGCGCATCACAGTCAGTAAAGAAGATACTACGATTATTGATGGTGCTGGTGATAAAACAACTATCGATGAGCGTGTAGGTATGATCCGTACACAAATGGAAACTACTACCTCAGACTATGATAAAGAGAAGTTGCAAGAGCGTGTTGCTAAACTAGCAGGCGGTGTTGCGGTTATCAAAATTGGTGCTGCTACAGAAGTAGAAATGAAAGAAAAGAAAGACCGTGTGGAAGATGCATTACACGCAACACGTGCAGCGGTAGAAGAAGGTGTTGTTCCAGGTGGCGGTGTTGCTCTGGTTCGTGCTCAGCAAGCTATCCAGAATATGGAAGGCGAAAATGCAGATGAAAATATGGGTATCAACATTGCACGTCGTGCCATGGAAGAGCCACTACGTCAAATCTGTAGTAATGCGGGTGATGAAGCGTCTGTAGTACTTAATGCTGTAGCAAGTAGCGAAGGTAACCACGGCTATAACGCCCGTACTTCAGAGTATGGCGACATGATCGAAATGGGTATTCTTGATCCTACTAAAGTAACGCGTGCAGCATTACAACATGCGGCTTCAGTATCAGGTTTAATCATTACGACTGAAGCAATGGTTGCAGAGATGCCTCAACCTGACGCACCAGCAGCTCCTGATATGGGCGGCATGGGTGGTATGGGCGGAATGATGTAATCATCAGTTAAGCCTTCAAGGGTAAGCTAGTCGTTAGCTTTATATGCAGGTTTTTTAACCGGCTCTTGAAAACCTAGTAAAAAGCCTCGTTGTTGTTCCAATAACGAGGCTTTTTTATGGGCGATTATTTTTTAAAGCAGAATATAGAGTGTGCTGAGGTACTGAGTGCGCATAACGCATGATCAATGATACGCCTCATTGTCGGCCATACCCCAAGGATGAATATTTTCATGGCTCTTAACCCGTGTCTGACCTGATAGATTTAGAAGAATTAAACCAAGCCAAAGCCAATAAGATTTAAGCAGAGCTTAGTTAATTAATTTAATAGCCTAGAATTTACTTTAAGTTTGTTCTATAATTATCTTAAATAACGAGCAATTAAAATAAATTGGAGGATTAAAGTGGTTCTAATCAAAGGGAAAATTAACCTATTAGCTTCTACTCTTCTACTGACAGCTATTACAGCGCAGATGGCTACTGCCAATATAGCAAGTGATGCAAACACAAAGTCAGTAGCACAAACATTATCAACACCACTGTACAGCGTGGCGCATGTTAAAGAAAAAGATAACCTAAACGTACGAGCTGGAGCAGGTGTAAGCAACGAGATTGTTACGACCATCCCGTTTGATGGCAATACTATTGAGCTACTAGGTGACGAAGCGACTCTAGGCAAAACACATTGGGTATTGATCAAGTGGAAAGGCATAACAGGTTGGGTTAGCAAATATTATCTAACGGCTGAAAAGGCGAAAGTGGAAGAAGCAGTTGCTAGCGTTTCAACGGACAAAGAAGAAGTAGCTACAGAAATAGAGCAGAAAACAGATGCTGCTGAAGTAGAAAAAGTAGCAATAACAGATCAAGATACTGATGTAGCGGTCGAAGAAACTGTTGCTAAAACTAATTCGGAAGCAGTAAAAGTAGAAGCAACAGCGGATGAGCCTCAAGAAGAGTGGGTATTACGCTGTGGCAACAAAACACCTTATTGGAAAGTAGATGTTCACCCCAAATGGATGGATGTACTAAAAGGCGATTACGAAACAGGCTTGCCGATCACAAAGAAAAAGCAAGATAAAAACCGTTGGAATACTGCATTAAAAACGGTAGTGCACGGAAAGAATGGTCGTAACAATCTACAGATGACCATCAAATATGCCTATTCAAAGCGCTGTTACGACACACTAAGTGGCCTACGCGTACCCTACAAAGTAGTCACGCAGTTTAATGGCGAAGAGTTAACAGGCTGCTGTCGTGCTGTTAAAGTGGCATTGCCTCAAAAAACCAAGACTGCTGAGACCAAAGTTTCTATGAAGTAAGTGAAGCAATAGTGCATGAATAGATGTGCACTAATTCACGCTTATTTTATAGCTAGTACATCAACCAGCTCAAAATGACGGTCTCAGTTATCCTGTCTGCCTTCATGGCTAGGCGCACTGCGCCTTGATGCAAAGCCTCACAAAAGCGCTGATACCGATATTTTGGACTGGTTGATGTACTAGCTTTTAGGGTTCGTCATCGCTTTAAACCGCGGCTTACAAAGTACTTTACTCCCCCCTTATATGCCTCTATAATGCGCCGCCTATGTTAAGTAGGTTACCAGTAGAGGTCAATCCGTTTCGTCTGGTTGAGCAACGCAAAAACTTGACGGGAGTTATATCGCAATCGCGAATGCCCCGACTACAAGAATTGCTTTGTGATAATAAAGATGACGCGGCTGAAGTTAACGCTACGTTAAACTTTGATCGAACAGAAATGGGTCTTCCCTGTATTACAGGCGAGATAGAAGCACAGCTAGATTTATCCTGCCAGCGTTGTTTATCAAAGTTGGATTACAAGGTGGTTTCTGAGGTCAGAATCATATTAGTGCAAACGGATGAGCAAGCGGAACGCGCACAAGGCGAAGGGTTTGATACTTACCTTGTTGAAGATGAGCGACTATTCCTACAAGATTTCATAGAAGATGAGCTATTACTGGCATTGCCTCTATCAGCAATGCACGAGGCTTGTGACGCAGATAGACCTTATATTGAAGGCTTGCCTGAAGACCTGGTAGAAGAAGAGATTGACGACACAACGGATTTGGCTGAAAAGGAAGAAAAAGATAATCCTTTCGCCGCACTGAAAAACTTGAAAGATTTGGAGTAAGACCATGGCAGTACAGAAGAGTAAAGTAACACGTTCAAGACGCGGACAGCGTCGTTCACACGATAGCCTAAGCGAGCCTACACTATCTGTAGATGCAACTTCAGGTGAAACTCATTTACGTCACCACATGACTGCTGACGGTTTTTACCGTGGTCGTCAAATCATCGCTTCAGCGGTTGAAGAAGATGAAGATATGGACGACGAATAAGTCAATAATCATTGATTTATAACGTATACTAATCGCGGGCTTTGTCCCGCGATTTTTGTTTGTACTTTCTGCGCCTTTGGGCGAACTTTATGGGAGCTTGAATGAACTCAGTCATTCGTATCAGTCTTGACGCTATGGGTGGTGATCACGGATTATCAGTGGTGGTACCAGCGGCCCTTGAAGCTTTACAACAACATGATGACATTATCCTTACACTGGTGGGCGATGAAGATAAAATACATGCTCAACTAGCCGAGCTAAAAGCTGAAGCTAACGAGCGGCTGTTAGTGCATCATGCCTCCGAGCAAGTCGATATGGGTGAACCACCTGCTATTGCACTGCGCAAAAAGAAAGACTCCTCGATGCGTGTCGCCATCAACCTGATCAAAGAAGGTAAAGTTGACGCCATGGTTAGTGCGGGCAACACGGGTGCTTTAATGGCAACAGCCCGTTTTGTACTAAAGATGATCCCAGGTGTAGATCGCCCCGCTATCTGTAGTATCATGCCAACCTCCGATGGACATACTCATATATTAGATTTAGGTGCGAATGTAGATTGCAAAGCTCAGCATCTTTATCAATTCGCTATCATGGGGGCCATCCTTGCTGAATCTATTGATAAAAAAGGCGCATCTAAAGTAGGCTTGTTAAACGTAGGGCAAGAGGCCATCAAAGGCAATGAACAAGTAAAACAAACGGATGCTTTATTGAAACAGGCGAAAGGTCTTAATTATATTGGCTACGTGGAAGGTGATGATATTTTCCATGGTGATGTAGATGTAGTGGTTTGTGATGGCTTTGTAGGCAACGTAACGCTAAAGACGATTGAAGGCTTGGCGAGAATGCTCACTCAGGAATTGAAAAGCGAGTACAAGAAAAACATATTCACTAAAATGGCTGCAATGATTTCACTACCTGTCTTAAAATCATTCGGTAATCGCTTTGACCCTAGAAACTATAATGGCGCCAGCTTTCTTGGTTTGCAGGGTACGGTGATTAAAAGCCACGGAGGTATGGATGCCGTAGGCTATGCTAATGCCATTGGCATAGCGCGTTCAGAAGTCATTTCTAAAGTGCCTGAAACGATTAAAAATAAATTATCAATCATACTTGAACAGCAGGACTAATGCAGGATTGACCCTATGACAACTAATATATATTCAAAAATCACGGGAACGGGTAGCTACTTACCAGAAAAAGTCCTCAGCAATCAAGATCTAGAAAAGATGGTTGATACCTCGGATGAGTGGATTGTAGAGCGTACGGGTATTAAAAAGCGTCATATCGTTGTGGATGAAACAACTTGTGACCTCGCAGAACAAGCCGCTCTTAATGCAATGGATATGGCAGGGGTTACTGCTGAAGATATCGACTTAATTATCGTTGCGACTACAACCCCAGATTTGATATTCCCTAGCACGGCTTGTTTGCTACAAAAACGGTTAGAAAATCACGGTGCTACCGCGTTTGATATTCAAGCGGTTTGTACTGGCTTTGTGTACGCATTGGCAACGGCTGACAAATTTATCAAAAGTGGCTCACATAAATGTGCCTTGGTGATTGGTGCAGAAACACTCTCGAAGATTGTTGATTGGACGGATCGCGGAACATGTATTCTATTTGGTGATGGCGCGGGTGCGGTAGTGATACAAGCTAGCGAAGAGCCTGGTATTTTGTCAACACACCTGCACGCTGATGGTGCGTATGAAGACTTACTTAAAGTTGACGCGGGTATTTCAAAGGGCTACGCGAGTTTAGAAAATGATGCGCATATCTCAATGAAAGGAAATGAAGTCTTTCGTATGGCGGTGAAAACACTAGGTCGAATAGTGGATGAAACGTTAGCGGCTAATGACATGCAAAAGTCAGATGTCGATTGGCTTGTGCCTCATCAAGCGAATATTCGTATTATCAATGCCACGGCTAAGAAACTTAAACTTTCAACAGACCATGTAGTTATTACGGTCGATGAGCACGGTAATACCTCAGGTGCATCCATACCGCTAGCGCTGGATACAGCGGTTCGCGATGGACGTATTAAGCGAGGTGAAACGTTATTGCTTGAAGGCTTTGGTGGAGGTTTTACTTGGGGTTCGGTCTTGTTGACCTTTTAACTTAATGGCAACATAGGCGACAGCAATGCCTCAAGAAATTGAAAGAAAATATCTGTTGTCCTCTAATGCCTGGAAAGCATTATCTCATCAATCTATTCGCATGCACCAAGGTTATCTGTGTAACAACAGTCAGTCATCGGTGCGCATACGCATAGAGAATCAAGCGGCTAACATCAATATAAAAAGCATGACGGTTGGCATATCACGTGCTGAATATGAATATAGTATTCCTGTTGAAGAAGCTAAGGAATTACTCGATACGCTGTGTAAAAAACCACAAGTCCAAAAAACACGCTACCTCGTTTCTCATTCAGGAAAGCTATGGGAAATTGATGAATTTAAAGGTGACAACAAAGGCTTAATAGTAGCGGAAATAGAGCTGGAAAGTGAAGATGAAGTGATTGAGTTGCCAGAATGGGTGGGTAAAGAGGTTTCACATCATGAGCGCTATTATAATATGCGATTGGCTGAGTATCCTTATTCACAGTGGAGTGATAACGAAAAGTTAGGCAAGTGATGACAATCCCCTTTATAAAGGGGGAGGAAAGGCTTCCTCTGCATGAGAAGGCAGCGCAACCAATCCCAACGTTGTCACGAACCAAAAAGTAGTCAATCGCAAAAATAAAGCACAAGTAACAGCCGTTGCCTCATCCATGCCATTAACGATAAACAAGGTAATCAACGTAGCTTCGGTAGTCCCCATGCCTCCAGGGATCATGCTAATAGCGCCAATCAGTTTGGAGAAAGCATAAGCCGATAAAACTGTTATAAATGCAATATCTGCCTGTAGCCATTGAGAAATAATATACAAGCTCAAGCCTTCTATGCTCCATGCAATCAAAGAAATGATCATTGAGGCAGTAAAAACTTTGAAACCGAATAAAGACTTACAATGTTCGATTAAATCGACACTTTTTAATAACAGAGCCGTTAGTTTCTGCCAAGGGATTACAGCAGATACCGCTGTTATGATTTTTCGATAAAGTTGAGGATTTTGAATGCTAATCACCACGACTAAAATAATAGCCGTCAAAACAATAGCGACAGGTCTAGCATTTGCATTAGCCCATAAAGTAGTTGTTGCTAGCATGAGTACTGCCACAAGATCGGTAAAGCGATCCGCTATAAACATAGCGAAGCTTTTCATGTAGCTTGCACCGTAGGGCTTTAGAAAAACACTACGAATGACTTCGCCTGCTTTCCCAGGTGTCGCGCTTAGCGCTAGCCCGCCTACATAAATTCGAATACTTTTGTAGAAAGGGACGTGGATGTCTAAGGTATGGAGGTACAGTTGCCAGCGTAATAAGCGAACCGCTAAGTTAGCCAGCGTTAAACTTAATGCAATACTAAAGCCTACAAAACCAATCTTACTAATGGCATCACTCATTTTATCCCAGCCGACCCAGATGGATAAGCCCAGAAATAATGAAACACCTACCATAATGGTTAGCGTGATGGCGCGGTAATGCCATGGTTTGAGAATAGAAGATTGAGCTGCTGTCGTAGCACCCGTTTTGATGTTTTTTAGATAGCTATCTTGCATAGAAGAAAGGGTAATAAAGAAGAGGTATTAATACAAAGAAACTAGATAAGCTAGCAAGAGCAGATGATGATTTTTACTGTGTAGCCCGATCAATGCGCTTAGCGTCGGAAGAATTTGCGTTTAAGAAAAGACATAACGGCTTTGAAAACCCACATAAGTAGAAGTTTGTAGAGTAGTTTTTTCATAAGTATGAATAACGAATAGTGAGTTGGTGAGGTTGGAATTGTAACACGTTTGAGTATTGATGTAGTGACTCATCAGGGCTGTAATACTTGTAGTACAGGACGTACGGCTTTAGAGGCTGTGCAAGTATTCAAAACAGTCCCCCTCTTTAGCAAAGAGGGGTTAGGGGAGATTTGAAAAGTTAGAAATAAGTACTGGAGTACCAGTATATTACTGACTTTTGTTAAATCCCCCTCAATCCCCCTTCAACAAGGGGGAGGTTTTAACTGCATGTGTGGTGCAATGGCGCGACTAAAGTCGAACATCTGTGATAATTTATAGAAAAAGGTTAACAAGAATCAAGTAATCCGTTGGTATAGCAAGAGAACACCATTGATCGGCCATTACTGTTCTTGATTTTAATCAAAGGTGCTATGATGTGCCGCTTTAAATCCATGCAAATAGAGAGGAATTATGACTCGTAAGTATAACTTTAGTGCAGGCCCTGCAATGCTACCTAGTGCTGTATTGGCACAAGCTCAAGAAGAAATGCTGGATTGGCACGACAGCGGAATGTCGGTGATGGAAATGAGCCATCGGGGTAAAGAATATATGTCGATTGCCGCTCAAGCTGAGGCAGACTTACGAGAGGTAATGGATATACCTGATAACTACAAGGTTCTGTTCTTACAAGGTGGTGCGAGTAGCCAGTTTGCAATGATCCCCATGAACTTGTTAGCGGGTGGAAAAGGCAAAGCGGATTACGTCAACACTGGTGCTTGGTCTAAAAAAGCGATTGCAGAAGCAAAACGTTTTTGTGATGTAAATGTGGTGGCTTCTTCTGAGGATAGCAGTTTCACTACGGTTCCTGCTTTTGACACTTGGAAATTAGATCCTGATGCAAGTTATGTGCATTACACGCCTAATGAAACCATTGGTGGAGTTGAGTTTAGCTGGATTCCTGATACGGGAGATGTTCCGTTAGTTGCTGATATGTCATCTACGATTTTATCACGCCCGATTGATGTATCTAAGTTCGGCATGATCTACGCGGGTGCGCAAAAGAACATTGGCCCAGCGGGTTTAACACTAGTAATCATTCGTGATGATTTAATTGGTGATGCGATAGAAGGCACGCCTGTAATGTTCCAATATGCGAC
Source organism: Thiotrichaceae bacterium (assembly GCA_026991755.1). Classification (GTDB taxonomy): domain Bacteria; phylum Pseudomonadota; class Gammaproteobacteria; order Thiotrichales; family Thiotrichaceae; genus HyVt-477. Next base: position 10,606 of record JALXAX010000158.1, on the reverse strand, counting down.
TCATGCTAATAATGATTCTATGTATAACACGCCACCCACTTATGGATGGTATTTGGCTGGCTTGGTCTTTAAATGGATCAAGGAAATCGGTGGTATGTCGGCAATTGCTGAGATCAATGAGCGTAAAGCCAATAAGCTGTATGCAGCGATCGATGACTCTTCTTTCTATAACAGCCCTGTTGATGTTGAATGCCGCTCATGGATGAACATTCCCTTTACTTTGAAAAATGCCGACCTGGATGGTGCTTTCCTTGAGCAAGCTGCTGAGAAGGGATTGATAACCTTAAAAGGACATCGTTCGGTGGGTGGTATGCGCGCTAGTATTTACAATGCGATGCCAGAAGAGGGCGTTGATGCGTTGATCAGTTTCATGAAAGAGTTTGAAGCTAACAATAGCTAAAACACCGCCCATATCACCTAAAAAACTGCTACTAAATGGAATTAAAATGACTAACAAGATTTTGATACTTAACAATATTTCTGACAAAGGTCTGGATTTATTACCCAAAGACAACTACACCATCACGGAAGAAGAGCAAAACCCTGATGCGATTTTGCTAAGATCTTACAAAATGCACGATATGGATATCCCTGATTCCTTATTGGCAGTAGGTCGCGCTGGTGCGGGTACGAATAACATCCCAATTGATAGTATGAGTGAAAAAGGCGTAGTTGTGTTTAATGCACCTGGCGCTAACTCCAATGCAGTAAAAGAGCTGGTCATTGCGGGTATGCTAATGGCGTGTCGTAATCTGGTTCAGGCCAAAGAGTATGTGGATGGTCTTGAAGGCGAAGACTCAGAACTACATAAGCAAGTTGAAGCAGGTAAGAAAAAGTTTGCAGGTTTTGAGCTTCCTGGTCGTACATTAGGGGTAGTAGGTTTGGGTGCAATTGGTGTGAGAATTGCTAATGCCGCTAAAGCTTTAGGTATGAATGTAGTCGGTTATGACCCACGTATTCAGATCAAATACGCTTGGCAGTTATCATCGGATGTAGAGCCTGTTGATACGATTGACGAGCTTCTTAGCCAGTCTGATTTTATTACCTTCCATGTGCCTTTATTGGATAGCACAAAAGACTTAATTAACGCAGAAAGTATCAAAGGCATGAAGGATAATGCGGTTGTTCTTAATTTTGCGCGTGATGGAATTGTTAATGAAGAAGCCGTAGTTGCCGCCATTGAAGAAGGTAAACTGCATTCTTATGTATGTGATTTTCCTTCTAATGCGATTAAAGGTGCAAAAGGGGTTATTGCACTGCCTCACTTAGGCGCATCAACAACAGAAGCTGAAGAGAATTGTGCCACTATGGTCGCAGTACAGATTCGTGACTATATTGAAAACGGTATTGTTACTAATTCGGTTAATTTACCTGATATAAAGCTGGCTAGAGCAGGTGAGTGCAGGCTAGCCATTATGCATAAAAACCACCCCGACATGGTGGGGCAGATTTCAAGTGTATTAGGCGAATGTTCAGCCAATATCCACCATATGGTGAATGACTCACACGGTGATCTTGCTTATACCTTGATGGACTTAAATTCGCAGATTGTTGATGTTGATGTGGCTGCCTTGTCCGCAATTGAAGGTGTGCTTAAAGTACGCTTGTTGTAAGATGATGCTCTTCGCTCTGTAAATTATCATCATGCAAACACCTACTAACTCTATTGTTGACTCTGCTACTGATTCCTCAGCTGATTCAGCCAATCAGGCTTCAGATAGCCCTTATTCTGAAAAATATGATGTCATTGTTAATGGTGCAGGAATGGTGGGTGCAACGTTAGGCTGCCTATTGGCTCAGCAAGGTAAAAAGGTTGCGGTAGTCGAAGCTTATCTACCTTCTGCTTTTAGTGCTGATGATGCCTCAGAATTACGTGTTTCTGCGATAAGCCGAGCATCTCAGCGTGCTTTCACTGCTATAGGTTCTTGGGAAAAGATGCAGGCTATGCGTGTATCGCCCTATGAATCAATGCATGTCTGGGATAGTACGGGTGATGGTGAAATACATTTCGATGCGGCAGAGTTAGGTGAGCCGAACTTAGGATATATTGTCGAAAATAAAGTCGTACAGCTGGCACTGCTTGATGTTATGCGTGAAAGCGACAATATCACGCTCATTACCCCTTCATCTCTTACTGCTTTCGAAGTGAGTGATGATAGCGTTTTGGTTGAAGTAGAAAACGAGTCAGGAAAGGTAACACTTTCTGCTGACTTACTGGTGGGTGCTGATGGTGCTAACTCAAAAGTAAGAAACCTGGCGGGTATTTCGCTCAAGCGTAATGACTATGCCCAGAAAGGATTAGTGGCTACAGTGAAAACAGAACATAGCCATCAACATACGGCATGGCAACGTTTTTTACCCTCAGGGCCACTCGCACTACTGCCATTATCAGACGGTAGTTGCTCTATTGTGTGGACTTTACCTGCGGATCAAGCCGACTATTATCTGGCAATGGATGAAGGTGCTTTTAACCTAGCAATAAGTGAGGCATTTGGGCATCACTTGGGTGATATAGAAGTACTTAGCCAACGGGCTGCTTTTCCTCTCTTGGGTCGACATGCGGAACATTATGTAAAACCTCGTATCGCATTAGTGGGTGATGCGGCACATACTATTCACCCTCTGGCAGGTCAGGGTGTGAATTTAGGTATTAAAGATGTTGTAGAACTTGCTAATGTGCTTTCAAATACTTCCCGTTCACCAGGGAGTTATTCTTTATTAAGACGTTATGAACGTGCACGAAAAGGCGATAATTTATTAACCCAAAAAACCATGGAAGGTTTCAAAATGCTCTTTGGTCATAACTTACCTATCGTAAAGACAGCCCGCAATTTGGGCTTAAACTTTATCAATCAATTAGCTCCCGTTAAAAATGAAATTATTCGTAAAGCAATGGGAGTTTAATGTTCATTGATGGTTAAAAAAAGATACGGTAGTGTTGCCGTAATCCTCCACCTGATAGCGCCTGGGCTGGGTTTTTTATATTCAGGAAAACCTATAACGGCTTTATTCATTCCCCTAATATTCTTGGTCTCTTTATTTTTCATTGCATGGTCAAGGCTGATTTTAGAGCCTTGGGGTCTTTGGCTGATATGGGGCGGCTTAGTGTTTGTTTATCTGCTACTGCTTCCCTTTGTTTTCTTTATAGCTCGTCGAAATAGTCCTTGTACCCTTGCAGCAAGCCAACGAGGAGTTGTCTATTTCCTATTTGTTTTTATCTTGCTCGTGTTAAGCGCTTTAACGGTGCATTATCGAGCCATTTTATTTGGTTATGAAACGTTTATTTTGCCCTCTAGATCAATGGCGAACACGCTTTTACCTAATGATTACATTATCGTAGATACATGGGCTTATCTTGATAAAGCACCCCAGCGGGGAGATATTCTAGTGTTTAAACCACCCTTAAACCCCAGCACTTATTTCACTAAACGTCTTATTGCTGGACCAGGTGATCACTTAGATATACAAAAAGGCAAAGTGAGGGTGAATAATAAAGTACAACAAGAGCCTTATGTGTTGGTGAAAAATAATAAGCTTACGGCTAAACAGAAAATAGTCAGCAAAGAAATTAATGAGGATCAGTATTTTGTTATGGGTGATAATCGAGACCATAGCAATGATAGTCGATCATGGGGGCTTCTTGATAAAAAAGCTATTTATGGAAAAGCGATTTCAATTTGGTTTTCGTTTTCAGCTCACAAAGGAGTGAGGATGGAGCGCATTAAAAAGTTAGGGAATATAAACTCAGCAAACTAGCAGGCTGTCTGAGAACAAGAACTGTTGTAAAATCATGATGATCATGGGGATTTGTAGTAGTTTCTTAATTCTTAGACAGCTCTGGCTAACGGACACGCTTGCTGAGCGTGTTAATTTACATTAACCCATGACGCTTAAGCTTGGTACGTAATGTTGCACGATTAATGCCTAAATAAACGGCTGCTTTGGATTGGTTACCAAATGTATATTTCATGGTGCTGGCGAATAGTGTTTGTTCAATTTCGTCAATAATCTTGCGATAAACGTCCGTTGGTGTTTGGTTTTCATGAAATTGTTCAAGGTAGTTGATGATCATTTCATGGATGATAGTGTTAAGCATAGTAGTATGCTGTTGTGTCATGGGTGCATTCAAAGGTGCGTTCATCATTTGAGTCTCTTTTTTTATTTGTTTTTTAGTTATCTAAATCGACTATTGCCGATGTAGGAGTTGATAGAATTACTTTGCCCTATTTGTATGAATCTGATTCGTTATTAGTTAATTGCTAATCAAGTATGATACAAAAGTAATTTTTCGAGATTAAACAATAAGCAGACTGAATATTATATGAACAATTGGCGTTAAGTTTAATATTTAACCAGTTTGTTTAAATATTAAGCAAATCTGACGCTTACACATTTATTAGATAAATTAGAAAAAGCTAATATATGTCATATAATCATTTTCAATCTGAACGGAATTTAATCAGCTCATAATTCTATATTGATCACTTAGGTACTTGAATTTTTAGCAATGAAGAACTATTTTCTCGTTTATAAGTCTATTGATATACAAGGAGACCTTTGCACGAAAGATATGACGGATTGAAATGAGAGTGTTTTTCTTTTTAATCTCCATTTATACAAAGGTACTCTAAGTATTCCTACTACAATGAATGAGTGTTTATATTAGCCCTAATTATGATGATTCTACTGGAACAGAGCTTGAGAAAATTGACATGGACTTTTAGCATACTGGTGTTATCCAGTACGCTAGCATCTGCTGCGGATGAAGAATTTTGTTCCGATTATGTGCTTATTGCTATTTCACAGTACTGGCAATCAATTGATCAAGGCTGTGGATATACGGGTGTGCGATGGAGTGCTAATTATAAAGGTCAGTTTGATTGGTGTCTGTCAGCGCATCAATGGGTGGCAGAAAATGAGATGGATACACGTGCCCAATTATTAGAAGAGTGCCGTTCAGCTCCCAGTGCCAATCACGATGCAGAAATAACGGGTGATAATCACTCTGTTAATAAGACCAGTAGTGAGAATAAAGGTGATTTAAACGAACGGTTATTGCATGCTGTAGCCAAGAATGATTTAGAAGAAACCAAAAGACTAGTGGCTGAAGGAGCGGATATTCGTTTTGTGACTAACGATAGCGCATTGATTAAAACGTTAGGTATGAGTTCATATTCAATTAAAGCTGATAATGCCTCTAAAAGCTCTGTTTTAACCCCTTCAAAAGCAACAGTTGCAAAACTAAATAACGACAATACCAGTAGTAATGATCAGGATGTAGGTCTAGTTGAAAGTGAGTCTCTATTGTCTTATGCCTCCTCAAAAGGTCTTGTTGATGTAGGTTTGTGGTTGCTTAAACAGGATGAGCCACTATTGACGCCTAAGAAAAAAGAGGGGATTAGAGCTGACTTATTAGGGCGTGCATTGATTCAAGCAGTAAAAAGAAAAGATTCAGAAAAGGTTAGTGAGTACTTAGATAAAGGGGCATCAGTAAACTACGAACTGGATCAAAACTTTGGTACGCCTTTATATTTTGCTGTTATACAAGGAGATATTTCTCTTGCAAAAACATTACTTGAGAAAGGCGCGAACCCAAAATATTCGACTAATGCTGGGAAGAATATGCTAAATTTTGCATTAGATAAGCCTAAGTTGCTGGCGTTATTGCTAGACCATGGCGCTGATCCTAATTCAAATGGAGAATCACCTAATATAAAAGATTACCCGCTTATTGAAGCAGTTAAGCAAGGTGATGCGAGTGTAGTCGAATTATTAATGTCTCATGGTGCAGATGCGAACATCTATGATTACGAGGTACAATATCCATTGTTGCAAGCGATAGCGAATCAGCAAGTCGAAATTGTCGAAGTGCTATTAGAGCATAAGGTTGACCCTAATATAGTCTATAATGGGAGCTCTCCAGGCATCTGTGCAAAGAATAGTGGTAATATTGCACCTTTGAGTGAGGCTATGAAAATAGGTAATAGTGATATTATAATGGCTCTGAGAGAGGCTGGTGCCAAAACGGTTGAAGATATTTGCAAACAATAAGGTTGTGCAAATTAGATTTTGAGACCTTTGCATGAAAGGATGGCGAGAGAGAAATGAGCGTAATTTCATCTATTTCTGCTAAAAAAGAGGGTAATAGTGAGCTATTGGCCGAATTTTTAGCAGAAATAGAGGGAATTCAAGCCATTTATATCCGTCATATCTTTCGTGTAAAGGTCTCACCCTATGTTTAGTTTGAAACGTAGTAGAGAGGAGTGCGATTCGGATACCATAAGGTGTGTAACCACTGGTATAAAAAATGCGAGATGAGAGTTAGTAGTTGGTATAATGTGAAAGAAATTAGTACCACCACTAAGATTAAACCCCTAAAAACAGTAGTAATATAATGATAAAACAAACAAGTATATTTATTTTTGGAGCATTCTTAACGCTAGTTGGGCTATCTAGTTGTTATGGAAAAACTCATACTTCCAACCTAACAGATACGCCATCAACATTGTCTTCAAGTTCATTGTCTAAAAATGGGGTTGCAACGGATAGTGAGGTTGAGGAACATTCAGAAGAATTAAAGATTATTGATGAGTTACTTGAGCAGTTTCATTACAAAAATTATGAGCTAGATAACGAATTTTCTCACAAAATATTAGCAAGCTATTTAAAAGAGCTAGATCCAGCACGTTTATACTTTACCCAACAAGATATTAACCAGATTAATAAACATCGTGACTTGTTCGATGATGATATTCGCAACGGTAATTTAAAACCCTCACTAGGAATATTTCGTCTGTATCAACAACGTGTTAAAGAACGTTCAGCGTATGCAGAAAAACGTGTTTTAGAACCTTTCGATTTTTCTGTTAATGAGTCTTACATACTTGATCATAGTAAACTTGCTTGGGCTAAAGATAAGAAAGCGCTTGATGATATATGGCGTAAGCGAATTAAGAATGACTTAATTAACTTGAAATTAGCGGATAACGATGACGAATCCATTGAGACACTCAAAAAACGTTATCAAAACTTATCAAAAAGAAGTACTCAGGTTAAGAGCAATGAAATATTCCAATTGATTGCTAGTGCCTATGCGAGTGCTTTAGAACCTCATACCTCTTACTTTTCTCCTCGTGCATCTGAAGAGTTTAATATTCAAATGCGGCTATCACTTGATGGTATTGGCGCTGTTCTTAGAACGGATAAAGAACACACTAAGATTGTTAGTATTGTTCCTGGTGGCCCTGCGGATAGGACAGGCAAGCTAAAAGCAGGTGATCGCATCATTGCCATAGCACAAGGTAAAAATGGAAAGATGGTTGATGTTATTGGTTGGCGTCTTAGTGATGTCGTTAATATTATTCGTGGAAAGAAAGGTAGCACCGTTGTGCTTTCTGTATTGCCGCATCAAACAGGCTTAGGTGGAAAGCCTGTCAATATAGCTATTGTTAGAGACAAAATAAAATTAGAGCATCAAGCTGCTAAGAAAAGAGTCTTAGATGTAAAAACAGCAATGGGTCAGTCAAAAATAGGTGTTATTGATCTGCCTTCTTTCTATATAGATTTTGAAGCAAGAGGTAGAGGTGATAAAGATTATCGCAGTACTACCCGTGATGTTAAAAAGCTACTTAATGAATTAAAGAAAGAACATATTGATGGTTTGGTCATCGATCTAAGAGGTAATGGCGGTGGTTCGTTATCTGAAGTTATTTCTTTAACGGGTTTGTTTATTGATCATGGGCCAGTGGTACAAGTGAATGATGTTTCAGGTCGAACCAGTGTTCATAAAGATACCGTTCGAGGTGTTACCTATGATGGTCCTTTAGCCGTTATGGTTGATAGAGGAAGTGCCTCTGCATCAGAAATCTTTGCGGGAGCTATAAAAGATTACAAACGCGGTTTAATCATTGGCGAAACAACCTTTGGTAAAGGCACAGTGCAAACGATTTTGCCACTTGATGCTTATTCAAAGAGTAGTTCTGATAAACCACTAGGGCAAGTAAAAATTACGACGGCTCAGTTCTTTAGAATAAATGGTGAGAGTACTCAATTCCACGGTGTTAAGCCCGATATCACTTGGCCAATACCAAAAATGGATGATGAGTTTGGTGAGAGTTCTTTAGATAATGCATTGCCTTGGCGCAAAATTGATAATGCTCGTTATTCCTATTCGCCTAATGCATTGTTAAGCTCTGATGTCATGGCTGAAGATGCCATATCGAAAAAAAGAATCCTACATACACCTAAGTTCTTAGCAACTATCCGTAAATTAGAGTTATTAACGGATTCACGTAATGAAAAGTCAGTATCTTTGAACTTAAAGAATCGCAAGGCAAAACGTAATAAGTTTAATACTCAGTTACTAGCTATTGAAAATGAGTTACAAGCTGCCAATAAGTTACCTACTTTTAAAACTATTAAAGGGTTGCAAAAGTATCAAGAAGAGCAGGGTGATGATATTTTCAATAAGAAAGTGCGCCCTGCTGATGTTTTTTTACAAGAGACGGCTAATATATTGAGTGATCTTCGCTTTATTTCTGCGGGTGCTGGTACAGCCCCTAAGAATGTAGCGGCCAAAGACTTTGGTGCGGTAGCTAACTAACTGATAGCTAATAAAAATTGTTGGCATGGGTAGGTGGAATAGGGAGTGGTGTATAACTCTAAGTTTTCTATCTATCTGTGTAGAGACGTTGCATGCAACGTCTCTACTTGAACCATGATTCTAATTAATCTAAAAGACTATACTAACGTGATCTGCTCTTTATCTATTGTAATAAGCTTCTGCTTGTAAAGCCGACCTAGTGCTTTTTTATAGCTTTTCTTACTGACTTTAAATTCCTGATAAATCACTTCAGGAATGCTTTTATCCGTTATCTTAGAAATACCGTTATGCTTTTTAAGGTATGTGATGATGTCATTCATTAACGCATCACGTGTTTCAGCAGCAGGTAATTGTAAGCTTAGATCTATTTTTCGATCATCTCTAATCGTTTTAATAAAACCCGATAATCGCTGTCCATATTTCAATTCTTGAAATACTTCATTTTCATAAAGAAGACCAAGGTGGGTATGATTGATCACGGCTTTGTAGCCTAACTCGGTGCGACCACATATTAATAAATCAACCGCTTGTTGTGGCTTAAAGTAGATACCTTCTTCGCTGAGCCAGCCATCCAGTTTGGCTGTTGCTGTAATACGTTCAGTTATGTCATCTAGATAAACACTAACTACATAGGATTTACCTACTTCCATACGGCCATTTTGTTCACTATGAGGGACAAACAAGTCTTTCGGTAGTCCCCAGTCTAGAAAAGCGCCAACATTATTAACGTCGATGACTTTTAAATGAGCACATTCACCCACCATAACGTAGGGTGTTTCTGTGGTTGCCAGTAGGCGATCATCGGAGTCTTTATATAGGAAAGTAACGATCTCATCATCTATTTTACAATCAGCGGGGATATAGCGAGTTGGCATAAGAATCTCGCCAAGCTCTTTACCATCTAAATAGATACCAAAATCGAGTTTTTTTACGACTCGCATTCGGTTAAGTTCACCGATTTGCATAATAAGAAGTATCCGTTGAGTGTAGTTAATTCGGAGCTTAGTCATCTATCGCTCCAACTGTATGTCTATTTGCTCAGATAGATAGCCTATCTGAGCAAATGAGAGAGTTAGTCTGTACGGCTAGTCACTTCTAGTAAGTGATAACCAAACTGGGTTTTAACGGGGCCTTGTACTTCGTTTACTGGGGCGCTAAAAACGACTTTGTCGAATTCAGGTACCATTTGTCCAGGGCCGAATGATCCTAAATCTCCACCTTGAGCTTTAGAGGGGCAACTTGAATGTTGCTGCGCAACTTCTCCAAAGTCTGCACCGTCTTCAATTTGCTTTTTAAGATCATTACACTGATCTTCTGTTGATACTAAAATATGTCTTGCTGTTGCGCTTGCCATAAGGCTCTCCGTAATGTTATTAAATGAGTTGGTTGTCACGAAAGCACAAAAGTCCTCTCCTTATTTTGAATAGATGTCGGGGAGGATTTTTTTAGGTGCTAACTCTGACCTAAATAAAGCTATAAATATCTAAACAGGTCTATGTCCGCTAATTTTTGCATGGATAGGTTTGGTTTCTTCAAATTTTTTCAGTTGTTCTTCAGAAGCCTTTAATTGATATTTGTCTTTCCATTCATTATAGGTCATTCCGTAGACGTACTCACAGGCATCTTCATAGCTGATATTTTCGCCAAGTTCTTTGCCAGCGGCTAAATACCATTTGCTTAGACAGTTTCGACAGAAACCTGCGAGATTCATAAGGTCGATATTTTGTACATCAGTACGTTCTTGTAAATGAGCAATTAAGCCTCTGAAAGCGGCGGCTTCCATTTCAGTTTGTGTTTGCTTGTCCATATTGGTGTCTCTTGACTATATCTTGGTGAGGGATAGTAGCAAATAGCAGTAATCTCAACTAGCACTGGTTCTTAAGGAATCTCTGAATAACTAAAAAATATATTTCAAATACCCTTAAATTTGTAATTTTTTGAAAAAATATCTTTTTTTAGCATTATATCTTCCAGTTTATGGCTAAATTTTGTCATTCTCAGTGC
>JALXAX010000157.1 GCA_026991755.1 Thiotrichaceae bacterium | reverse complement strand
TTCTTCCTTAATACGATCTCGCAGTACCTTATATCGATACTTGGGAACCCAAACTATATGATATTGGCAGTGCCAGATAACATGTGATAACTTTTCAAATCGACTCATGTGTTATTTCCTCTTTCTTAAATTGGTGGTCAACTCAAGATGAGGTATAGCACTGAGCCGTTTCAACGGCACAGCCTTTTGCTTGCCACGCCCACAGGACGTGGTTATCTAAGTTTCAATATAATTAGCCATATCATAGACTTACTTTAAGAAGCTGATTAAGTAGGACGTGAGGCTTTAGCCTCGCCAGAAACAACAATATTTCAACGCTTATAGGCGACACTAAAGTGTCACTTCCAGTATTGGGACTTAATCAGAGATTCCTTAATAGAAGCACCCTCAACCCTCAAGACTGCCACTTAAATTATCTAGAACCAAAAACCTGTGTGTAATAGGTTCCAAACTCACTATTCGCATTGCGTGTGCAAGCAACCCCCATTTCTCTGAAATTTTGATTCATTATTGCTTCACAATGACCTGTTGTGCTAGCCAGCCAACCTCTTACTGCTTCGCCACTGTCTTGCGCGCCTGCAAAGATATTTTCACCCGCTGAAATAAACACATAACCTTGCGCTTGCACTCTTGCCCCTACTTGCAACCCATCACTACCTCTATGAGAAAAGAAGTTATTGACTGCCATATCATCAGAATGCACTTTTGCAGCGGCTGTTAAAGCATCGCTCCAAGTAACAGCACCGGTAGAAGTAAATATTTGACCATTACAGGCTTGGCCACTAGCTCTAGCGGCATTAACAAGACTTAGCATTTGTTGTTTAACCACCGCTGGGGTATCACATAAGAAGCTACTGTTGGTATTAATGCTAGTTTCATGATTACACGAACTTAGCAAAGGGATAATAGCAACTAAGGCTATTAAATAATGCCTATTAATACATCTACCACTATCGGTAAACACAGTATTATCTATACTCATTAGCCCAACTCCTCTGTTTAGATGATATTCAAACCTAAATACTGAGATAACGTCATAGGTTTATTGCTGGTCTTGCACGCATATCAGACGGCTATTATCATCGAAAACAGTCTCATCAATACACTTTATAAGATAGCCAGTGGAATAAAACAGACAGATAAAGTAAAGTCGCTCTACTTATTGACCACATATACCCTTTACATTATGTCTAATACATCAAACACCCTAAAAATAGCCACTAGAAAAAGCCCACTAGCCCTTTGGCAAGCTAATGAAGTAGCCCGTCAATTAAAGCAACATCATCCTGATCTTGAAGTTTCGTTAGTCACTATGACGACTAAAGGCGATAAAATTCTCGATACACCACTTGCAAAAGTGGGAGGTAAAGGGTTATTTGTTAAAGAACTTGAGACTGGCATGTTGGAAGGTACTGCTGATATCGCTGTACATTCGATGAAAGATGTACCTGTTAGCTTTCCTGAAGGATTGCATTTACCCGTGATCCTTGAACGTGAAGACCCGCGCGATGCATTTGTCTCAAACACCTATACATCAATGGATGAATTACCTGAAGATGCTAAAATCGGAACCTGTAGCCTGCGTCGTCAAACACAGTTACGTGAACGCATGCCTAACTTACACATACTAGATCTGCGCGGTAGCGTTAATACTCGCCTGGAAAAGCTGGATGAAGGCAACTTTGATGCCATCATCCTCGCAAGTGCTGGTTTAAAACGCCTGGGTTACAAAGAACGCATCACTCAGAACATCACTAGCGATTTGAGTTTACCCGCTGTAGGGCAAGGCGCTATCGGTATAGAATGCCGTATTGATGACGAGCGTATTAATAGCTTAATCGCTCCTCTGAACCATCACCCTACTTATTTGCGCGTACGTGCAGAGCGCGCTATGAATACGCGTCTAAACGGTGGTTGCCAAGTACCTATCGCAGGATTTGCTGAATTGGATGGCGAGACATTGACGTTACGCGGTCTAGTGGGATTCCCTGACGGCTCGAAAATATTTCGTAGCGAAAAGACAGGGTCAGCAGAAGACGGCGAAGCCATCGGAATTGCAGTAGCGGAAGATATCCTATCTCAAGGCGGTAATGCTGCCTTACAAGCTGTAGGGATTGATGTCCACGATTAATGTCTATGTGCAATGTCTTTGTATGGTTTCTTTGACTAATTGCCGGTGAGTAACACCTTTGAGTAATGTTAAAAAACAAGCACTACAAGGCTTATCTATTTTAGTCACTAGGCCAGTACATCAGGCAGACCAGTTTTGCCTGATGTTAAAGAATGCGGGGGCAAAACCTGTACGCTTCCCTACTCTAATGATTGAAGAAACAACACAGCAAGATCACACCCTTCGGCTCTTAAAACAGGTTGATCAACAAGATATCATCCTATTTACTAGTAGTAATGCCGCCGAGTTTGCATCAAGCTATATGGATAGCCTTTTATCATCACACACCTACCTAGTTGCTGCTATCGGTAAAAAAACCACTCAGACGCTACAAAAGAAAAATATTCACGTCGATATACAACCTGAAAAGTATTACAACAGTGAAAGCTTATTAGCCTTAGCTGATATGCAACAGGTCAAAAATAAGCGTATTCTAATTATAAAGGGAGAAGGTGGACGAACATTATTGAGGGATACCCTAAAGGCTCGTGGAGCTATTGTCCAGCATGCCAATGTTTATGTACGCCGATGCCCTACCCTTAGTGATTGTTTGTTGAACACCCTTAAGTCTGAAAAAATTGATATAATTACGCTTACTAGTGCAGAAAGCAGTGATAACCTCCTATCACTGCTTAGTGATCAGCCTATAAAGTGGCTGACTAGCGCTACCCTATTATTAGGTAGCCAACGTATCTACGACGTTATAACTAGTCGACAAACATTAAGTGATAATCCTCACTGGATTGCAGAAAACCCCAGTGATGACGCAATGTTTGCGGCGCTATTAGCTTTGTCAAAACATAGAAAACGGAATACAACTAACCTTGAATAGCTTTAACTCAGATACACCACTGAATGTAGACCTACCAGATCAAGATGGCAGCAGCCCTATTATCAATAATAGCGCCGATGATAATGATAGTGAGCATCCTGTAGTTACACGTAAAAACTCTCGCATGGCTTTCTACATTGCTTTTCTAGCACTGTTCTTTACAGCTGTTGGTATAACGGTTGGTTATAAACATTGGCTTCGGATTGATGATAAAGCAGAGGCAGCACTTGATGAAATTACACGTATCAAGCAACAACTCAGTCACACCGCTAATAAAGATAAAGTTGAGGAGCTAAGTGCTAATTTAACGCAATCTTCTAATGATGCTGAGCAACGCTTTAGTGAATCATTAGAAGAGCTTGATCAAATTCGTGAACAAACTAACTATTCTGCACAAACGGTTAAAGACCAAATCGCAGAACTGACACTCCAGCAGTCTGAAAAAAATACTCACACCCTATCAACACCCACTGTTCTACAAGCAGAAGTGCGTTTTTTGCTAGAATCCGCAAAAACCCGATTGGCAATGGACTATGATAAAAGCAATGCAATGCTCTTCTTGAAAAAAGCAGATCAATTATTAATCCAAATAGCTTCTCCCGAACTACTGTCTGTTAGGGAAAACCTCAGTAAAGATATTGCACAGTTAGAACAGATCTCAGTCGTTAACGTTAGAGAACTATCAAACACGATTACTGAACTAAGTGAAAAAATTAAACCTCTTGCTGCTATAGAAAAAGAATTGCTAAATGGAGAACAAGTAGCTCTATTTGAGGAAGTTGACAACAATAGTATTACAGGCAAAGTCAAAGGTTATATCAACGACTCAATTTCTATTCGAAAACAGACAACATTACCCCGTTACGCTCCCAATAACGAAGATAAAAAACGTATTGATCAGCTATTACAATTACGTTTAGAGTCGTTACGCTTGATGGCTGCCCAGCGTTATGACAAGCAATTCCATCAACAAATAAAAACGCTCAAACTGATGTTAGAATTGTATTATTCTATAGAAGATGCACAGCCTTGGTTAGCAACACTAGAGCAGTTAGACAGTGAAAACATCGAGCCATCATTGCCCACTCTTTCAACCGCGCTTAATAAACTGCTTGAGCAAAGTCAGACCCAAACAGCAAAAAAGGAAAACAAATGATACTCATCTATATTCTGGTGATTTTAGCGATTATCGCGGGTTCTTTTTGGCTATTTGACTCCATTCTCGCAGAACAAAACAACGTTGTGTTCTACTGGTCTGGACATGTTTTAGAGCTTAGCGTAGCTAATATGGTAGCCCTACTTCTAGTTGGTTTTCTAGCTTTCTATTTAACCCTGCGTCTGCTAAAACATCTGCTCAGCATGGCACGGTATGCCAAAAATTACCGCAAGCAAAAAATGTGTAATCGTACACGCAACGATTTAATGCAAGGGTTAGTTTCATTAATTGAAGGGAATTGGGGCAATGCAGAAAAGCAGCTACTAGCCAATGCTGAGCATTCAGAAACGCCTGTATTGCACTACTTAGGCGCAGCCCGAGCAGCGCACTTGCAAGAAGCTTATGAATTGCGAGATCAATACCTTAAGCAAGCTATAGAAGCGAAGAAAACAGTAAATGGGGCTGAAATAGCTATTGCTATATCACAAGCAGAAATGCAGCTCTATTCGGAGCAGTTGGAACAAGCTAGAGCAGGTTTGATCACTTTGTTAGAAGAACATCCTAAACATCTATATGCCAAAAAGCTATTAGCTAAGTCTTATTATAAGCAAGAAGACTGGAAGAATTTATCTAGCATGCTACCTGAATTAAATAAGCAAGAAATTCTTAATACTAAAGACTTAGCGCATTATGAAACAGCATCACTCAAAGGGGTATTTCAAATGTACGCCAATGAGGATAGCTTATCCAAGCTTAAACTGGAGTGGAAAAAGTTACCCAACACTACTCGCAATAAGCCTTATGCTATTTTACTTTACTGCAAAGCGTTAGTTGCCGCTGGTGATAACTCGACAGCTAATAAACTAATGGTGACTAGCTTAAATAAACAATGGGATGATCAGCTTGCTCAGCAATATGGTTTATCTCATCATGACAACCTAAATCAAGCTATAAAACATGCAGAAAAATGGCTGCCCGAACACGATAAAAGCCCTGAGTTCCTACTCAGCCTGGCCAGGTTGTATAGCAAAAACAAGTTATGGGGAAAGGCCAGGCACTTCTTCGACTCTAGTTTAAATTTAGCACCGAACTCTGAAGGCTACCTTGAGTTTGCCGAACTATTGGAAAAAATCGGTGAGAAAGAAAATGCTGAATTATGTTACAAAGTTGGCTTGGAATATTGCATCAATAAAAAAGGCCAGCCACTTACGTTAAATAACCGCAATGAGACTAACCGATTGTCTACAGCAGAGCTAGAAGTGCTTCAACCCCCTATTTCAGACTATTCTATTGATGTGATGGATGATTATAGTAACGAATCATATTCTGATAAATCGGCTACTGTCATTAACAACCCAAGGGTTGATGTTATTCAGCCATTAGACGCTCATATTTAAGCATTAGTTCGTCTTCCGACTCTTCATTGTCAGGGTCTTTAGGAATGCAGTCCACAGGACAAACCTCGACACATTGCGGCTCATCATAATGCCCTACGCACTCTGTACATTTACTGGGATCAATTTCATAAATTTCGTCACCCATAGCGATTGCCTCATTAGGACACTCGGGCTCACAAACATCACAGTTGATACATTCATCAGTAATTAGCAATGACACAGCATATTCCTCTTCTTTAAAATTTGTCAGGATTCTATCAGCAGATGCTTATAAAACCCTACTTTTTTTCACCATTAGTCAATAAAACATGATAGTTGTCATCGGATTTAAGTTATATAAAATACAGATTGAAACTACTAATGGCCTACTTTCAGCACATGGTATATGGGCAATCAGATTCATTACAATAGGCACATTGTTTGTGATGGCTAAATAGTTCTAATCTCACCTATATAGCGTACTCAGATGGTTCTTTTTCTACTACTAGTACTCCAACAAGTTAGGTTTGATGGAGTACTAGCATTGTATGCGTATTAAACAGAAACCGTGAGGAAATTATTAGCTAAACAGCCAACCTGGTTGAGAAATCATAACTACGGTTACAGAGAATGATATTACTACCATTTATCGTTCTATTCATAACCCTCCTTGATTAATCACATAAATGCTTATATATAATCATGAGATAGAGTGCTTTTGGGCTATAAACCTGTACAACTGCTATACTCTATTTTTACTTTTGGTATAAATGGATACGAAACTCAAATTAAGAGGTTGTGGAATACCACTGTTACGAATTGTCAGAAGATTTATTATCCATAACATAAGGACTGAACTTGCCATACGCTCTGAAAAAACTCATAGGACTGTTATTACTTCTCGCTAGTGTTGGCGTTATTTCGATACAAACACTGTATTATTTATTAGTAAGCTAATTCAATAGGACTAATTAACA
The DNA here is from genome assembly GCA_026991755.1 of Thiotrichaceae bacterium. Taxonomy (GTDB): domain Bacteria; phylum Pseudomonadota; class Gammaproteobacteria; order Thiotrichales; family Thiotrichaceae; genus HyVt-477. The sequence continues at coordinate 6,707 of JALXAX010000157.1, read as the reverse complement.
ACCATGTCTAACGTATCTAAGGTTAAACGTATCAATAGCCCTGCTGATGTTGTCCATGAAGTTCGCTATGGACTCAAGGGAATTCTACTCTATTTATTACCCATGCCTGTTTTGATAGCGGCGGTGGTTTCACTGATACAAGGTAATTTTTGGAAAACCATCGTATTAGGCTCATCTTTTGCTGGTTTTATGCTTGCAGCCATCATTGCGCGCCATGGTTTACGCATCGAATCTACCTTTGAAAGAAAGAAATTTGCTAAAGCCCCTGGAACACCCTATAAAAACGTGGCTGCCATTATTCTCGGAATTACAACCGCGTTAACCGCTTACTTTGCCACAGAACATAGCCTTATTAGTAGTGTTTTAACAGGTGCCGCGGCTCTGCTGGGTTTTATATTTTCTTACGGCATTGATCCACGTAAAGATAAAACAGGTAACATTTCTTTAGGTGTCACAGCGGAAGAAGTGATAGAAGCCTTGGAAGTGGCTGAAATAAAAATTGATAATTTAGAAGTTGCAAAAAGAAGTATAAAAAATTTAGATTTTAAACAACGAATCGACAGAATTATTGCTAAAGCCAGAAAAATACTAACCGTTATTGAAGATGACCCAAGAGATTTGCAACGTGCACGGAAGTTTTTAAAAGTATATTTGTCGGGTGCCGAACGTGTTACCCAAAAGTATGCACAGACCCATAAAAGAGAAGCTACCACAGATAACATTGATGCTAATTTCGAGCGAGTACTAGATTCCATCGAAAACACTTTTGATAAGCAGCATACGAAACTCAAAGAAAATGATCAGTTTGATTTAGATGTTCAGATTGAAGTGTTAGAAACACAGCTTAAACAAGAAGGCATTAGCTAACCTCTTGTGTTATTCACAAATTTATCACAAAGCAACTATAATATAGCACCACAAACAGATGACAACAGGAGCCATTCATGTCTGATGACAAAAAAACCAACATCACGGAAGCAGAAGTAGTAACAGAAAGTGCGTCTACTACAATTGCTGGTACTGAACTGTCAACAGATCAGGATATTCCCGCTGATATTGTCGGTTATGACGAAGCCAGCGTAGAAGATAAAAATATGATCGAACCTATCCTTGCAGAAATAGACTTGAAGGATAGAAATTCTATTTTATTCTTTGGTACACAAGCCCAAGAAGACATGAGTACTATTTCTGAAAACATGCTGGAAGGCGTTAAAAACAAAGATTTAGGCAATGCAAGCAAATCGCTTAACGACATAGTGGTCGCCATCAAAGGATTTGACATTGACCAACTCAACCCTTCACAAAAACCTGGTTTCTTTGACCGTTTATTCGGAAAAGCTAAGCCTGTTGCTGCTTTCCTCAGTAAGTATGACGATGTACGCCAACAGATAAATGTTATTACTGACAACCTCGAAGACCATAAGACACAGTTACTAACCGATATTATCTCTTTAGATAAACTGTATGAGGCCAACCTAGATTACTTCCATAAGCTAGAGCTTTACATCACAGCAGGTGAAGAAAAACTAGAACAGCTCAATAACGAAATACTTCCAGAAATGTCCGAGAAAGCCAAAGCAAATACGGATGATATGCTGTTAGCCCAAGCACTAAGAGACACTAGAGGCGCTAGAGATGATCTAGACCGTCGGGTGCATGACTTGCGTTTAACACGTCAAGTAGCCATGCAAAGCTTACCTAGTATCCGTATGGTACAAGAAAATGATAAGTCACTCATATCAAAAATAAACTCCACCCTAATCAACACCGTTCCCTTATGGAAGAATCAGTTAGCGCAAGCCGTTACTATTTTCCGAATGAGTGATGCTGCTGACTCTGTGAAAAAGGCGACGGATCTTACTAACGAGCTATTAGAATCTAATGCTGCAAATTTACGCGAAGGTAATAAAGTGGTACGCCAACAAATAGAACGCGGTATTTTTGATATAGAATCGGTACGAAAGGCTAATGATTCACTAATAGCTACTATCAACGACAGCTTGCAAATTGCTGAAGAAGGCCGTGTAGCTAGACATAAAGCCGTCGCAGAATTAACTGAAATGGAAACTGAGTTGCACGAGTCAATGATTGCTGCAAAAGCAAAAGCTGAAAAGAGTGCTGAGCAATTAGAACACAAGGATGGAGAAGCATAAGCATGGGATTATTTGATAAATTATTTGGTGAGTTCGTTGACATTATTGAATGGACCGATGATAGCCATGACACACTTATTTACCGCTTCGAACGTTACGGTAATGAAATTAAATATGGCGCGAAACTAACTGTTCGAGAGTCCCAAGTTGCCGTTTTTGTCAATGAAGGGGAAATAGCTGATGTTATAGAACCTGGAATGTATGAGCTTGAAACCAAGAACTTACCCATACTTTCTACCATTCAACATTGGGATCATGGTTTACAAAGTCCCTTTAAAGCAGAAGTTTACTTTTGCAATACTACTCAATTTGTTGATTTAAAATGGGGTACTAAAAACCCTATCATGATTCGTGATGAAGAATTCGGTGGTGTACGCTTACGTGCTTTTGGTACTTATGCCATTCGTATCAAAGATCCTGTTACTTTTATAAAAGAGATAGCAGGTACTGATGGTCATTTTACAATAGATGAAGTGAGTGACCAGCTACGTAATTTAATTATCTCACGGTTTACCAATATTGCGGGTAGCTCCAAAATCCCTGTGCTTGATCTTGCCGCAAATTATGATCAGTTGGGAACCTATCTTACGGAAACAATATCCCCTGAATTTGATGACTACGGTTTAGAACTCACCAAGATCCTTATTGAGAATATCTCTTTACCTTCTAGTGTAGAAGAAGCGCTTGATAAGCGTACTAGCATGGGAATGGTAGGCGATCTTGATCAATATATTAAATTCCAGTCAGCGGAATCACTAGGATCAGGTGGAAGTGCTTCAGGAGCTATGGATATGGGCATGGGTTTTGCCATGGCTAATAAAATGGCAGATTCTTTGAATACACCCTCTAGCAGTAGTATGGAAAATAATAAAACAGACGAGCCTTCTTCTGCGGCTCCTCCACCCCCATTGCCATCACAAACACTTTGGCATGTAGCTATTGATGACAAAGCAACTGGGCCTCATGATGCTGATACCATCAGAGATTTGATTAGCAAAGGGACACTAACCACAGAATCTTTAGTATGGACTGAAGGAATGAAAGATTGGGAACCAGCCAAAGACGTAGAAGATATTAAGAAACTTATCCCACCTTCACTTTAGTGAGTCTCTGAATAAGTGAAAGTAAAAAACTATTCAGTAGATGAAAACAAGCCAGAACAAGACCACTTTCCCTGTGGTCAATGTGGCGCTGAGTTATTATTCGAACCAGGCACAGATCATCTTAAATGCCAATATTGTGGTCATCTTAACCTCATTGAAGTGGAATGGTCCCCCATACGTGAGTATGATTTTAAGTCTGCACTCAGGAAATTGGAACAATTAAAAGGCAAACCCAGTAAAGTTATTTCAATTCTAGACTGCCCCTCTTGCGGGGCAAAATTCAGCCTCAAGCCTAACGAGCATGCAGGCAGCTGTCCCTTTTGTAGCGCTCCAGCAGTAATAAGCAGTGAAAATGCTCGTTATATTCATCCCGAATCACTCTTACCTTTTATTATTAAAGAAAAACAAGCTCAACAAATCTTTGATGATTGGGTGTCTTCTCGCTGGTTTGCACCCTCTGCACTTAAAGATAAATCTAAAAGAGATGACAAGCTAACAGGGATCTATCTTCCCTATTGGACTTACGACAGTGATACCGACACTCGCTATCAAGGCATGAGGGGTACAGTTTACTATGATAGACAGGTCTACACCGCTATAGTTAACGGTAGACCTGTTCGCCAAGTGAGAAACGTGCCCAGAGTACGTTGGACTCCTGTTTCGGGTGAAGTGCACCTGCATTTTGATGATGTATTAATCGGAGCAACAAAGACACTACCACGTACTATCATAGATAACCTTCATCCATGGGATTTAGAAAACTTAGTACCCTATACCGAAGCTTATCTAAGTGGCTTTCGAAGCGAAATCTACCAAGTAACATTAGATCAGGGCTTTGAGCAAGCCCGGTCTCGCATGAATTCGATAATCACAAGAAGGATTCATCAGGATATTGGTGGAGATCAGCAACGTATATCAAGTAGAAATACTGAGCATTCGGATACTACGTTTAAACACTTGCTCTTACCCGTCTGGTCTGCCGCATTTAAATATAATAAAAAAACTTATCGTTTTGTTATCAATGGACGTAACGGTCAAATTCAAGGAGAGCGCCCTTACAGTATGGTGAAAATTACTTTATCAGTTCTATTTGCTATAGCCGTTTTTATCGGTATCATATATTTTATGAATGATGCTGGTATGTTCAATGCTTCTGTAATTGATCCCTATAATAATTCATACAATAATCAGTATAACAATAATAACGATCAATTTTACCTCCCTCCGGTTTACGAATATGGCTTTTAAATTCTCATCTTATCGAACATTACTTGTACCAATTGTACTGACCTCTTTTGTGTCAGCTTGTAGCACCACTCATAAAACATCTAGCTCTCAGAAAACTGCCTCTGTACCTATTGCGAAAGCTGCTAAAACTAAAAAAACTACTGCCCGCGTAAAAGCAAAATATGTAAAACCCAAGGTGCATAATACTTTCGGCAATAAGCTTTCAGCTGCTGCTAAAGAACGTACTAAGCACCATGTGGTTTATGATGGGAGATATGTAAAACTAAACTACCCTTGGGGAGATGTACCCTCAAATATCGGTGTTTGTACAGATGTTGTTATTCGGAGTTATCGACGTCTAGGTATCGATCTGCAACAACAAGTACATAAAGACATGCTCAATGGATTTGATGCCTACCCGAACCTCTCTAAATGGAAGCTTAAAGGGCCTGATAGTAATATTGATCATCGTCGCGTTTATAATCTAAGGGCATTCTTTAAACGTCACGGACAATCTTTGCCCCCTTCCTATAACCCCAACCATTTTAAGCCAGGGGATTTAGTTACATGGCAAGTAGGGCCAGGTCAGGGACATATCGGTATTGTAGTTAATCAAAAATCAAAGCAAGATCCTAAGCGTTATCTGGTAGTTCATAACATTGCTGAAGGTCCAAAAATGGAAGACGTACTATTCCGTTTTAGAATGACAGGACACTATCGTTATTCAGGACACATGAAATACTATCGCCCTACTCAATATGCTAAAGCGGATACTGCACTTAGAGCAGCTAGAGCATCTGTTTCTCTACCAGGGATTGGAGTTATTCCTCCAGAGCTATTACGTTAATTTCGACCCTTCGACCTTTGATACTTCGGCTCCACTCAAAAATGCTGAATAGCATTATCCTAAGTTGAGTCGAAGGTTGCGGGAACTACACATTACCTGAGTTTTATCAACGGGTGTAATTACGTTGAGTAGTTACGCAACAAGATTGTCCTGATGCTGTTGGTGTGCAGCATGTTTTTCCAGTTCTCTCTTTTACAGAAGTTAGTGACTCTTCAGTACTTGTTGACTCTCCGGCTTTTTTATCAAAAGTAGTATCCAGCTTTTGAGCAGCTTCATCACGAATATGACGAGCAATGTTGATTGGCTGCAATCCCTGATACTAGTGAAATTAGGGCGACGAATGATGAATGTAGTTCGGGTTGTGGCATGATTTTCTCCTTGGTTTTAGACTCTTGATTATGGATTGTGCGTGGCTTTAGCTACAACAGCCAGTGTTGTCGTTTGAGCCACTGCAACAGCCACTGGTTTCATTTAATAGCCAGCTTTTGATGCTTTCCTTGTCGGGTATGCCACACGCATGAATCACTTTTTCATCAATCACTCGCCAGGAGTGGACATGACACCGTAAGCCATGATTTGTGCGATGTCTTCCACTTTTTCTATGGCGACTTCGGTGTGCATATCATCAGCTATTTGCTTGATGAGCTTGGCAGTAGTTTCACAGTTCCCTTCGAGCGAGCCAGGAAGCGATCATCCGCGTTGTTGCGCCTTTTGTGAAGGGAAAAAATCCTTAATGAGTTTTTTTACATAGCCAATCAGTCTAAAACTTAGAAGCTTTAGCAGGGTTGTTCTATAAGCTGTAGCGCTTTCACTCTAAGAGCGAAAATTAAAATAACTACTTATTAACAGTTTATCAATTACTTAATGATAGCTGGAAGCGGTCAACTGAGGAATCTAGGTTCAAGTAAAAGAGGTTCATCCTTGTCCAAGAGAGACAGTCTGTAACTTTAGGTGTTCTACAAAGGGTAAAAAGTCTCTATCTAAAAAAAGTAGAGGTATCTGTTTTTCAATACAGAATGTTGCAATGATTACATCTGCTGTTTTTCTTATTGTAATTCCTTTTTTCCTTAAACTACGGTAATGATTAGCACACTTTTCAACCATTGAAGCCCCAAATACCTCATAGTGTTCTAAAGGTAAAAGCATATTTTTTACTTGCTCATAATCTTTATCGGCTCGGAAACCTTGAAGTATTTCTAAAAAAATCAAATCCTCAATGACTACCTCTTCTTTGTCAAGGGCGATGTCTAAATAATCAATTTCTTTATTAATATTTCCGTTGAAATAATCTATCCAAACAGGGCCCCCTATGTCAGGCTAGTTGTCACCCCTAAAATTTCATAAATCAGAGGGGCGGATAGGATCAAAGTATGGCTT
>JALXAX010000156.1 GCA_026991755.1 Thiotrichaceae bacterium | reverse complement strand
CTGACTGGCTATGTAAAAAAACTCATTAAGGATCAACCATTAATTCCTTTTTTTACTACGCCATTCAGCCGAAGACTTAGTTGAGCTTTAGCGAAACTTAGAAGCTTCAGCAGAATCACTCTATAGGCTGTCTAACTGAGGATTTTAGGATCAAAGAAAGCAAAACATCTCAATGTGAGGATCCTGCAAAGATAGACAGATAATGAATAATTATTCTGGGCTAGCGACTAGCAACCCGAACAACACCTTGATAACGTCTCTTAACTTCCTGAGCCAGTTGGTGCACAGCTAATGCGTACATATCACTATGGTTATATCGCGTAATTACATAGAAATTATGCCCACCCAACCAGACTTCATCACCCACATGGGTGCTCATCCTTAGGAAGCGAACGGTGCTATCCATCTTGCCTTGAGGCGTTATGCCTTTGCTAGCTAAGCGCTGTAAACTATACTTTCGTTTATACCCTGACTTTAACTTTTTATAAGCACTGCCTTCTGCGTGCGCACGAACCACTACTGGGCCACCTCTTCGCCAGCCGTGTTTACTAAAGTAATTAGCCACACTGCCTATAGCATCCACAGGGTCCCATAAGTTACAACTGCCGTTTCTATTATAATCAACACCCAAAGTTCTAAAATTACTAGGCATAAATTGACACAAGCCTACCGCGCCCGCTGAAGACCCCATCAACGACGTTGGATTTAAGCCTTCGCTTTGAGCCATCAGCAAAAACTTTTCTAACTCATTGCTAAAAAATTTCTTACGACGTCCACGATGAAAGGCTTTGGTAGAAAGAGAATCTAGTACACGAGTTTTACCTACATTCCCCCCGTATATTGTTTCTACTCCCAATATACCGACGATATATTCTGGGGGTACACCATATTGTTGATAGGCTTTATTAAGTACCGCTGAATATCGTTTCCAAAAATTTACACCGCCATTTACATGACGCGGGGTAATAAAGTATCGACGATAGCGAGACCAGCGCCCCATGCGACTGTATGTTTTTCTTTTTTGTGATTTCTTCGGGGTTGCTGTTAAGCGTGCCAACTTAAGATTACGGGCTTGCGAGAAAATATTATTAAGATAGTAATGATCCATATTGTAGGAGCGAGACATACGTTTGATAAAAGCTTGTGCAGCGGAGTTACTGGCGTAATCACCTGTCAAAATATGCGGCTGGTTAGTGCGCCATACTACTTTTCTCGTTTTGGGTTGATGGTGACTTGAAAAGTTACTCCTTCTTTGCTTTTTTATCTGCGCTAGCTGATATTTACGTGCTTGTAATAGCTTTTTCTTTTTAATAGCCTGCTGTTGGCGACGCTTCTTAATCCATGCTTTTTTCTTGGCAATAAGAGTCGTATTGTCTTCTTTTTGAAGTGCCATCATGGCCGCTTTAATCAGGGCTTGATCTGCTTTATAAGCACGCTCTAAGGTAGCTAATCGAGCAGCCTCTTTAGATGAAGGTTTTGAGGATTGTTTTAACGAAGCGTTAGAGCTACAGCCCGTACCTATAAAAACCAATGTAGCAATAAGCATGAAGCCTATACGTGAAGCCGCGCCAATCATTATTAACTCCAATATTGTGATATGTTTTAAAAATAGTAGCCAAGAAATCTATTAATGGAGCATAAGTCAGACAATTATGAGTATTAATAGTCTGTTTTCTCATCATTCTATTGAATGTGAAGTCGCTCGAATTATGGTGTAGCTGTTATTTAGCTATCAAAAAACTAAAAAAGCATCTCACCTGAGAGTAAGTCCTTTCTATATGATAACTAAAGTATATTAATTAACCCTAATGAAGAATACTAAGATAACTAACTAGTTAGCCTAATATTGAATTACAATAGCACGCGTATAATTAATTGCAATCTCAGCGGTAGTCTTCTATGCAAAATGACATTCAACCACCTCTTTCATCCTCTATTAGCCTACTCCTAACAGGAGGCACAATAGACAAAACTTATAATGAGTCCAATGGTGAACTAGGTTTTGTTGATACCCATATTCCTGAGATGCTAGAGCTTGGACGTAATTTATCTGCAATTAATATAGTTCCCGTTATGCTGAAAGATAGTTTGCAGATGGATGATAACGACAGACAACAAATTGCTGATGCTTGTTCTGACGTTCAAAGCAATAAAATTGTTATTACTCATGGCACCGACACCATGGTGGAAACCGCTAAAGTATTAGCCCAGCTTAACCTGCAAAAGACGATTGTATTAGTTGGGGCGATGGTGCCTTTTGTGTTTAAACATTCAGATGCCATGTTTAACATGGGGTTTGCTTTAGGCGCAGTACATACCTTACCGCTAGGTATATATATTGCTATGAATGGACAAATTCTTGAGTGGGACAATGTAGTTAAAAATAAAGAAAAAGGACGGTTTGAGCCATTACCCTAAACCCGTGAAAGCCGACCAATGATGCATATATCCACAATGAGACCTTTGCACGAAAGATATGACGGATAAAAATGGCTTGAATTTCCTCTATTTCTGCTAAAAATTCGGCCAATAGCTCGGCTATTACCCTCTTTTTTAGCAAAAATAGAGAAAATTACGCTCATTTTTCTCTCGCCATCCTTTCGTGCAAAGGTCTCACAATAACATTTGCGCATATTTCCTATATCTGAAAGGATAACCACAATCAAATTCCTGAGAATGAGTCGTGTACGATTACATTGATACCGCAGAACAACTAGAGCAGTTTGTTGAAACCATCAGCCAATATGATTGGATTGCCATAGACACCGAGTTTATCCGCGAGAAAACCTATTACTCGCGCTTGTGTCTATTGCAAGTTGCCACGGTTGACCATCTCGCTTGCATCGATCCTTTGGCTATTAAGGATATTTCTGCTTTAAAGAAGGTCTTATATAACCCTGCCATCACCAAAGTTTGTCATGCTGCTCATCAAGATCAGGAAATTTTCTATGATATGTTTGGTGAGCCACCTGCACCTATTTTTGACTCACAACCCGCTGCGGCTGTATTAGGTATTGGAGATCAAATAGGCTACGCGAAATTAATCGAAGAGTTTATGGGTGTCTCACTAGCTAAGACCCAATCACGAACGGATTGGAGCCGTCGTCCACTATCCCAGCAACAGCTGGATTATGCGATTGATGATGTACGCTATTTGCGTGAAGCCTATCCCAAAATTATCAACAGATTAAAAGAACAAAGCCGTCTGGATTGGTTACAGAGTGACTTTGATCGTTACACTTCCATTGATACTTTCAAGCCTAAAATAGATGAGATGTGGAAAAAGGTGAAAGGCCACCAACGTTTAAAGCCGTTACAGCTTACCATCGTACAAGCGCTAGCAGGCTGGCGCGAAGCCTTGGCAGAAAAGAAAGATCTGCCTCGAAAATGGATTATGTCAGATGACCTTATTATTGACTTAGCGCTACAACAACCTGCTAACACCCATGAAATATCTGAAATGCGCACCATTAAATCAAAACAACATTCTCGTTATTTCAATGAGTGGCTGGCATGTATTAATAATGCCAAGCAGCTTGATGAAAGCGAATGGATTAGGTTGCCACGCTTTAAAAAGCCAAACCATAATCAAGCCGTACTGGTTGATCTATTAATGGTTGCTATTCGTGAGCAAGCTAATGTCCACAATATTTCCGCTGGACTGATCACCAGCCGTAAAAAAATTGAGAAGCTGGTCATGGCGGGCGACACGCAGCTACCGAATGATTGGCGTGGTGCATTAGTTAATCCTATAATTAAGAACATCTTATCAGGCAGCGTCAACTTTTCAGTAGAGAATGGCAACAAGGTGCGGATTAGCGACTAATTCATCTTTTTTTCGTGGTATTATATGCGGCCTAATATTGAGAGAGCTAACAATGACTAACGCACGATCTGTAACGGTTGAACGCGACACCATGGAAACTCAAATCCGTGTGAAAATCGACCTTGATGGTTTAGGTACATCACGATTTAAGCTAGGTGTACCTTTTCTTGAACATATGCTCGATCAAGTAGCTCGCCATGGGATGATTGATATAGACATCGACGCGAATGGTGACCACCATATTGATGACCATCACACCGTTGAAGATGTGGGTATTACACTAGGTCAGGCGTTTGCAAAAGCAGTAGGCGACAAGAAAGGCATGACCCGCTATGGACATGCTTATGTACCACTAGACGAAGCACTTTCACGGGTCGTTATTGATTTCTCTGGTCGTCCAGGGTTATATGATCGCGTTGTCTACCCGCGTAGCGCTGTCGGCTCTTTCGACACTGAACTCTTTCATGAGTTTTTCCAAGGCTTTGTAAACCACGCTAATGTCACACTGCATTTAGATTGCTTGCAAGGCGTGAATACGCACCATATTGCTGAAACGGTGTTTAAGGCGTTTGGTCGTGCATTACGCATGGCAGTTACTCCTGATGATCGTATGCAAGACATGATTCCATCCACAAAAGGCTCACTCTAGTCCAATGTCACTAATAGCTATTATCGACTATGGCATGGGAAATCTGCGCTCAGTCTCACAAGCATTGAGTCATGTTGCAGATGACTCTACCCGTATTGAAATTACTTCTGATAAAGATACCATTCTCAATGCTGATCGCATTGTATTCCCTGGTCAGGGCGCTGCCCGTGATTGCATGCGTGAATTACAGAACTATCATTTAGTGGATATTATTCGTGAGTCTGCGCAAACAAAACCTTTTTTGGGCGTTTGCATGGGAATGCAAGTTTTGCTAGAAAAAAGTGAAGAGAATGATGGTGTTGATTGCTTGGGATTATATAAAGGTGAAGTGAAAAACTTTGCCAATGTCATTTCCGAAAGAGATGCACAAGGCGAGCGACTTAAAATCCCACAAATGGGCTGGAACCAGATCCATCAAAAAAATGATCATCCTTTATGGCATGGCATTGAATCAGGCGCACGCTTTTATTTTGTACATAGCTACTATGTTCAGCCAGAAGATGATGCATTAATCACTGGCGAGACAGAGTTTGGCATTGCTTATGCCTCAGCCATCGCAAAAGACAATGTATTTGCCATTCAAGCACACCCCGAAAAAAGTGCAGATGATGGCTTACAGCTACTTAAAAATTTCACCCAATGGGATGGTAAATAGAGCATGTTATTTATACCAGCAATTGATTTAAAAGACGGTAAAGCAGTGCGTTTACGCCAAGGCAGAATGGAAGACACGACTGTTTTTTCCAATAGCCCAGTGGATATGGCCCAACAATGGGTTGATGAAGGCGCACGTCGTTTGCACCTGGTTGACCTTAATGGTGCTTTTGAAGGCAAACCCGTTAATGGTGATGTGATAGAAGCCATCGCAGGCAAGTTCCCTGCTATTCCCGTACAGATTGGTGGTGGCATACGCGATATGGCTACCGTTGAAGCCTATCTAAAAGCGGGCGTTGAATACTGCATTATCGGCACTAAAGCAGTAGAAGAGCCTGAGTTTATTGTTGAATTATGCAAAGCCTTTCCTGAGCACATTATTGTCGGCATTGATGCGAAAGATGGCATGGTGGCTACCGAGGGTTGGGCTGAAGTCTCTAGTGTATCAGCTATAGACCTTGCTAAAAAGTTTGAACAAGCAGGTGTTAGCTCAATTGTATATACCGATATTGCTCGCGATGGCATGATGCAAGGCTTAAACCTCGACGCTACCGTTGAGTTAGCCGAAAGTATTTCTATACCCGTTATTGCATCAGGCGGCATGACTAATATGGACGATGTGATGACCGTAAGTGCAAAAGAATCCACGGGTATTATGGGGGCTATCTTAGGTCGCTCAATTTACGAAGGTACTATCGACTTAGCTACCGCTCAACAATACTCTGATGAATTAGGAGCATAATAGTGGGACTCGCTAAACGTATTATCCCGTGTCTAGATGTTGATAATGGTCGCGTGGTTAAAGGCGTCAACTTTGTAGATATCCGTGACGCAGGTGACCCTGTTGAAATTGCAGCTCGCTATAATCGCGAGGGTGCTGATGAAATTACTTTTCTAGATATAACCGCAAGTTCTGATAACCGTGAGACGATATTACATGTCGTCGAAGATGTTGCATCGCAAGTCTTTATTCCCTTAACCGTTGGTGGTGGAGTGCGTAAAGTTGAAGATGTAAGAAACATGCTAAATGCAGGTGCAGATAAGGTTGCTATTAATACCGCTGCGGTATTTAACCCAGAGTTAGTTAAAGAAGCCAGTGACTATTTTGGTTCGCAATGTATCGTTGTTGCCATTGATGCAAAGCAAGTAAGTAAAGAGGGCGAACCGCTAAAATGGAACATATTCACCCATGGTGGTCGTAAGGATGCAGGAATTGATGCGGTAGAGTGGGCCAAGAAAATGGCTGATTATGGTGCGGGTGAATTACTAGTCACCAGTATGGATCGTGACGGTACCAAGGTTGGTTTTAACTTGCCTTTAACAAAAGCGATTACCGATGCTGTTAATATTCCCGTTATTGCTTCAGGAGGTGTCGGCAACCTTCAACACCTTGCAGATGGTGTATTAGAAGGCGGTGCTGATGCCGTATTGGCTGCAAGTATTTTCCACTTTGGTGAATATACCGTTGGCCAGGCCAAGCAACATATGGCTGATCAAGGCATTGAAATGCGCCTATAAGGTCTTATATTTATTTTGTTATAGGTCGGATAAACACAGCACCACCCGATAAGATGGATTGAACCTAGAAAACGCAGTTGACCACTACAAAGTAACACTAACATTTTGATAAATAATTAGATATATGCAGTAGAGTCATTCACTTATAGAATGAAGACGATACAACAGGTAGAGCAATCCTGTTGAGCTGACTAGCTATATGAAAAAACTCATTAAGGATCAACCATTAACTCCTTTTTTCATTACGCCATTCAGCCCAACAGAATCACTCTACAAGTTGTCCAACTGCATTTTCTAGGTTGAAGGCATTGTCATATCCAAGTCATCCAGCCTAAAACCCTTTGGCCGGTAATAGTTAAGTATTACCAGAAACCCCAATAAAAATTACTAGCTATGCGAATTGGCGCTAACAATAATTAATGTAGTATGAGTGGAAAAATGAAGCCAGAAAATGATGTGTTGTCTCAACTTGCCGAGGTCTTAGAATCTCGTAAAGGTGCGGATCCAAGCAGCTCATACGTCGCAAAACTGTATGATAAAGGCATAGATGCTATCCTTAAAAAGGTAGGCGAAGAAGCCACAGAAACAGTAATGGCCGCCAAAGATGGCGATAAACAACATATAACCTATGAAGTAGCTGACTTGTGGTTTCACACATTAGTACTTCTAGCAGATCAGGGGTTACACCCTGATGACGTATTAAATGAGCTAGGCCGTCGTTTTGGATTGTCTGGTTTAGAAGAAAAAGCAAACAGAACAAAATAATTAGACTTAGAATTGGAGAAACAACATGGGATTCAGCGGAATTAGCCCTTGGTCATTAGTACTTATATTAATCATTGTATTAGTTTTATTCGGTACAAAACGTTTACGCAATGCAGGTGGTGACTTAGGTAGCGCTATTAAAAACTTTAAAAAATCTATGTCTGATGCAGGCAACGAAACCGAATCTGCGGAGACAAAAAAAGTATCAAAGCAAGAGGCTAACAATGTTATTGATAGCGAAGCTAAACAAAAAGATAACGTTTAACGATACTAAAACTAGTCAAGCACTTTAGATTATGTTCGATTCAGGTTTTTTAGAAATGATGGTGGTAGCTGTGGTCGCTCTACTAGTGGTAGGCCCTGAACGCCTGCCTGGTATTGCCCGGAAAGTAGGTGCTTTCGTCGGTAAAGCACGCGCTTTTGTTAATACCACTAAAGCTGATATTGAAAAAGAACTACAAGCTGAAGAAATGAAGTCAATGCTATCGCGACAAGAAAAAGAAATCAGCAGCCTACGTGACATGATGCAAAGTGCGAAACAGAATATTCATCAAGAAGTGGAAGAACTCGATCACGCTGTTTCTAAAGCGGTAGAGACGGAAACGGACACAGCTAGTGAAAATGACGAAGCTCTTACCGAAAGCGAGCTATTAACGCAACAACATATCGAAAATAATGTTAACTCACACAATGTAGAAAATGATGCAACGATGAGTGTAGACAACACAAGCAGCAGTAGTACTAAAGACAATATTGATGCCAAATAACAACAATACCGATAACAAGATCAACACGGCTGAAATGGGCTTTTTGGCTCACCTCATCGAACTGCGTGATCGAATGCTGCGCATGTCTATGGCTATTGGTATTGCTTTTATCGTCCTCTTCCCCTTCGCACAAGAGCTTTATCAGTGGTTAGCACAGCCTGTACTCGCACAAGGTCAAGGAATGATTGCAACAGGACCTATTGCACCTGTTTTTATTCCCTATAAAGTCGCTTTACTAACAGCTTTTTTGCTGGTTCTCCCCTATATCTTTTACCAGCTTTGGTCGTTCGTCGCGCCAGGGCTATACAAACATGAAAAGCGCTTAATCATTCCTCTATTAAGTTCTAGCGTTGCTTTGTTCTACCTCGGTATTGCTTTCGCATACTACTTACTATTACCTATGGTGTTTAAGGTCGTTCAAGCCATGACACCCGAAGGTATCATGGCTATGCCTGATATTAGCTCTTACCTTGATTTTGTGATGATGATTTTCATTGCATTTGGGTTCGGCTTTGAAATGCCCATTGCTACTATTTTGCTAATTACAACAGGTATGACCACTGCTGAGAAGCTCGGTCAAAAACGACCTTACGTGATTGTGGGCGCATTTGTTGTGGGCATGTTATTAACCCCTCCAGATATTATTTCACAAATCATGTTAGCCATTCCGATGTGGTTATTATTTGAGATTGGTCTTTTTGCGAGTCGCTTCTTTACTAAAGAAATCAAATCAGCTCGTGAAGAAAAAGATAAACTAGAGCATGAAGAATCTCAGCCCAATACTGATTCTAGTACACCTGTAGCCTCGACTACAACGACAGCATCTGCTTCAACCATGTGGGAAGATGATCAGTACCTCTATGAAGAAGATGATGATCTTGATGATGAGTATGTACCCATGACAGATGAAGAAATGGATGCAGAACTAGATCGTATTGAAAGAGAAGAAGCTGAAGAAGAAGCCGAAAATGAAGCGGCTGATAACAAAAAGCCTGAATGATAGTTCTATGGCTCACCTGAAATAGAGCAACACACTGGTTATTGCTACCCATTAATAAATCTTGCACCAGTATGAACTAAGGGCTACCAACAGTTACACAAATCAGGACAAATTACTGATTAAACAAGTGATTGCGCTTTGCTACAAAAGACTCTTTATACTTCTTTCAACAAAAAGTGAAATAGCTCAGCACCTGATAAAAATATCGCTGTCACAATTAGCCCTGAAATAAGCACACCCATCGCAACCGCTAAAAAGGCTTTTCTTCGCTGAATGCCAAAAACCCATGCAGCAAAACTCCCTGTATAAGCTCCTGTTACAGGTAAGGGAATCATCACAAAAACCATCAGCCCCCAAAACCCCCACTTTTCTAGGTTAGCTTCAACTTTACCGCGTGTACGAATTACCAGTTTTTCAAATAAACTGCTGTACCACTGCATTTTACTAAATAGATCATGAAAAAATCCCATAAAAAAGTAAACAATGGGAAATGCCAAAACATTTGCCCCCACACAAATAATATAAGCTTTTACGGGATTCATATCATGAGCTAATGCATAAGGGATACCTCCTCGGAGTTCTGCAATAGGCATAATGCTGAGGAGAATTGAATAGAAAGTGTCATTCATATTTTTTATTATTTCGTTGGTGAAAGATGATTAGCTTTTTGCTAATTTTCGGATATCTGGTTACTGTTCAGCATGCCTAGAATTGAAGCTACCGCGTCCTGCTTTGCCCCTCACCTACATCCCTGTAGGCGACGCAGCTATTGGGAATCTGAGTAGTTACCTAGGTAATTACATTTCTTTTGGTCGTATAAGCCCTAATAACTGCCCTTGTCTTGCGTGCAAACCTATCCAACCACCTTCTAGACCAATGCGCGCTACATTCGCTGTTGTGAGAAGCTTACCATTCTTTTGTGGTTCTGCCGAAGGAGTTAGATGAAGTAACAATGCCTCTAAAGACGGGTTGTGTCCAATCAGCATCAGCTTGTTAACGTCATTAGGTACTTCAGCAATCACATCAAATAAGTCACTTAAACTAGCTTCATAAATACGACTATCTTCTGTTATTGGTATATCCAGCCCTAGATGCTCATACGTTTGTTGGACACGCTTAGCAGGTGACAACAAGACTTTTTCTGGAACCCATCCCAATCGAATTAAGCCATCACCGATTCTTTTTGATGCATTTATACCGCGTTTTTTTAAGGGTCGTGCAATATCAGGCTCATTGGTATCCCAAGCTGACTTAGCGTGTCGCATTATATAAAGTTCTTTAGCCATAGATTTAAATCCTTTTAAATTAAGGTGGTGATGTAAAGCTTTAATCTTAGGGTGCCTCTATTAATTCTGGTCGAAGTTGCTGTTACTTAGCTGAGCATTAGTCAAACTTAGAAGCTTCAGCAAATTCTAGCCTCAGCAAAACGAACCATGAATTAATAGAGGTGCCCTTTAGTGTGATTGTTTTGGTATTACATGTAATAAAGTAAAAATAAAACTACTTGCTATAACTATGGAAGGGCCTGCTGGCGTGTCTTTCCAATACGATAAGGCCAGACCTAAAAAGACAGAGACAATTCCAATGATCACCGCTATTGCTGACATTTTAGCAGGACTGCTAGATAGCTTGCGAGAGGCAGCAGCAGGAATAATAAGCATAGACGATATAAGTAAAGCCCCGATGACCTTCATGCCTACAGCAATCGTTAACGCTATTAGTAAGGTATAAATAGTGCTGATAAGTGTTACATTAACACCCTCTACTCGAGCCAAGTCTTCATGTACAGTAAGCGATAGCAAGGGTTTCCAGATGTAGAATAGTAAGCCAAGTACTAGTATGGCCACCACCCCAAAAACCATTATATCTTGATTAGAAACAGCCAATATATCGCCAAATAACCACGCATTTAGATCAACAGAAACACCTTCTACAAAAGCTAAAACCACCAAACCTAGCGATAAAGCACTGTGAGCTAGAATACCCAGTAGCGTGTCATTGCTTAAACCTCGGTTTCTTTGCAAAAAAATCATCAGTAACGCAATACTTAAACTAGCTAAAATGATACCTAGGTTTACGCTAATACCTAGCAAAAAGCCCAGCGAAACACCCAGCAACGATGCATGCGACACCGTATCACCAAAATAGGCCATGCGTCTCCATACAATGAACACACCTAGCACCCCTGTTAATATGGCAACTAGCACACCCGCCATTGAGGCACGTAGAATAAAATCATCCATGCAGATGTGCTCCACACTTTTCGCCATCTTTTAGCGGACAAACATGCCCATCCAACTCATGTTCATGATCATGGTGGTGCATATACACCCCTATACCCGCTGCCTCCGATAAATCACCGAATAAATTAGTATACTCTGGATGCTTGCTAACATCTTCAGGATGTCCACTACAGCAGATATGCTGATTCAGACACAACACCTTATCGGTTCTAGCCATCACTAGATGCAAGTCGTGAGAGACCATTAGCACGCCAAAGTTATGCTCTTTTACAAGACTTTCAATAAGCTGATAAAGCTGAGCTTGTCCACTCACATCAACGCCTTGAGCTGGCTCATCCAGCACCAGCAACTGGGGCTTTCTTAGTAATGCACGAGCCAATAAAACACGCTGAAACTCACCACCCGATAAAGATTGAACAGGGAAATCAATAACGTGATTCGCTCCTACTTCCGTTAACACTGTTTTTAGTTCAGTTTCCGCTTTATTCCCTCCTAACTGAACGAAATGACGAACTGATAGAGGTAGTTGAGCATCAATGATGACTTTTTGTGGTACATAACCAATACGCAGATTTTTTTGTCGATAAATTTCACCCAAGTCTGCTTGTTGTAAACCCAACAAAATACGTAACAAAGTTGATTTACCCGCACCATTAGGCCCAATAACACTTAGGATACTGCCTGCGTGTAATTGCAAACTAATATCCTGCAAAATTGTACGCCCACCGATAGACAGGCTAATATCACTTAATGATGCTAAAAGTTGAGATGAGTTTTGCGATGTTAGGTTACCAGGCATGATAATTCAGTTATTACCTTCTAAAAGTAAAGGCGTATGTATGTCGTTCCAATGGATAGGCATTGTACTCTTTTTTCTATTCAGCATCACAACCTTAAATAGTGATGCTTCAGGCAGCGAACAAACAAGTGAGATGGATAAATTAACTATACTCTCAACCATTAAACCCATTCAGCTTCTAGTCAATGAGATTGTAGGCTCGCGTGCTGAATCCGCTTTGCTTATCCCTGCTACTGTAAATTTACATCACTATAGCCTACGCCCTTCTGACCTTCGTAAAATCTCACAAGCAGATATGGTTATACGAGTTTCAGAAAGTATGGAACGTTTTCTGACCCCTCTTCTAAAAAATAAACAGCACGTTCTTTCTTTAGAAGATGCTGAGGGTATCTCATGGCTTTCAGTAAGGGGTAAGCATCATTCACACGATGCACATCATGAAGAATTAGCTCATGAAAACAGTCGAGATTATCATTTCTGGCTTGATCCTAATCATGCAATGGCTTTAGTAGCGCTGATTACAAAAGAAGTAACAGCTTTGGCTCCCTCGCAGCAAAAGTACTTTGAAGCCAATAGCAATAAACTCAAACAGAGTATTCAAGATGCCAATAATTACGCACGACTAAAACTACAGCCACTTAAAGATGCACCTTATCTCACTTTTCATGATAGCTGGCATTATTTTGAGCAGGGCTACTCATTAGCTGAACCGCATACAGTTAGTCTTCAAGAAGGCTTGCCACCTGGTATACAAACGCTTCTTAGGCTGAGAAAAAGCATTGCCGATGAAAGCATTCATTGTTTAATTGCCGACCCCAATAGTAACCAGAAAGTTATTAGAACCCTTACGGATGGTCTATCTACCAATATAGTTTGGCTAAGTCCTGTCGGTGCAACTAAAGGGTTAAATAATGGTATTAATCATTATTCAGATTTTATACGGTTTAGTGCTGATCAGTTTAGTGCTTGTTTAGCCCCATAGCCCTATTAGAAAGCATGCAAATAAAAAAGCTATCCAATAAGATAGCTTTTTTATTTAAAATTTAAGCTTGATCACAAGCGGATAAAAAAGGCTTAAATTTCCCAGATTCTGTCTAAAAAATCAGCCAATAGCTCGGCTATTACCCTCTTTTTAGACAAAATCTGAAAAATTACGCTCTTTTTTCTCTCGCCATACTTTCATGCAA
>JALXAX010000155.1 GCA_026991755.1 Thiotrichaceae bacterium | reverse complement strand
CCTTAGAACATCTCCCCCCTCCCCAGCCCTCCCCCAAAGGGGAGAGGGAGCTTATTTCATTTAGCATTGAACAGCCCTGAGTGGAAAATACTCTTTGCTATATCTAAGCCAATTACATTATCTTTCATGTTGGACTCTTCTTTTTTTCTGTTATCGATGTAATTTTGAAGTGGTGCATTATGACACCTTATAAGGGAGAGAAGCCCATAACATCAGGTTGCTACTCTGTTACCTGGGTGGAGTCGAAGGCGGTGCTTGTATGTAAAGACTTTTGCAACAGTAAAGATATGACGGATTAAAAAGGCTTGAGTCCCTTTGGGTTTGATTCCCCACCCCTTGGGGCGTAAAAGGGTAAGAGAAACAGCCTTATTAATACCTCGCTTTCGAGGTACGAGAAAGTCGAGCGTTAAGCGAGAGGGCTTGCCCGGGGATGGTTTATTTTCCCATATTTTGTCTAAAAACTCAGCCAATAGCTCGGCTATTACCCTTTCATGCAAAGGTCTCAATCAGCATTTTATATTCTGGGTTTAGGTTTTTATTAGAAGAGATCATTAAGACTAATACTGCATACTTAAGAGCTTGTTGTTTATAATAAACAACAAGCTAGGGTTGGAAATAAAGTTTAAGCTCTAAGTAAGTTTCAGATAGAATTGAATTTCTAACAAAAATAAAATCTGAACAAAGAGCTTAATCAAGTCCCATCTTACAAAATTATTAGTCCAGCAACAAATAAAACTACTCAAATGCTTTGTACTCCAGATCCCTGGTCTGCTTTTCTCAAATATTTTATCGAAGGATTCATTGGAGCAAATCATTGATCACTCTGAAAGCAGTAGGGATCGGGTATTTTCACCTTTAATCACCCTCAAAGCTTTTATATTCCAGACATTGAGCACTGACGGTTCATGCCGACAGGCTGTCATGCATGTGCTTTCAGAACGTTTACAGCAAGGAAGGGAAGCCATATCCATCATGACAGGTGCTTACTGTAAAGCGAGACAACGCTTACCCTATGAATCATTAATTGCCAGAGCAGCACGAATCAACCACAAAACACCCAGAAAGATAAGTTTCATGACGGCAGTACAATTAGTTAACGAAGGGGTATCAGGGCTGTTCATTATGACTGGAAAGGTATTAAAATACCTCGTAAAGCCCCTATTTACTGCTATTTCCTCCTTTCCTGTTGGCATGCAAAAAAGAAAGAAACAGCCTCGGGTACTCAAGCGTAAACCCAGGTCTTACCCACTTCTTACAAAGCCAAGAAGTGGATATAGTTAAATCGCGAATTTTAATTATGTATACCTTAAGTAAGCAGTATTAATGTCTTACTCTACTTGGGTGGTATGTTGCCCATAAAGTAACTGAATCAAGTATTGTTTGGTTGTTTTGGTGAGGTTTGATATAGATCAGATTACCTCATTTTATCAATTTTATATCTGAATCCTAGTATTCTTTTTATTGGTTTAGCCACATGAGTTAAGATAGTATAGCTTTATGTCCTAAATAAAATAGAGTGCTTATAAACGTAGATTGGTTAAATTTATAGTTGCTAACTATTTAGAATATAAGGAATAAAATGAGAAGGATCTCACCTATGAAAATGCTACATGTAATTGTGCGTGTGTTTAAAATAATAATTTTTGTTTTAATACCCGCTATTCTAATGACAGGCTGTAATCAGCCTTCTGACGTTATGGCAATGGAAGCTGTGCAGTTAGATAATACGACTCAACTTCAGACTCAAGGAAAAGCTTACACCGTACTATTCTCGCCTGCTATAGATAGTATGCCACTAAACAAATACTTTGATTTAGACGTGCAAATTAAAGGGGCTACTTATCAAACGCTCACTTTTCCACTTGATATGGAAATAGATGCAGGTATGAAAGCCCATAACCATAGTATGAATGTGATCCCAAGAATAATTAATTTGGGCGAAGGGAAGTTCAGGGTAGAGGGGATGCTTTTTCATATGCCAGGGAAATGGTTTCTTAGATTTATCATACGCCGTGGAGCTATGTCGGATAAAGCAGAAGTTAATCTGGTAGTTGCATCATGACCAGTCGTATTTCAACGGCAAGTATTTTTTATATTGCCTCTTTATTTTTCGCATTCCTCTCAGTTAACGCTACAGCAACTACAGCAACTAAGGTGAGCTCTGATTTTCCAGCTTTTTCTAAAAAAGAAATACAGATAATTAAAACACTCTCAAGTCAGCGTTATACTAATACATCTGATGTTAGCAATCATGTCTCGGGTAGTGCTTCGGCCATAGCTTTTGGGAAACAACTTTTTTTCAGCAAGAAATTATCGGGTGATGGTGTCATTTCTTGTGCTTCTTGTCACAACCCCAAAGAGGATTGGGCTACCCACGATGCAATAACGGTTAAGAGAACTGCTTATCCTTCTACCCGTCATGTTCCAAGTTTATGGGGCGTTAAGTACAATCGCTGGTATTTTTGGGATGGACGTGCAGATTCTTTGTGGAGTCAAGCGTTACAGCCTATAGAAAACATATCTGAAATGAGAGGTAGTAGAGTACAAATTGCCCGATTACTCATTTCAGATTTTTCCTTTCGGAAATCGTACGAAGCCATATTTGGTCGTATTCCTACCCTCTTATTACATGCCAAGTTGCCCTTTAGGGCAAGACCCGTTGAAACCGAAAAGACTAATGCTGACCACTTGGCGTGGGTGAAGTTAAAACCGCCCGTGCAACATGCAATTAATACACTCTTCTCTAACGTGGGTAAATCAATTGCGGCTTTTGAAGAAACATTAGTTTCTAAGGACTCACCTTTTGATCAATTTGTTGCTCGATTAACAAAGGAAAAGCTGAACACACCCACAGAATTGTTTGATAGTGATAATGGTTTTTCAGTATCTGCGGCTAAGGGATTAAAGCTTTTTTTAGGTAAAGCTAAGTGCATTACTTGTCACTTTGGTCCCAACTTTTCAGATGGAGAGTTCCATCACTCTTTTTTAAGCCCAGTATCTTTGCAAGGTGATTTAGGCAGGTATGATGGCATTCAGCTATTATTGACTAATCCCTTTAATGGGCACGGAAAATTTACTGACATAAAAAAAGGTAGTCGAAATAAACTAGACTTTGTGTATTTAAATGTTGAATTTCGTGGACAATTTAAGACTCCCAGCCTACGTAATGTAGAGAGAACATTCCCATATATGCATACAGGCGAGTTTAAAACCCTGAAGGATGTAATTCATTATTATAATACTATTTCAAAGAGAAAAAGTGTAAATGACCACCAGGAAATACTATTAAAATCACTTGAATTATCTAAAGCTGAAGAAAAAAACCTTGTAGTGTTTTTGAAGTCTTTAAATGGTTATAGGACTTTGTCAGTAGCCCAAAAACATTCGGGTGAGTCAAACACAGAAACTGGTGATAAGCTATGAGTGTAAACATAATGAACGCTCGAAATAATAAGAAAGTATTGGGTAGCCTACCTACATTTGTTGGCTTATTTTTGTTAATACTTCCTGTCTTTGCACATGCTCATATTAAATGGTTTGTAGAGTTTGATATAACTGACCCACCTCGTTCAGTTATGGACTGGATCGATCAGCCTTATGTCATTGGCTTATTTATACTTTCCATTGCGGGCGTTGTTCTTGCGTGTATCATGGACAGTTTTTGGTGTAAGACCTTTGGAAAATTCGACCTAATCAGTAGCTTTTTTGCTCACCATGAAGATGTTTCCCTTAATATTGCACGCATTGGAACAGGTATTTTTTTCGTAGGTATCTGGCTAGTAGGAGGGGTCATTCTTACTCCAGAATTATTAAGTGATAGTTGGTTTATTCCCTATATACAACTCATTATTGCTATTGCTGTGTTGTTCTCGCGAACTCTGATTATTGCTGGTATGGGCATCTTGGCGCTATATGGTTATGCTGTTTATCAATATGGGATTTTTCATGTACTGGATTACCTAACTTTTGTAGGTTTGGCGATATACCTTATTTTAACAGCCTTTAAAACAAGCCAGTTAGAATCTTATCGACTGCCTATTTTATATGGTTCGCTGGTTTTTGCTTTTCTGTGGTCTGCAATAGAAAAACTTGCTTTTCCCTATTGGTTTTATCCTTTTATCGAAAGGTATCCATTCCTTACAATGGGTTTCGATAATGATTTTTTTATTACCAGTGCAGCATTTGTAGAATTTACTCTTTTCTTTTTACTATTAATGGGTAACAACGGAATCATTGTTATTGCGTTATTAACTAATTTACTAATTACTACGGGTAATATTTATTTTGGAAAAATAGATGCAATAGGACACTTTCCAGTCAATTTTGTCTTACTTATCATGTTAATCAACGGGCCTGTACCCATGAAAAGTTTATTCTTCGATCATAGGTGTAAACCCTACTCATCAGCGGTTACGGTTGGTTTGGTTTTTGTGATCACCATGGTAATTATCATTGCGCTTTACTATGGACTGCACTGGTTGTTATATGGGATGAGTAAGGCATAACGTTCATGATTAAGAGCCTCTAAACAAGTCATGGCTCGTTTTCTGAGGCTATTGATTTGCCAGTTTTTTGCTATAAAAGCGACCAATAACTACGACTATGTCTAACTTATCTATCAAATCCTGACAAATTCTATCTCATAAAAATCCCGATCAGACTTATTCAGAGATTCATTTAAGGAAGAGTCCTATAAATTACGTACCCAGTCTTTTGTATCTAAACATATTATTCCAGTCAGCCGTGATGGAGTAACAGCTCTTGATAATTTAGCTCACTTATATCCGTCGGTCGAAGGTTCGAGTCCTTCCAGGACCACCATCTATATAAGCCTTATTATCAGTCATTTGATGGTTATAATAGGGCTTTTTTATGCCTGTGATTTATACAAAGTGATTAGAACAATTGCGAATCTGTGCATCAATAACAACTAATAATCTTAATGGCAGTCAGTTACATTAGCGTTCACATAATCTCTGATACACTTCAAAAAATGTTTTATAATTTAACTTCATGTATGGATGAGTAGAAGATAATGAATCAAGCAGTAGCTGAAAACTTATTAATCACCGCAGAAGAATATCTGGAAGGTGAACCGTTAGCTGACATCCGCCATGAGTATATAGAAGGTGAAGTGCATGCAATGGCAGGAGCTGGAGATGCTCATGTTAAAGTGACACTAAATACTGCTTTATTATTAAAGTCTCAATTACGGGGAACAGGTTGTTCTACCTATGTGGCTGATATGAAAGTCAGAATTGCTGACGATGAAGCCTTTTTCTATCCTGATGTTATGGTTACTTGTGACCCAGATGATCAGCTTCCAGAACAAAACTACATTAAGAACTCACCCAAACTTATTATCGAAGTTCTGTCTCCTTCCACTGAAAATAAGGATAGAGGCAAAAAGTTTATACTCTATCGCAAACTATCAAGTCTGGAAGAATATGTTTTGATTGACCCTCGTGAGTATTATGTGGAACTTTATCGCAAGCAGGATGATAATCGTTGGGTAATGCTGACTTTTGATACAAGTGATGCGGTTATTGAGATCAAAAGTATCCAGATGACTTTTAACCTTGTTGATTTATATGAAGATATAAATTTCGAGTAGGTATTTTCAACCAGTTATTGGGGAAAATAGAGGGTAAGTTGAGGATAAACTGAACAGTTACATTCAGAGTTTCATTAACAAATCCTCGGCAACTGCTCACCGATCAACATATCAATAATACGATTACCGCCAAAGCCAGTAGCCAAGATAACTTTCCCCTTGGGTGACTTTTCTACCACGCCAATAATGTGGCTGTCTTTTCCAGCAGGGTGTGCTTGCATAGCAGTGAGCAGAGCATCTGCATTTTCTTTAGCAACGATAGCCACTAGCTTACCTTCATTGGCGAGATACAACGGATCAAGCCCTAGTATTTCGCAGACGCCTTTGACTTCTTCACGTACGGGAATTTGGGTTTGATCAAGTTGGATGGCAATATCACTGCCTTGGGCAAACTCATTGAGGACGGTTGCCAGACCGCCACGTGTAGCATCGCGCATACAATGAATATCGGGGCATACCTTTAGCATGTCAGTGATAAGTCCATTGAGTGGTTGGCAGTCGGTAACGGTACTCATTTCTAATGCGAGTTCGCCCCGTGCATCGACAATGGCCGCGCCATGATCACCGATATAGCCGTTGATAATAACAACATCACCCACTTCAGCGCGGTTAGCCAGTATATGGCTGGTTTCGGGGATAACGCCAACGCCTGCGGTATTAATAAAGAGCTTATCTGCTGCACCTCGCGGTACTACTTTGGTGTCACCAGTGACGATTCGCACGCCTGCTTCATCTGCTGTTGCTTTCATGGATTGTACTATTATAAGTAGGTCATCAAAGGAGAAACCTTCTTCTAGGATCATGCCACAGGTGAGATAGAGAGGGGTTGCTCCACCGACAGCAAGATCGTTTATTGTACCCGTGACGGCTAGTTTTCCGATGTCGCCACCTGGGAAGAATAAAGGATCGACGACATAGGAGTCTGTCGTTAATGCGAGGCGATCACCAAGTAAGTTTAAATCTGCGAGGCTGAAGCGTGCTTGATCTTCCATTTGGCTGAGTTCTGGACTATCAAACGTGGCGACAAAAATTTGTTCGATTAAATCGTGCATGGCTTTTCCACCTGCGCCGTGTGCCAGTGTGACTGTTTTACCCGTAAACTTACCCATATTGTGTGTTCCTTGCCTGACGTTCTTCATTGGATGAATCGCAATCTCGTAGAGGCGTAGCATGCTACGCCTCCACATACGTTGATAGCTAACCCGTAGTACCCGTTTTTAGAGTGTAGCCATTATTATAATAAGCCGCACAAGCCCCCTCGGACGACACCATGAGCGCACCCATCGGTGTTTCGGGGTTACATTCTTTACCAAATATTTTGCAATCCCAAGGCTTAATTACGCCCTTAACCACTTCACCACATTGACAAGATTTTGGGTCAGCAATTTTTAGATTCGGTACTGAAAACTTTTGCTCCGCATCGTAAGCCGCGTATGCCTGCTTCATTTTTACCCCTGAATGATCAATAGAACCTAACCCACGCCACTCAAAGAAGTCACGAATTTCGAATACTTTACTAATGGCTTCAAGCGCGGGAGTATTGCCATTTTCAGGCACTATGCGCGTGTATTGATTCTCAACATCGTGACGATTTTCATCTAGTTGTTGCAATAACATCCACAGTGAATGCAGAATATCTAGTGGCTCAAAGCCAGTGATAACTAGCGGTTTTTCGTAGTCTTCGGCAATAAAATCAAACGGACGCTCACCTATCACCATTGCTACATGCCCAGGCGCTAAAAACCCGTCTATTTGCATATCGGGCGAATCCAGCACGGCTTTAATAGTGGGCACGGTGGTAATGTGGTTGCAAAATAAAGAAAAGTTAGTAATACCTTCGCGCTCGGCTTGCAAGACCGTTAATGCCGTACTTGGCATGGTGGTTTCAAAACCGAGACCAAAGAAAATCACTTCTCTATCGGGATTCTTTCTTGCCAACCCTAGTGCATCCATAGGTGAATACGTCATGCGAATATCAGCACCGTCAGCCTTTGCCTGTAACAAGCTTTTATGTGACCCTGGGACGCGCATGGCATCACCAAAGGTCGTGAAAATTACTTCAGGGCGCTCTGCTAACGCCACACAATCATCCACACGTCCCATCGGCAAGACGCACACGGGGCAACCTGGGCCGTGTACCATTTCTATGCTATCGGGGAGCATTTGTTCTATCCCATAACGGAAAATGGTGTGGGTATGTCCACCACAAAATTCCATCAATTGTAGTGGGCGAGTTTGCGTGGGAGCAAGCCTTGCCGCTAGCTTATGGATGGCTTTTTTGAGTGTTTGGGCTTTTTTCGTATCACGAAATTCATCAACAAATTTCATCAGGTTTTGGCTCCACTATTTTGGTTTTTCACTAATATTCGCCTTTAGCTTCCCCCTTTTTAAAGGGGGATTGAGGGGGATTTAACAAAGTTAGTAATGTACTGATATTCTGGTGTTTATTTTCAACATTTTTAATCTCCCCTAGCCCCTCTTTTCAGAGAGGGGGACTATCTGGATACTTTCACAGTCTCTTTAACCACATAGTAAACGGCACCGTGGTGGTGACTGGCGCGACTAAAGTCACACGTCCTATAAACAAAAGCTTGTTAAATAATAATCCTATAGATGTTCACATATTAAATTTCTCATCCACTGCGTAGAGACGTTGCATGCAACGTCTCTACGGGAAATGATTCAAGTGAAAGTCTATACTTACTTATTTTCTGTTGGTAATTTCTGCTTAACTTTACCCCTGTTATCCGATAATAAGGTATGCACCAAATCCCAGATAATGTGATAACAGGTGACATGAGATTCCTGAACACGATGGATAGAATCCGTGGCTACCACCAGGCAATGATCAACCAAGCCGCTGCTTATCATTTCGCCACCATCACCACCAGCCATGCCGAAGGTCACCATGCCCAGCTCTTTTGCTTTGCGATAACCTTCCATTAAGTCTTTAGAATTTCCACTGGTGGAGAATCCCATGAGACCATCTTCCGTTCTGCCGTGTGCACCGATTTGCCGACTGAATACATGCTGTACTCCAAGGTCGTTTGCGACAGCGCTGATCATTGCCATATCGGTCATTAAATTGGTAGCGGGCAGCGCAGGTCTACCCGTGGTAACAGGGTGTTGAAATTCAACGGCAAAGTGCGCAGCATCACAGCTAGAGCCACCATTACCCATGCTAAACATGCGTCCATTATGGTTATATACCTCGGCAATCGCTTGCGCTGCATCTATTAACGACTCGGCATTGTCATCGAAAAACTGTTGTTTGGTGTTAATGCTGTGAGTGACTTTCTTCTGAATTGAGGTTAATAAACCTTCTCGTTTCTGCTCAGGTGTTTGTTGGTTGTTATATAAAAAACCATAGAGGTGGGAAAGATGTGCTTCGTTGTCTTCGTTGTCTATACGGGCTGTTTTCTTACTCATCGCGCACCCTGCTGCATCGCTTGCATTTCTTCTTCAACTTCACCGAGTTCTTCGAGTATTTTTAACGTGCGAGCGGCTTCATCTTCGTCAATGCGGCTCATAGCAAAGCCGACGTGGACTAACACCCAATCACCGACACATGCATCAACAGGGTGTTCTGCGTCAATAATGCAGGCAATATTGATCTCGCGTTTGATGCCCGATACATCAACCTTGGCGAGTTGCTTTTCAGTGTCGGTAATTTCAATAATTTGACCAGGAATTCCTAGACACATGACCTTACTCCTTAATAAATTGTGCAGCGGTGATAACCGCTTGCCCAAACGCTAAGCCGCCATCATTAGCAGGTACGTTTCGGTGATGTAACACAGTAAAATCCATCGCCTCCAGCCCCTGCTTTACGGATTCAAATAATGTTTTGTTTTGAAACACACCACCTGATAAGGCAATGGTGTTGATTTCTTGATAAAACGCCAAATCAGAGGCTAACCGCTGTATAGCTAATGACAAACCTTTGTGAAAGCGTGCAGAAATGTGTGCAACTGAAGTGCTGTTAGAAAGGTCTTCGAGCAAAGCTTTCCACATGGGACTAGGATCAAGTTGATGATTAACCAGAGAGAAGCTATAGGCCGATGTCTCAGCTTCAGCCCAAGCTTGCGGTGTAATAGATGCTTCCAGCTCAATAGCTGCTTGTCCTTCGTACTGTAACGCTTCCCTGCAAATATCTACGGCAGCAGCGACTGCATCAAACAAACGACCTGCTGAAGATGCCAGTGGGCAGTTTATGCCTTGCTGCATCATGCCATCAAATGTTGATAGTGGCTTGCTTGATAAGTGCTTTACCAACGCTAATTCAGGGTATTGCTGGCTAACCCACCCCCAGCCTAAACACGCTTGCAAGTGTGCATAGGTATTACGCCACGGTTGCTTCATGGCAAATGAACCACCTAATAAGGCAATCGGTTTAAAATGTGCCAGTTGCTTACAGCTTCTATAGTCTGCAAATAAGAACTCGCCACCCCAGAGAGGATGATCGCTTCCAGTTCCATCATCTAAACCGTCAGCTCGACCATAACCTAGGCCATAACCAAGCCCATCAAGGGCAATACCTAATACGGGCTTGTCATGTAAAGCCACACCATTATCAGCCAAACAAGCCGCGATATGCGCATGATGATGTTGCACTCTGTGAAGCTTTAATCCTCGTGCCTTTGCCATTTCCTTGCCTAGCTTACTAGGGATATATTCAGGGTGGGCATCAATGGCGATATGTTTGGCTTTATGCTGGAAAAGCTTTTCATAGAGTGAGAGATTATGGCGGAAATCTTTAAAGGTAGAAAAATTCTCCAGATCGCCCATGTGCTGGGATAAGGTTGCCTGTCCGTTTTTAAGTAAACAAAAGGTATTTTTAAGCTCTCCTCCCATCGCTAAAATCTCTTCTGCTTTCTCAAAGCCTTTAGGTAGTGGAATGGATTCAGGCGCATAGCCTCTGGCACGACGATAAAATTGAGGTTTACCTGATAGTAAACGAACGACCGAATCATCGACTCGATTTACAATGTCGCGATTATGCAGTAAAAAATAGTCAGCCAGACCTTTTAACTGTGATCGCGCAGCCTCATTGCTTATACATTGCGGCTCATGTGCAGTATTGCCTGATGTCAACACGATAGGTTGATCTAATGCGCGTAATAACTGATGATGCAAGGGTGTGTAGGGCAACATGACACCGAGAGTGCTTTGCCCAGGGGCGATTTCTTCCGCTAATAGTTTTCTGTCTGGGGCAGTACTTTGAATTGCTTTTTGACTAGCTTCGCGCTTTTCAAGCAAAACAATCGGCGCGGCAGGGCTTTGTAATAAAGCACGTTCCTCATCATTGATAGAACAATACTGCTCAGCCATTTCCAAGTCTTTAACCATAATGGCAAACGGCTTGCGAGGTCGGTTTTTACGTTCACGCAGCAGTTGTACCGCACTCGTTTCACCATCAGGGCTGGCGCAGGCACAAGCGGCTAAATGAATCCCTCCAAGGCCTTTAATAGCAACGATATTCTTTTCACGAATTAACAAGGCGGCTTGTAGGATAGGTAAATCGTGATGCTCTTCCTGTTTGTTGCTAGTGGCAGAAGTGGAAACTAACTTTCCACTACTCTTTTCACTATAGCCTTCTAGCCACACCTTCGGGCCACACTCAGGACAAGCGTTAGGTTGTGCATGGAAGCGTCTGTCTTCGGGAGAATCATATTCCTGCTGACAAGCTGGACACATCTTGAAAGCATCCATACTCGTTAGCGCTCTATCATAAGGGATACCACGGATAATACTTAGGCGTGGACCACAATGTGTACAATTAGTAAAAGGGTAGTGGTGGCGACGATTCTTTTTAGCTTTATTCCCTGTTAAATCAGAATGATTGTTATTAAAAACATCATCAAGGCAATCATCGCAGGTGGCTGCATCGGCAGTTATACCTGTATTCGCCGTGGAGTGCGTAGACTCAATAATATCAAAGCGGGTAGCTACTGACAGGGTGTCCTGAAGTGCTAAGCGCTCAAGACTGTCAATACGCGACAAAGCAGGCTTGTGGAGCCTTAATGATTCAACAAAGCCATTGATAGAATCCTCAGCACCGATGACCTCAATAAGCACCCCATCGCCATCATTACAGACCGTTCCCGTTAGCTGATAGTGCTGTGCTAATTTCCACACCGTTGGGCGAAAACCGACACCTTGAACAATGCCACGCACACGGATGTGTTCAGCATGTGATGTGTTAGTTAGAAACTTAGCGGGTGGATAAGAGGGGTTTGGTTTCACAACATTGCTCAAAAGAAAAGAATAGTAAATCACTAAGGGACGGCGCAATAATAAACCCACCCATTATTACGCAGGTTTTTTGCTTCTGATCAAATGATCTCAATAGGCGCATAGCAGGGCTACGCAACGATTTGAGATCATTTGATCAGGAGTAAAAGGACAAGTAAGAAGGGTGGGTTTATTGTTGCGCCGTCCCTAAATACCGAAATATAATATTACGTTTTATTGTAAAAGTGTAATAATACTTTTCGTTTATTGATTATTCTGGCTTTTATTGTGGATGTTGTGGGTAGAGACGTTGCATGCAACGCCTCTACAAAGTACATGAGAAAAGACAACAATTCCTAATTTTGGAAGCAACACTACACAATAACTTGGTGAGACACCGCCTTAAACCTCGCCCTTTTGCCAGTCTTCTAAATCAAGCCCGACGATACGTTCAAACTCTCTGGTATTTGACGTTACCATGATAAGCCCGCGACTTAATGCCGCCCCAGCAATCATGACATCATAAGAACCAATGGGCGTACCCACTGTTTTCAAATGGCTACGAATACTGGCGGTGGTGATAGCGTCCTGTTGTTCATAAGGCTGTATGTGAATCATTGCCAGCAAGCTATCAACAACCGTCTGGATCTTTCTGGCTCTGGCTGGGTTTAATTTCAGACCATAATTTATTTCCATCAGGGTGACAGAGGAAATCGCTATCGTATTAGGCTGTTCGTGCTTTAGCCGTGTCAGCACATTAGGTTGACCTTTAACAAAATCACTAATTACGCAAGTATCTAATAGATATTTCATGAAAGCGGGTCTTCGTTGGGAAGGGTTAAATCATCTCTATTATTTTCAAATGCTGGGAAATCCTCAATACCCTGAAAGTTCAAAACATCATCAGACCATTTATCTTTATTTGAATAACTTAACCAAAAAGTAATCGCCTTTCTAATAATGGCATTGCGAGACTCGTTGCTAACTTCAGTTGCTTCCTGAAGTCTTTTAGCCGTATCATCATCAAGATACACATTAAAATTCATACTACCAATCTCGAACAGTTATGTTATATAACAGGTTACCTGTGTTTGACGAGAAGTGCAATTTATCCTGTTACTCTTGTTTCTACAGGGACTGAGCAATTTGGGGCAAACATTGTTATCTGTTGCAGATAGTTTATTTTACTCTGACCCCAATACCGCCTCGCCAATGCTGGCGGCATTGCCTGATTTCAGCAGGATAGGTTGGTTTCATGAAGTAATCAGGTCTCACTATATGATTCAAATCATATTAGGACTGTGATTGATCAATGTAAGATACTTTGGATTTACACTAACTGAAAAAGCAGCGCTCTTATCTGAAATGCAACAAAAAGATAATGAAAGCGGCGCGTTACTCAGGAAACAGAATGGCTAGAGCTACCCCTGAATCCATCAAGGAAAAAACACCCCAAGCCTTTAAGCAAATTACGCTCCTGTGATTTTCGCTACGCTTCTAGTTCTCGGACAGGCTCCTAGGCTCCTCATGATATTCCCTGAATGTTCCTAAGCCAAAACTCATCTCAGTCCCGATCTATTTTCATTCATTAATTGACGGGGCTGTAGGAGGAGTGGGGGATTCAGGTATTGCTTCTGTACTTTCAGTGGTTGCAGTCTCAGGTGGCATTTCAGTTTCATTGTTTGTCACCTCAGCAGGAGCTGGTGCAACTTCTTCAGAGCTTACAGCTTCAGCTTCCTCAACAACAGATTCTTGTTCAGCAGATGCATCGGCTTCCTTTCTCCATTCAGCTAATACGTGTTGCACACCACCGCCATACCAAGTACGCGATGAAGAGCCTGAATAGACGTTGGCGGCTGTTGTGTAGCCATTATTAGAACCCGCATTAACGCCTATGCTGGTAAAAAGAAGTGCTTGCAAACACAACGTTTTAAGTATATGTTTTTTCATTGATGTTTCCTTAAATTAATGGTTGTCTACATAGCCAATACGGTTTGTAGAGACCTTGCATGCAACGTCTCTACGCTGTCATTATTTGCTAATGCCCATCATCCACGTCACGTTTATCCTTGAAAGTTCTCCAGCCACTAATCATGGCGCTAACCAATGATTGACGTGACATGATGTCTTCGCGAATTGCTACGTAGATATGCATCATGGCAAACAGGATGATGAACCACATACCAAGGTGATGCCAGGTATGTACATCCATGCTTTGTCCGAACAGGGGAATAACCCATGTGGTGAACAGGCTATGCGCCCATGATCCAGCACCTGCGCCTTCTCCATACAACGCAAAGCCAGTAACGATCATAAACAGCATCCCCCATACAAACATGAAGTGCATAAACAACACAGCTAATGGATTGTGACCTGTGTACTTACGTGGCTCTTTGGCTATAAAAGCGTACCATTTTATCTCATGAATAACACCACTCCAGAAGTCTTTACTCAGTAGCGGTGGCAAAAAGATTTCACGTGCGTGATGGTTGCCGACAAAGGCCCAATAAACCCGTCCAATAAAGCCAATGAGTAATATATAAGCCGCCGCAAAGTGTGCGAAACGAATATAGCCCATAAGGAAATGGTCACTGGCTTCACCCGACATGGCGGGTAGCGGACTGCCTACGAAATATCCAGTAACACCCAAGACAACTATGGCTAAAGCATTAATCCAATGCCATAGTCTCAACGGCGCTTCATAGACATAAACAGCGGGTTCACTATGTGCAGAGTGAGATTCAATATTTGAACTCAAGCTCATAATAACCTCCTAGTCTGATGGGTTGATGTGGGATACCTTTAGAACAATGAAAGCTACGGCAATAAAGCCCGCTACCATGATTCCAGTATGGTAAGGGCTGGCGAGCATATGGCTTAGTATTTGACTACTACTCAATTCCATATGTCCACCAGAGTGAGCATTTGCCTGTGTCGCCACTAATAAAGCAGGAAGGGCAAGCAATAATCGGGTTGAGAATCGGGTTAAGGTTTTTTTAATCATGATCAGATTTCCTTTATTAGCGTACTGTTAGCGCACTTTGACATTGGCAAGTTCTTCGCCTTCTTCACTCATCACATGAGTTGAACAGGCGAGACAGGGGTCGAAACTATGCAAGGTTCGCAAAATCTCAACAGGCTCTTCAGCTCGCTCAACAGGTGTTCCCATCAGTGAAGCTTCGAAGGCACCAATATTTCCAGCTGGATCACGCGGTGAGCCATTCCATGTGGTTGGAACCACACATTGGTAATTGGCAATTTTGCCATCTTTAATCACAATCCAGTGACCTAGTGCGCCACGTGGAGCCGCCGTAGTACCCACACCTTTTGCCTCTTTAGGCCAGGTTGAAGGATCCCACTTTTCCATGTTGGCGGTTGATGAGTCACCATTTTTGATGTTCTGGATTAACTCATTCCAATCATCAACCATCATGTCCGCACAGTATTCAGACTCTAATGCGCGCGCTAAAGTACGACCAATCGTGCTATTTAGTGCCGTTTTAGCATCCACATTGGTTCCTGCCATTTTATTGAAAGTAGCTAAGCTACGATTAACTTGCTCTTGAACATATTCAACACCTTGAGCATACGCCAGTACATAGCGAGACAATGGTCCTACTTCAACCGCATGACCTTTCCAGCGAGGGGATTTAATCCAGGAATATTTAGCAGATTCATCAAGTGACTCAATATTATTAGTAGCCCCTTTAAAGTTTGGACCAGTTGGGTCGTAGTTAGGCTCTGTAATACCATCCCAAGGATGCAGTCCTTTCGTCTCATCGGGGTAGCTGTACCAGGAGTGCGTAACAAATTCCTGAACTTGCTCAGTGTCACGCGGATCAATAGGGAATACCTCATCCCAGTTGCCGTTAAGGATAACGCCACCTGGGAGTTGATCGGTTGATTTGTCGTAGTTGACTTTAGGATAAGCGCCGTAATCCATTACGCTTAATGCGCCCAGACCACCGCCCCATAGCTGTCCTTTGTAGAAGCTGGCGATAGCAATAACATCAGGCACATAGACATTTTTGTTGAAGTCCACCATTTCCTGAATACGCGCCAGAACAAAGTTCAAACGCTCCATATTCAAGGGTGCGCCCGCTGACATATCACCATCCATATTGATGGCGCAAGGCACACCGCCTACCAAATAATTAGGGTGCGGGTTCTTGCCGCCAAAGACCGTATGTAGTTTTACGAACTCTTTTTGTAAATCAAGTGCTTCAAGATAATGAGCCACCGCCATTAAGTCACCTTCTGGAGGTAGCTTATAGGCAGGGTTATCCCAGTAACCGTTCTTGAAAGGCCCTAATTGACCTGATTCTACAAACCGTTTGATGCGCGTTTGTACATCACGGAAATAGCCAGGGCTGGACATGGGGTGATGAGGAGAAACGGCATGTTGAAGTTCAGAGGTTGCTTTCGGATCAGCTTTTAACGCATTTACAGGGTTAACCCAATCCAAAGCATGTAAGTGATAGAAATGAACCACATGGTCATGAACCTGCAAGGTCTTTGCCATCATTTCACGAATCAAATGGGCATTGGGTGGGATTTTAATATCCAGCGCATCTTCCACGGCACGTACCGAAGTCAATGCATGACAGCCCGTACAAACGCCGCAAATACGCTCTACAAAAGCCCATGCATCACGAGGGTCACGACCTCTTAAAATAACTTCAAGTCCACGCCACATGGTTCCTGTTGAAACCGCATTGACGATGACATTATTTTCATCAAGGTTGACCTCACAACGCATGTGTCCTTCGATGCGTGTAACGGGGTCGATGACAACGCGCTTACCTGAATTATCCAGCGTATAGCCGTTGGGTGTGTTAATAACGCTCATTTATACATTCTCCTTTTTTTTCTGTGCACGTTTCACCGCAGAAACCGCAGCGTGTGCTGCAATCGCAGTACCCACAACAGCCGCAGCTGTACCGCCAATGTCGTCCGCATTACCTTCAACGCCAAATTGGTGGATATCGGTTAGACGGGCGTACCAAGAACCTTTGTCCCAGAAGCCATCTTCGGAACAGCCGATGCAGCCATGTCCTGCCTGAATGGGGAAGGAGGTGCCTTCATTCCAGCGAATAGTGGAACAGGCGTTATAAGTAGTCGGCCCTTTACAGCCCACTTTGTACAAGCAATAGCCCTTACGAGCGCCTTCATCATCGAATTTCTCAACAAACTGACCCGCATCAAAGTGAGGGCGGCGATAACATTTATCGTGAATACGCTGGCTGTAAAACATCTTTGGGCGACCTTGGCGGTCTAGCTCAGGGAACTTTTCGAAAGTGAGAATATAGGTAATCACTGCCGTCATGACTTCAGCAATAGGAGGGCAGCCTGGTACTTTAATAATAGGCTTGCTGGTTTTAATGGATTTATGGGTAGGCACAGCTTGGGTAGGGTTGGGTGCTGCGGCTTGAACACAACCATAAGAAGCGCAAGACCCCCATGAAATAATGGCTTTGCAATGATCGGCTGCATGCTGCAACTGATTTTGAAAAGGCTTACCTCCGATAATGCAGTTCATGCCTTCTTGATTTAGCCCAGCATTTCCTTCGACTGCCAGAATGAAGTTACCATCGTATTTTTCAATAGTTTCTTCAATAATGGCTTCAGCCTGATGGCCTGCTGCGGCCATAATAGTGTCATCATAATCCAGTGATACCATTGAAAGAACAACGTCTTTAGCCAAAGGATGAGCTGAACGAATAAAGGACTCGGAACAACACGTACACTCTAGCCCGTGCAACCATAAAATGGGAATGCGTGGCTTGGTCTCCATAGCTTTAGCGATTTCCCCTGCGTAGGAGGGTGATAAGCCCAAAGCAGCAGCGGTTAAGCTACAGTATTTTAAAAAGCTTCGGCGGGAGATTCCCTGACGACGCATGACTTCATAAAATGTTTCAGTCATAAATAACTCCTCTATATCTATCCTGATAAATAGGCCAGTAATGGCTTTTATGGTGTGCTTGGTATTTAATGATGCAAATATCGTGCCATACCTGCATAGCATTGATAGATAAGATGTTATTTTTATTTTGAGTGAATTTTACTCAGAACAAGCGGTAGTTGCGATAGCGCTTGATGTAAATCAATGGAAACTTACTTTCCACTGGTGTGCTTTGATTGCTTTAGTAGCATTTCATCTTATTTTGCTTTGCAGTGAGCTAAGCTGATAGGCTTGTAGAGACGTTGCATGCAACGTCTCTACAATATTCTGCAAATTTATAGAGTGAGACCACTACATGAGTGATAACAAACAGAGCAAACAAATTGCCGCAGACAAAGATTTTATAAGAGTGGCTGACTTGTTCATAAATCAGGCCAATAAAGAATGTGAAAACTCAGATCATCAGCTGGTCAATGCCTCTTTGCTTTATGCTTCAGCGCGGTTTAGCTCGTTTATTACTGCGGCTATGGCTGAAAATAAAGAAACTTACGAACAAGGTATTGATAAGGCTATTGAGTTTTATTTGCTTGAGTTTGAGAAAATGCTCAAAGAGCATATGCAGCAATACAAAGTCGTTTTTGATAAAAAGCCCCAGTACCCCCATTAACTGCACGCGACCATCATTGTAGAGACGTTGCATGCATCATCATTACGCCCCCAGTATCCCCACATCAGCCTCAAGAAAAGCTATAACGGAAACTAATATTTCACTTATTATAAAAACTGTAATACTATATTACACTAATAGCTGGTTTCCCTTTTTAATGAGCATTTCTATGAGCGACAAACACGTATTGGTTCTCGGTATTGGCAATGTCTTATGGGCCGACGAAGGTTTCGGTGTTCGTTGTGTTGAAACCCTTAACCGACGGTATGAATTTCCTGACACTGTCAAGCTTATGGATGGTGGCACACAAGGTATCTATCTGGTTCAACACGTTCAGGCTTGTGATTATCTGGTGGTCTTCGATGCCATTGACTATGGCTTACAAGGCGGTGAGATCAAACTTATCGAAAATGAAGATGTACCCCATTTTATGGGCGCTAAAAAGATGAGTTTGCACCAGACAGGGTTTCAAGAGGTTCTTTCTACCTCTGAGTTATTGGGTGATTATCCAGAAAAAATCCTGTT
Organism: Thiotrichaceae bacterium; assembly: GCA_026991755.1. Taxonomy (GTDB): domain Bacteria; phylum Pseudomonadota; class Gammaproteobacteria; order Thiotrichales; family Thiotrichaceae; genus HyVt-477. Next base: position 24,940 of record JALXAX010000155.1, on the reverse strand, counting down.
AATTGGTGTACAACCTGTCGAACTGGAAGATTTCGGTGGCAGTTTACGCCCAGCGGTTAAAGCACAGGTCGAGCCAGCGGTTAAGATTGCCGTAAACTATCTACGCGAGCTGGGTTTTAAGATTAGCAAACGCACAAAGCCACTCCCCGATTCCGAGGCGTTATCACCTTCTGAGCTTGCGCTGGAGCAATACGAAGCAGGGCGACCTTCGGAGGCAGAGGCTTGTCGCATGGGTGATTCTCGTGTTTTAGGTGATAAAGGTATCGAGTTCGATCCCAAGCCCTCTCTGATTGAAAACCCTATGAGCGTCGATGTTGACCATCGAGGTCAGTATTAATAAAACCAGACATCGGAGCGAGCAACAACAAAACGAGCAACCAAACAAGCAACGAAGCGAGCAACAAAGGGTAAATACATAATGTGTATGGGTGTACCAATGCAAGTGCTTGAAATGCGCGGCACATTTGCCTTATGCGAAGCCGATGGCAAGCAAGAGTTAATTGACATGATGCTCGTGGGGAATCAGCCAAAAGGCACATGGATTTTAAATTTTCTGGGCGCTGCCCGTGAGGTTATGACCGATGAATATGCCGATCAGGTACGTCAGGCTATGACCGCGATTGGCGATATTATGAATGAAGATGCTCTCAGCCCCATTGCTACTATTGACCATCTTTTTGCTGACCTGGTTGATCGTGAACCCCAATTACCAGACCATCTGAAAGCTCAGGTGGTGACCAGCAGTAAACCCGTACAGGAATCTTGATATGCGCGAAAAACCCGCCCCAACTCCAGCCCCATTAGTAGACAGACTCGTAGATGAGCTGAATTACCCACTGCTGGATTTAAGCACTATTAATGATTTTTTATCGCAGCATGAACATTCGGTACTGTTCTTTTGTGAAGATACCAAGCGCTTCCCTGAAACCAATGATGTAGCCGTTGTTTTACCTGAGCTGATCAGTGTCTTCCCAAGCCTCGCTCCCGCTGTTATTAGTCGTCAGGATGAAAAGAAACTGCAATCCCTTTATGGTTTTCGATCATGGCCAGCGCTGGTCTTTATGCGGGGTGATCAATATCTGGATGCCATTACGGGTATACAAGACTGGACGGATTATCTAGAGCGTATTAAAGCCATATTGACCTCAGAACCCAGTCGCCCGCTTTCTATCGGCGTACCTGTTGTTAGCAACTGATAAAGGAGTAAATAAAATGCCCATGAAAGATTACGGTAGACCCATAGATATTCCCGTCGTCGGTGAAGGTTCACAGCCAGGTGTAGAGGGTGATGAAAACTTCGATTTTATGAAGCCCCCCGGAGAAATGTTTACCTACGACATGCCCGTCATCCCTGAACCAGAAGAGGTTGAGGATTTATCAGAAGCCAAAGCGATGCTGGTAAAGTTATACCACGCGATTAGCGGTTATCAGACTAAAACCTCCGCTATTGTTTTCGATATTAGCGACATGGATGCTAAAAATATTGACCTCATTAATCAAATCTTCAATGAAGGCGAAGTCAGTGTTATTTATGAAGGTGATACCTCGGTACATATTCAAGAATCTGTCTTAACAGGCATCTGGCGTATTCATAGCACTAACGAGTCAGGCACGATTAGTGATGTCATCGAAGTCAGCGATATTCCCTCGATTGTGAGAGATAAGGCATTTGCTGATGCCGTACCGATGGATACAAATCTCGATAATTTACCCGCCAATGTTCTCAATGCGCCACCTTTGATTATTGAGTTGGCAGAAAAAATACAAACATGGAAAGCAGGTGAAGAGCATCATGTGATTAACCTAACGCTACTTCCTCTTTCTCAGGAGGATTTAAACTTCCTCGGCGAACGACTCGGTGTAGGGCCGATTACTATCCTTTCTCGTGGTTATGGAAACTGTCGAATCGGTAGCACAACCAAGAAAAATATCTGGTGGGTTAAATTCTTCAATTCAGAAGACAAGCTTATTCTTAACACGATTGAAGTGATTGATGTGCCTGAAGTAGCAACGGCAGCGCCTGAAGATATTGTTGATAGTGCTGAACGCTTAAAAGAAATATTAGAAGTTTATAACGTAGAAGTCGTATAGACATCCCGTAGAGACGTTGCATGCAACGTCTCTACCACCGATTTAATACGTGAACATCTATAACCTGAATCCGAAAGGAACACCACATGATGAAAGAAACCCATATCCGCAACAGCTATGGCGATGGCTCGTTTGAAGGCTCATACGGTGGCGATAACTCACGTATCAAAGATACAGACAAGATGGAATGTAAAATCTGTTGGAAAGTTTATGATCCCGCAGAAGGCGATGATTATTGGCAAATACCTGCTAATACTCCCTTTTCCCAATTACCTGATCACTGGCGTTGCCCAGAATGTGATGGAACCAACGATCAATTTATGGTGATCCTTGATTAATATTCGCGTAGAGACGTTGCATGCAACGTCTCTACCCAAATGCCCAGATTATGATTAGTCAACACGACATCCACAGCACGCTAGAATCTACCTTCACTGCAATACAGCAGACGCGTATGGATGGAGTGCCTGTAATGAATGACAAACTAAGCGTTAAAGCCATAGGTTTTCATATCTGGAATAATAACCAGCTAGGTATCCTCATCACCCCTTGGTTTATGAACTTGATGCTGCTTTCTCAAGATACTTTTCAAGCTTCTAATAAACAAAAAAGTGTGGATCATCAAGGTATTGAAATTAAAGAACAAAGCAAAAACTTAAAAGTGGGCAGCATACAGCCGCATGTATTCCCCTCAGGCGCTTACGATTTTGTAGTGGGTTACGAAGAAGGAATAGGGCATTACCAAAGCTGTTCTTTATTCTCTCCCATGTTTGAATTTGAAGATCAAACCTCCGCTGAATTAACTGCCAAAGAAGCATTAGCGGCGATTATGAATGAAGACAATATTGATTTTGCATCACAAAGCCGTGATAACGAAATTGAACAAATATGGAAAGGTGAAAAGGCAGCGCCTGCTGTGATCGGTGGCTTTGCTAGTAACTCATCTAACCCTGATTCTAACCTTAGTGCTAATCCCAAAAGCCCCAAGAAACCACAAAAGGGCTTATCTGAACGCATTATAGAGGGTATAGAGAAGGGCATAGATGAACCCACCTCAAGAAGAGATTTCTTACGAGGCAAAATTTTTAGCACAAACGCAAAGGATAAAGTGTGAGCATTCAAGGCGAACTCACTATCACCTTATCGCCTTCTCATGGCACATGCCGTATTCGCTCAACGCGCCCTCTACAGGTAGGCAGGTTGTTTGCAGGAAAATCTATTGCTTATACACTGGAAAAGATTCCACTGTTATTTAGCATCTGCGCCAAGGCTCAAGCCATATCAACCGTGCGAGCCATAGAAAGTGCCATAGCAACACCCGCCAGTGCAACGATAGAATCACAACGTGAAGGATTGATTGCACTGGAAAGTCTGCGTGAACACTGTCTCAGACTGCTACTGGATTGGCCCGCTTATATTAATGAAGACATTGATCGAGCGACATTAAGCCATGTCGCTCAGGGCATTAATCATTTAATGCAGGCTTTGGAGCCTCAGTCTGTCTTAAGTTGTCGTCCTTCAGAAAGTGCGCATACACAAGAGCCACATCAAGAACTATGGCAAGGTTTTTCTCAAACACTGGAACGGTCACTTTTTGCAAGCACGGTAGAGGAATGGCTTGATAGCATCCATCACTCAGTGAATAACTGGGCAGCACAACAGCAGACTCAAACAGCTCGATTTATGCATTGGTTACAGCAGAAAGACTGGAAAAATCTGGGCGCATCTCATTTGGCTGAAGCGGAAGTTATTGGAGGCGATGGAGTTATTAGTGATCAAGAACTGGTCGCCAGATTGTTAAAAGAACAAGAAGGCTTTACCTCCCAACCCGACTGGCAGGGCAACTGTCAGGAGTTCAGTTGGTTTAGTAACCAGAAGCATCATGCGGTAATTGCTCAACTAAGCGCATCCTGTGGCAATGGTTTATACACACGTATGCTGGCACGACTGGTTGAAGTCGCCGATTTAATGCAAAAGTTACAGCGTTTCTTCATGCAAGGTGCTTTATTGCAGCCTACCTTAAGTACCGAAAAAGGCTTGGCGCATACTGAAGCAGCAAGAGGACGATTGACGCATTATATTGAGCTGGAAAATCAAACGGTAAAGCAGTTGATTATTCTCGCCCCTACCGAATGGAATTTTCACCCTAAAGGGGTCGCTCAACAAAGTTTGCAAGACCTGTTAGTGAACCGTGCCACGAAAAACAATGAGATACTTTTAAAGCAACAAGCCGATTTGATGGTACATGCAATTGATCCCTGTGTGGGCTATCAGCTACAGATTGATACAGCTCAAATTACTGCTCAGGTCACAAAAGAGGTGATTCATTAATGCACGAAATGTCACTCTGTGAAGGTATTCTGCAAATTATACAAACAGAAGCCAAAGCCCAGCAATTTAACAAAGTGAAACGAGTCGTGTTAGACATTGGTGTATTATCAGGTGTAGAGATTCCAGCATTGGAATTCTCTTTTGAAGTCGTGATGCGTGGCTCTATCGCCGAACAAGCGGAGCTACAAATAAACGAAATACCCGCACAGGCATGGTGTATGCAATGTGCTGATAGCGTCACCGTCAAGCAACGCTATGATGCCTGTCCTGAATGTGGCAGTTATCAATTGCAAGTTAGTAGTGGTGATGAAATGAAAATTAAAGAACTCGAAGTGGATTAAAACTATTTTTGGTAGTGGGTCGAATCTGTATTTTTGTAGGTCGGGTTAGCGATAGCGTAACCCGACAGATCGCGGTATTTTGTTGGGTTACGCTACGCTAACCCAACCTACGCTTTGAGTTACAAACTACAGGTTTAACCCACTACCCTATTTTTTATATTGTAGAGACGTTGCATGCAACGTCTCTACACATCATTGAATTAGAACAAAAACTCAGGAGAAAACCATGTGTACAGTATGCGGATGCGGTGAAGGCGAAACCCGAATTGGAAAGGCTCATGCCCACGATCATGATCACCCACATGACCACGAACATACTCATGGACACGATCACAGCCACGACCACCCGCATGATCACTCACACGACCATGCTCATGATCACAGCCACACTAACGATCATCACTACGGAAAAGGTCCAGCACACGCCCATGCACCCGGTTTAAGCCAAACCAGAATGGTCGAAATTGAGCAGAATATTCTCGGTAAAAATGATGAATACGCCAATGAAAACCGTCACTTTTTCACCGATAATGGCATTCTGACGCTCAATCTGGTCTCTAGCCCAGGCTCTGGTAAAACCACATTGCTAACGCGCTCCCTCACCGATTTAAAAGATGAACTGCCCTTGTCTGTGATTGAAGGTGATCAGGAAACCGCTAATGATGCCGAAAGAATCCGCGCAACAGGCGTCACCGCACTACAAATCAATACAGGCAAAGGTTGTCACCTTGATGCCCATATGGTGGGACATGCACTGGAAACTCTTAAACCCGAAAAAGGCGGTGTATTATTTATTGAAAACGTAGGAAATCTGGTTTGCCCTGCCGCCTTTGACCTGGGTGAGGCGCATAAAGTCGCCATTCTTTCGGTGACAGAAGGCGAAGATAAACCCATCAAATATCCCGATATGTTTCATGCCGCCGACCTTATGTTACTTAATAAAATAGACCTGCTACCCTATGTACAGTTTGACGTGGATAAGTGTATTGAATATGCCCGTCGGGTTAACCCAGGCATTCAGGTATTACAAGTTTCGGCAACCACAGGCGAAGGCATGGAAGATTGGTATCAGTGGCTGCGCATGACTCGACAAATGCGCCTGATAGGTCGTGGCGATTTGGCTGAAAAAACAGAATCCTTATCAACGGCTTCATCGACGTAACAGTTCCATAGAGTAAAGAGTAAGAGTAAATACTATGAGCAAACCACTCCCCAGCATTCTGATCATTGATGATGAAGCCCGTTCTATCGAAACGCTAGAGCGTATTTTACATGAGCATTTTGATGTCCATACGGCGATTAGTGCCAAAGATGCGCTTGTCATTTTGGAACGTGAGTGGATACAAGTCGTACTGTGTGACCAGCGAATGCCTGAGATAACAGGTGTGGAGTTATGTGAACAAATCCGCGAAAGCTGGCCAGAAACCATTCGCATGATTATTTCTGGCTATACCGACTCAGAAGATATTATTAATGCCATCAATAAAGGCGGTATCTACCAGTACATCAGCAAACCCTGGCATCCCGATGATGTGATTTTGAAGCTCAAAAATGCGGTTGAGTTATTTAATTTACACCGCAAAAATGAACGTTTATCTATTGAGTTAAAGCTCCAGCCCAAAACGCTCAAAGAAGCCATAGACGTACAACGCAAAGTCCTGCAAACCCATCACACATGGGAAGGTATCGTTCGCAGCCCCGATAGTATAATGAACCAAACCTGCGATACCGTGAAACAAGTCGCACCGTTTGATGTCAGTGTATTAATCACAGGGGAATCAGGCACAGGAAAGGAGTTATGTGCGCGAGCTTTACATTACAATAGCCTGCGCCAAAATGAACCGTTTGTGGCCGAAAACTGCGGTGCTTTACCTGATGAACTACTGGAAAGCGAGTTGTTTGGACACAAACGTGGTGCGTTTACAGGAGCGGTTGAAGATCGCATAGGACTTTTTGAAAGTGCTGATGAAGGAACGATCTTTCTCGATGAAATCGGTGACATCACCCCAGCGCTACAGCTCAAACTCTTGCGTGTTTTACAAGAAAAAGAAATCCGTCCTTTAGGAAGTAATAAGCGCAGACCCGTTGATGTACGCATCATTGCCGCAACCAATCGAGACCTTCAGGAGGAAGTGCGCCAGGGACGTTTCCGTCAAGACCTTTTTTACCGACTGGCAACCTTCACCATTAAACTACCTCCACTTAGAGACAGGCTGGAAGATATTCCCTATCTCACGGCCTACCTGTTAGAACAAACCATGGGAGAGCTAGGCAAACGTGTCGAAGGTATCACCACCGAAGCCATCGAATGCCTACAAAATTACCAATGGCCTGGCAATGTGCGAGAGTTACAAAACGAAATAAAGCGGATGCTGGTATTGGCGCAAAATGACAAGCTGGAAGCAAACCTGATCTCCCCGCATGTGTTACGCGCCACCCCTGATGATATGCGACAAGATATGAAGCTAGTAAACAGCGACTCACAAGCCACCCTTAAAAGCCGTATAGAACAACTGGAATCACGTATTCTCAAAGAAACACTGGTTAGACATCGTTGGAACAAAACCCGTGCTTCAGAGGAGCTAGGGCTGTCGAGAGTCGGCTTGCGTAGCAAACTGGAGCGATACGGGTTGGAACAAGCCGATCAGGAAGTGGTGCAATTGCCTGTTAATCGTGCGTAGACGTAGCATGCTGCGTCTCTACGATGTATTTATTGAATGAAAAATCGATCATCTGCCCATTTCTGGGGGTTAGTTAAAATATAGTCATGTATCTGGGTAAGCGATCGCTCATTACGAATAATGTGATCATAAAACCGAGGTTGCCATGCGAACTCAAACCCTAGCCGATGAGCATGTCGAGTAACGGCAGATTTATAGGAACGAATTATGCTGGATACAGAACCTTTTTTTGGGGAAATATCTGACATTCTGTTATCACTCGTTGGTAGAGACGTTGCATGCAACGTCTCTACGGGGTTATCCAAAAGCAATACACCGTGCACATGATTCGGCATAACAACAAATTCACCCAATGAAACATGATGATGGTGATTTTTAATCTCGTACCAGCATACATCTGCTAATACACCGATGGATGATAACTGCATTTTTCCATCAATCACTGAACCAAATAGAGGCTGTTTATTACGCGAACACATCGTAATAAAATAAGCAGCGTTTGAGCGATAATCCCATGAAGCGAGGCGAGTAGATTGAGTTCGATACTTGTTTTTATATAAATTATTATCCATGCCTCATTATCTCCATTATGATCAAATCATTGATAACAATTCAGATGACCTGTAGAGACGTAGCATGCTACGTCTCTACGTGTAACGCTATGCTATTATAAATAAACCATGCCAACCCAACACTCTCAATCATTAACCTCCCAAGTCCCGGATGCCCAGCACCTCAACCCCGCGATGTCTGATGACGCATGGGTTGAAGTGGTTCAGCGCATGGATGAAATTTATGCGGATTTAGTCAACTCTCAAGTGGAGTTGGAAGAGAAAAACGCTGAATTAGAACAAGCCCAACAGTTTATCGAAAGTGTCTTGTCTTCCATGCATGATGTATTGGTTGTGACGGATATTAACGGCAAGATTCAACGCGTTAATCGTACCCTCGAAAACCTTATCGGCAAGACTAGCGAAGCGCTTAAAGGTGAGCCACTGAGTAGTCTCTTTCCTGCTAGTTCAGCTCCGCAGATTGATGAGTTCCCTGAAAAAATTCGTTCTGGAAATCTGGTCGATTGCGAGGTGGATATGCTCAATCACGATGCAGATTCAGTTCCCATGGCAGTTACCTGTAAAGCCCATTATGATGTTAAAGGCCGTTTACTTGGCTCAGTGTTAACAGGTCGACCTCTGGATGAAATCCGCCGTGCTTATCGTCAATTAAAAGAAACCCACGAAGCCTTAAAAGCAACTCAGCAACAACTGATCCAATCAGAAAAAATGGCTTCTCTGGGGCGTTTGATTGCAGGTGTGGCTCACGAGCTGAATAACCCGATTAGTTTTGTCTTTGGTAATATGTATGTATTGCAAGGCTATGAAAAACGTATGCGTGAATACCTTGACGGGGTGCATAACAACATTAGCATTGAAGAGCGTAATCATTTAAGAAAAACGCTTAAAATTGACCATATATTAGGTGATATTAAACCCCTGCTCGAAGGTTCTTTAGAAGGATCAGAGCGCGTCAAAAATATAGTTGAAGAGTTACGTCGCTTCTCTACGCCTAAACAGAACGAGGTGGCGAGCTTTAATTTAATTAATCTTATTCACAGTGCTGTTCATTGGGTTTTGCACTCGGCACGCAACAAACCAAAATTGATTACTTCAATGCCAGAAGCGCTGAATATTACCGCTAATGAGGGCTATATCCATCAGATACTGATGAACCTGTTACAAAATGCACTAGATGCGCTTGAAGCCAAGGATCACAAAGGAGACGCTGTACTAGAGATAACACTAATCGAAGCAGAAGAGAGCGTGGATATAGTTATCAGAGACAATGGTTCTGGCATCTCTGAGGAAAATATGCTTTCTGTATTCGATCCTTTTTTTACTACGAAACCCGTAGGTAAAGGTACAGGTTTAGGTTTATATATCAGCTATGGCTTAGCAACGGAACAGTGTAACGGTAGTCTCCTTGTGGAAAATCATGCTGACGGCGGAGCGGTATTTACGCTAAGTCTGCCTGTAGGTAGAGACGTTGCATGCAACGTCTCTACGAAGGTTGATAAGCATGTTTAATATCCTCTGGTTACAATCGGGCGGTTGTGGTGGCTGTAGTATGTCGCTACTCAATGCCGAATCGCCTGATGTGATGACGCGTTTTAAAAGCGCAAACATCAATATGCTTTGGCATCCCTCACTGAGTGAAGCTTCTGCGGATGAATTTGTCACACTGCTCAATGATATTCTTGCGGATACTATCCCCTTACATGCCTTATGTTTAGAAGGCTCTGTGATGCGTGGTCCAAACGGCACAGGTCGTTTCCACATGCTGGCAGGGACAGGAAAATCCATGATGATATGGCTAGAAGAGCTTGCTAAAAAAGCTCATTATACGGTTGCCATTGGCTCTTGCGCTGCTTTTGGAGGGATCACCTCAGCAGGTAGTAATCCTGGTGATGCTTGTGGCTTGCAATATGAGGGTAGGGAAAGAGGTGGGTTATTAGGTGCAGATTGGCAGTCTACACATCAATTTCCTGTGATTAATATTGCAGGTTGCCCAACGCATCCTGATTGGGTAACGGATATGCTGTCACAGCTAGCGATGGGTGATCTCACGTTATCTCATCTTGATGAACTGAATCGCCCACGCGCCTATACGGATCATCTTGTTCATCACGGCTGTGCGCGAAATGAATACTATGAATACAAAGCCAGTGCAGAGGTGCTGGGTGATATGGGTTGCATGATGGAACACAAAGGCTGTATTGGCACACAAGCACGGGCTGACTGTAATATTCGCCCGTGGAATGGCAAAGGCTCTTGCCTTGATGGCGGCTACCCCTGTATTAATTGCACCGCACCTGAGTTTGAAGAACCTCGCAAAAGCTTTACTGAAACCCCGAAAATTGCAGGAATTCCTGTGGGTTTGCCAACGGATATGCCCAAAGCATGGTTTGTTGCTTTAGCTTCCTTGTCAAAAGCGGCTACCCCGCAACGCTTAAAAGACAATGCAACCGCCAAGAAAATTACCACGCCACCTGGGAGTAAAACCTCATGACACGTAAACTTTTAGGTCCATTTAATCGTGTTGAAGGTGATCTTGAAGTAGAAGTTGAAATCACCGATGACGTAGTCAGCAAAGCGTGGGTTAACTCACCTTTATATCGTGGCTTTGAACAAATTCTGCAAGGCAAACCCCCACTGGATGCATTGACTTATACGCCTAGAATCTGCGGAATTTGCTCGGTATCACAGTCGATTGCATGTGCTAACGCTATTGCGGATGCACAGGGCATTACACTGGATACGAAACCTGTCAATGGTCAATTAGTGACTAATCTTATACTAGCTTGCGAGAATCTTGCTGATCACCTAACGCACTTTTATTTATTTTTTATGCCTGATTTTGCGCGTGAAGCCTATCAGGGTAAAAGCTGGCATGCTGAAATTGCAGAACGATTTCGTGCGCAAACAGGCACAGCCACGATAAGCATGTTAAAAGCACGTGCCGAATTTATGCATATCACTGGAATCCTCGCAGGTAAGTGGCCTCATAGCTTAAGCCTACAACCTGGTGGAACGACAACGTCGGCAAGTTCGGCAAATAAAGTCGAACTGTTAGCCATTCTAATGAGCTTTCGGCAGTTTTTAGAATCACAGTTATTTGCGGATCAACTAGAAAACATCAGTACATTAGAGAACGACGATGCACTGAAAAGGTGGATGGAGCTACACCCACAAAGCGACTTCGCACAGTTTTTACAGGTAGCAGACGATTTAAAATTAGATCAACTAGGGCAAATACCCGCCAATCTGATGAGCTATGGCGCGTATGATTTTCAGCATAAAGCACTCTTCCCTCAAGGAATTTGGACATCGGGTGCAATGCATTCACTGCAAACAGACTTGATAAAAGAAGACATCAGCCACAGCTGGATGCTATCGCAAAATGGCCCCAAGCATCCTTTTCAAGGCAATACGCAGCCAGACCCTGAACAAGCGGATGGTTATAGCTGGTGTAAAGCTCCACGCTACGATAAAGGGGTGCTTGAAGTGGGCGCGTTAGCCCGACAAACTATTGCCGAGCACCCCTTGGCACTGGATTTGGTTAAGAACCACCAAAGCAATGTACGTAACCGCGTTATTACACGTCTTTTAGAGTTGGCTAGAATCCTTCCAGAAATGGAAAGCTGGGTGCGACAAATCAACCCCGAACAGACGTTTTGTCACACTCTTCCAATACCTGACGAAGCTGAAGGACAAGGGCTGGTCGAAGCAGCGCGAGGTAGCTTGGGTCATTGGGTTCGTATCCGCAATGGGCGTATCTTGAATTATCAAATTATAGCCCCGACCACGTGGAATTTCTCACCCAGAGATAAAGACAATATTCCAGGTGCTTTAGAGCAGGCTTTATTAGGCACACCCATTGATGAAGGGGATGAAGGGGGCGAAGGTGGTAAGGATTCGATAGCAATACAACATATAGTGCGGTCATTTGATCCTTGCATGGTGTGCACAGTTCATTAGGAACATGCATGGAATAACTTCGATAATAAGTTGATCAAAAAAACAGTATCTTGTTTCTTTATTCCTGGTTCATATGCTTTATAGCGATATTTCTGCATAAATGTCTTGGTGATACACTCTTGATTTTGACAACTATATCGCTGGACACCTGAGATACTTTTTCCTGCTTTCACAACTTGCTTGCTAAGGTCTCTATGAAACCTGAATCCGTGACTTAACTACGGCACAGTGAATAAGCTATTGATTCATCACGGGTTTAAAAAATGCCCGCTTAACCTAAGGGTGAAGCGAAGATTTTTTAAAATCCCGTGATAAACCAATATCTTCCCCCTGCCATCCGCATCGAAGTCACGGATTCAGTTAAAAGTAACCAATAGCTACGGCTATTGTTAACTTTTCTATCAAAAATCTAACAAATTCTATCTCACAGCAACTCCGACCAGAATTAATAGAGATGCCCTATAAAGAAACATTAGCCGTTGTCGCTATCGTCTTAACATTTGCAGCCTTTTTTCCCTATATTCGTTCAATTATTAAGGGCGACACCAAGCCACATGTTTTTTCCTGGGTTATCTGGGGTTCGACTACATGTGTTGTTTTTCTGGCTCAACGTGAGGATGGAGGTGGGGCAGGAGCGTGGGTTATTGGTGTATCGGGAATTAGTACCTTGTTTATCGCTTATCTGGCTTATACGAAGCGAACTGATATCACTATTACTCGACTAGATAAGGTGTTTTTCATATTGGCTCTCTCGTCTTTACCCTTTTGGTATTTCACAGCTGATCCACTCTGGGCAGTTATTATTCTAACGGTTGTGGATGTGCTTGGCTTTGGTCCTACGGCCAGGAAGGCTTATGCTAAGCCGCATTCAGAACCATTATTGTTCTTTGGACTTTTTGTTATACGAAATGGTGTCGTTATTTTGGCTTTAGAGCACTACTCAGTAACTACAGTACTGTTTCCTGCTGTTATTGGGATTACGTCTTTATTGTTGATTATTTTAATTGGTTTTCGAAGGAGGGTAGTAGGTCGTTAAAAATCACTACTCCCTCTACAAATCAGTACTACAATATATATGATCCTCAGGAAAAATCTCATCTTAATAATTGCGGGAATTCATTTATCAGGGGTGTTGCAATGGCTAAAAAAGGACTCTGTATTGGCATCAATAATTATCCAGGCACTAAAATGGCTTTAAAAGGTTGTGTTAATGATGCGACTGACTGGTCGAAGGCTTTAGCGACTTTTGATTTTGATACCCAATTATTACTAGATGAAGAAGCGACAAAAGCCAATATCATCGAAGCTATTTCTAGTTTGATAGAACAGAGTAAAGAAGCCGATAGCTTAGTTATTACTTTTGCAGGACATGGAACTTATGTAGTGGATAGCAACGGCGATGAGGTAGATGGATTGGATGAAGCGTTATGTCCCTATGATATTCATAGCAATCAAAATGCATTAACAGATGATGAAATTAGAACGCTTTTTGATGCGAGAAAGCAGGGTGTTAGTCTTCTCTTAATATCTGATAGTTGTCATTCAGGCACGGTAACACGGGCAGCCCCAAGCGATGACGATGAGATTCGACCTCGATTTATGCCTGTAGCTAATTGGACATCTAAAGATAAGTTGCCTGAAGCGTTATCTAGAGGGGTGCGCAAAAAATTAGTGAGTGGTGCTTCTGTCTTTAAAGCGGGACTCAATAAAGACGAGGGTGATTTGTTACTTTCGGGGTGTGAAGAGGGCGTTTACAATTATAGTTACGATGGAGTGATAAATAATCGTCCTTGTGGAGCATTTACTCATTATGCACTCAAGACATTAAAGAAAATGAAAGCGGATGCTACTTATGCGGATTGGCATAGAGCTTATTCTCGATATTTACCTTCATCAAAGTACCCGCAAAGTCCACAAATAATGGGTAATAAGAAAGCACGTCTTCGTAAAATATTTACTTAATTTGTGAATTAATAGAAAGGGTAAGCAATGGGAGAAAAACCAGTCTATCTATTTTATAGCTACGCGCATGAAGATGAAGGCTTGCGTAATGAGCTAGTGGGTCATTTAAAAATCATGGAACGACGAGGGGTGGTTCGTTCGTGGCACGATAGGAAGATAGTAGCAGGTGATTCTTGGGATAATGAAATTAATGATCATTTAAAGAATGCCGATTTAATTTTGCTATTGATCAGTAGTGATTTTATCCAATCGGATTATATCTGGGGGAATGAACTTGAAATAGCGATGAAGCGCCATCAAAACCATGAAGCCAGCGTAGTCCCCATTATGCTTAGATCTGTCGATATTGAAGGCGCGCCTTTTGCTGCATTGCAGGGTCTACCCAAAGATTTCAAACCGGTTACTTCTTGGAATAATCGTGATGAGGCCTGGACAAGTGTTGCTAAAGGCATAAGAAAGGTGGTTAAGGAGATTCAGGCGAACCATCCAGAAGTGGATGAAATTGCCGCACCAGCACAGTCCGTTACAAGAGGAGTTGACGCTCCGTTTGGCATTGATGATTTAGAGCAAAACCCTGAGCTTTTTTCTACTGAGGAAACCCCTAAAATTTTCGATGATTTTGATGATACTGAAGCACCCAAGAATATATCAGTTAGTACCTTGCACAATGATGATGATCCCATCCTGTTAAAGATTGTTAATGATTTCACCCTTGATATAGATACCGCAGCAAAACAGCGTAAAACCACATCAATCAATAAACAAATTATTAGCCAGTCGGCACTCGAACTCATTAATAACCCTGAGCAAAAGCGTATTTTGTGGGTAGATAACCAAGCCCAAAATAATCAATGGGAAATCGCTGCCTTAGCTAAATTGCAGATAGAAGTGATTACGTTGGACTCTACTCAACAAGCACTTGCTTATCTGGCTGATGATGAGGAAGGTATTGATCTAATCATCTGTGACTGGAGTCGTCCAGAAGCGCTAGCAGATGCCCCGAGCGCTGGCATAAAGCTTTTGAGAGCACTTAAAGAAGCAGGCTACAACATACCTGTCATTATATATCACGGAGAATTTGATAAAGATAAACGTGCTTCTCGACATGAGCTGGCAATGGCTGAAGGAGCTGTGGGAGAGGAAATATCCCCTGACGAATTAATAGCGAAGTTAGCTAAATGGTTGTCGATGTATTAGTACTCCAGCAACTTAGGTTTG
Organism: Thiotrichaceae bacterium; assembly: GCA_026991755.1. GTDB lineage: Bacteria > Pseudomonadota > Gammaproteobacteria > Thiotrichales > Thiotrichaceae > HyVt-477. The sequence goes on along the minus strand of JALXAX010000155.1, from coordinate 9,784 downwards.
ATGGAGTACTAGGAGGCTGTCCGAGAATAAGAAGCGTAGCGAAAATCACAGGATTATCATAAGCTGGACTTATTGGATGAGGCGAATAGTCGTTCTATTTAACGATTCCAATAAGTTTAGATTATGATGATCATGGGGTTTGCAGTAGCTTCTTAGTTCTCGGACAGCCTCCTAGAGAGCTATGCGAAGTTACGAGGCTAATCAGGGTTATTAATCAGGGCTAGTAATAAGGATAAAACATGAGCAAAAAAGACATGAAACCTAAAAATATTAAATTCCCAGTTTCTGACAAGGGAGGCAGTGGCAGCCGAGGGAAAAATAAGGTCGCGCTCCCTAACTTCTTGCAAACTAGAACGCGCTCTGGAGAAAGCGAGGTTGACCCTTTACTAGCAGGTATAACTGTAAAGGAAGTTTTCAAAATAGGCTCAGTGAGTCGTGGTGAAAAGGTTACCGAGAAGGGGATAGATAGTGGTGAAAACCAGCTATTAGCCATTGAAGCAGAGGATGGCTCCACTATTTTTATTCGCTCAGATAAGCTGGCTGAAGATATTGAAAGGATTCGTCCAGAGGCGATCATCACTAAAACGGTAGATGGTGAGGTCATTGAGGAAATCGACTTTGCTCAATTTCGTGACTTAAGTAGTAGTGGTACGCGTGGTGGATTAAGTGAGGTCTTTTGGAAGTCTATCACCCAGCTAGAATTACCTGATGATGAATTTCTAGAAAAAGCGATCAAGCTAGCCAAGGGCTGGTCGAAGAATGCGGCTATTGAGTTTGCCGAAGACAAGGCTTATGAGGTTGGTTCTTTTCTAGGTGCAAAAGCCTTGATGTGGGTCATCGAGTCGCGACTTGCGGGTAACTCAGGTCTCTACCAATGGGCTAATAAAAGCATAGACGAGACAGACCGCTGTGAGCAAAACACATCGTGCATGGAAAAAGCCCGCAAGGGAGAACCCATGTTGGTGCTGATTCATGGCACGGCCTCTTATTGTGAAAGTGCCTTTAATGGCTTGCGCACGGATGAAACTAGCTGGAAACAGCTACAGCAAAAATTTTCAGGGGGGATTTTTGCCTACGAGCATCGAACCTTCTCGCAAAGCCCGATAGAGAATGCCTTGGAGTTGGCAGAGGCATTACCCGACAACGCCAATTTATCTGTTATGGCGCATTCTCGTGGCGGCTTGATTGCTGATTTGTTGTCCTTAGGGCGAAATATCAACGAATCAGTCATTCAGCATTACACCATTGATACTTCTAAAAGTGATGATGTTGAAGGTCTGCTGGCAGAAGAAAAAGCAGAACGAGAGCGCCTTAGTAAACTACTCAGGTTATTAAATAAGAAAAACATAGTGGTTAAGCGCTATGTAAGAGCGGCTTGCCCTGGGCGTGGTACACGCTTTCTCTCCGATAATCTGGATGCCGCACTTTCTGATTTCGCTACATTGATTCAATATTCTGGAGCTGCTTTAGTCGGTGCGGTAGCGGGTGCAATCGGTGGACCAGTGGCTGCCAAAAGTGTCGGTGGTGGTGCTTCAAGTGCCATAGCCGTACTCAAACGACTGTTGCTGGAAATAGCAGGTCGACGTATTGATGCGCATAAAGTGCCAGGCATTGCGGCGATGTGTATTGACTCCCCCATCGTGGGCTTTTTAGCTCACAGCGAAGTGTATCTACACGATACTACAGAGATTGGCGTCATAGCAGGTGATACGCGATTCGATGGTTTTGGTCTGTCCAATTTCCGTAGAAGAATAGCTAATTTATTCTGTGATTGGCGCCTGTTTGATCAGAATGATAATGATCTGGTGATTGATACGGACTCGATGTATGCGGGTCTAGCTAATAGTAAAAGTACCTATTATCTGTATGACCAAGCTTCATCCGTCACGCATTTTCGTTATTTCATTAATCAGAACACACGCGAGGCCATGCGTGATTGGATGGTTAAAGATGATGTTACTAAAATCACAGCCTTTGCGCCGTTAACGGATGGTGAAAGAATCCCATGGTCAGAACGCGATGCGAGAGTAAAAACACGCGGTGGTGCAGCAGACAAAACCAAACCTGTGTTGATATTAGTACCTGGCATTATGGGCTCACATTTGGAAGTGGGGCGCAAAGGGGATGCATCAGGTTCAGGTAATAGAATCTGGTTTGACCCCATTAGTTTGGCACAAGGCCACTTTGACAGTATCGCAGACCCTGATGATAACCGTATAAAAAGCGAAGACATTTTTGGAATGTTTTACGGCAAACTGTCTGATCATTTATCCAATAGCTATCGCGTTATTCGAAGCCCCTACGACTGGCGTACTTCACTGGAAAAATGTGCTGAAGAACTAGTCGAAAAAATAGACGAAGCGATTAATATCAGTAATGGTCAGGCGATTAACATCGTGGCACATAGTATGGGTGGCTTGGTGGTTAGGGTCATGATGCAGACCCATAAAGATAAATGGGACAAAATCGTTGAATCGGGTGGGCGATTAGTCATGTTAGGCACACCGAATAATGGCTCACATTTGATGGTTCATAATTTACTGGGCAAAAATGACTCTACTCGGATGCTGGCGAAGCTTGATCTCAAATGGGGTCATAATTTGCAGTATATTCTTGATATCGTAAGCAAGTTCCCTGGAGCTGTTTCGTTGCTACCGCGCCCTGGTTTTTCCGATACAGGAAACCGTCTAAGCATTGCCACGGATCAATATTATAAGCAAGACTACTGGAAAGAATTAAAGACGCTTAATAGAGATAGGTGGTTTGATAATCAGATTGTGGGCGTACCATCTGATGAACTACTTAATGAGGTAAAAGAACTTTGGGCAAATCGTTTAGAAAAAAACGAAATTCTAAACCCCGAACGAGTCAGTTATGTTTTTGGTCAGGGTGTTAAAACCCCTTGTGGTGTTGTACGAAGAGGCAATGATCGTCTACAGATGTTGTATACCTACGCAGGTGATGGATCCGTTACCTGGAAGTCGGGCAAGCTTAGTAACTTATCAGAAGAAAACCTGTGGTACATGCCTGTTAGCCATGGTGATCTAACGGCTAAAAAGCAATACTTTGATGCGATAGAAGACTTGGTGAGCAAAGGCACAACCGATGGTTTGGAACGAAGCTTACCCATGTCGCGAGGCAGTGGTGATGAAACCTTTATTTTAGATGCCCCGCCACCCATTATCCCTTCAGAAGAAGATGTGCTACGAGCCATAATGGGCAGTAGTGGTCGTGAGCTTGCCCCTGCACGCTCTAAAAGTGTCTTAGAAGTATCAGTGCGTGCGGGTGATTTGAGGTATTGCTCATCCCCTGTTTTATGCGGTCATTACTATAGTGATGTGATCAGTGGTGGTGAGGCAGCATTGGATAGTTTGGTAGATGGCAAACTCACTAAACGCAAATCATTGGATGTCTACCCAGATGCTATCGGTACTTCCACCGTCGTTATTATCCCCAAAAGTGCGGAAGACATTAAACGCAAAACACAACGCGGTGCCATTGTGGTCGGGCTGGGAGAGCTAAATGGTCGCTTGTCGTCGTCTGGTTTAACGGAGTCAGTGCGTACAGGTGTTATCCAATACTTGCTACGAGCGCAAGAAGCGCCTGATGCGTGTGGTGATAATGAAATCGAGATGACCAGCTTACTGATTGGTCAAAACTCAACCGCTAATATCAGTATTGGTGAATCACTGGCAGCTGTTGTCAAAGGTGTTTGTGAGGCGAACACCAAGTTGAAATCTTCCAACATTGCTATCTCCAAGATTGAATTTATTGAGTTGTATCGTGATATTGCGATTACCGCAGCTCATTCTATCCGTGCTTTACAAAACCGCTTGGCGGGTAGTTTGGATAGAATGGATATTCATCTGCAAGTGAATAATGAATTACAAGTAGGTGTGGGTGCGGTTAACCGTTTATGGGCGGAAGATGGCGGTAGTTATTGGCCACGTTTGATCGTTACAGATGCGGATAAAAAAGAGCAACAATGTCCAGCAGAATGTTATGAGAATAATCCTGCTGTTAATGCAGGTGATGTATTGAAGGAATTGCTGGGTGATGATTATGAGGACTATATCAAGCCTAATAATGAAGCGCTTAATAAGCCCGTAATTCGACAGTACCCTGATAAATTACGTTACGTTCTGGTCGCAGAACGTGCGCGATCTGAATCAATTGCACTGCAACGCCAGCCAGGTTTGCTGGAGAATATTGTCAAAAAGCAGGTTAAGCAATCTCGTTTTAATCGACAACTAGCGCGCACCTTGTTTGAGCTAATGATTCCGCATGATTCAAAACCGATGATGCGTGAATTGGATCGTTTGGTACTACAAGTAGATAATTACACCGCCAACCTTCCTTGGGAACTGTTGCAGGGTGATAACTGTGAACCTTTAGTGTTTAAAACAGCCATGGTTCGACAATTGGCGACCTCTAAATTCCGCCAGAATGTACGCACTACATCGTTGAAAACAGCCTGTATTATCGTAAACCCATCTACTCAAGGGTATACAGAATACTTTGGCAAACCCGGCGATGAAGAACTACCTCCTTTAGACGGTGCAGATAAAGAAGGCGAGCTTGTTTATGACAAGCTCCTAAAATCTGATTATCTCTACGATAACATCAGTTATTCCCTTGCAGGTGCTGAAGCTCTGGATGTTTTGCACAAGCTGTTAAGCCGTCCCTATAAGATATTAGTTATATCAGGGCATGGCGTATACAAAGAAAAACATATTGATGGCAAGCATCGCACGGGAGTTGTGCTATCTGAAGGCTCTTTAATTACCGCCGCAGAAATAGGCCAGATGGAAGTAGTGCCAGAGCTGGTGTTTTTAAACTGTTGTCATATTGGTCAAATAACTACCCAAGCAGAATATAACCGTTTGGCGTATAGCATTTCGCAAGAACTCATCGAAATAGGCGTGCGCTGTATCGTTGCAGCGGGCTGGGCTGTGGATGATTCGGCAGCCTGTCAATTTGCAGATACCTTCTTTGAAGAAATGCTGGGCAATAACACCGCTTTTGGTGAGGCGGTGTTTATTGCGCGTAAAGAGACTTATCTCAACTATCCAAACACCAATACATGGGGCGCTTATCAAGCCTATGGAGACCCTAGCTTTAGGTTGGACTCTGAGAAAGCAGCGGGTATGAACTCCAGTATGAAGTTTACCGCGTTAGAAGAGTTACATCATGAGCTGCAAAGAGTCTTGATGAAAGGCAGACAACCTGGTTTTCAGAAACAGGATATTAAATCGCTGGACGACACCATATCTCGTTTGCGTATGCGCGCGCCATCAGCATGGTTTGAGTTTCCTGAAATATTAGAAATGCTTGGCAAGGTCTATGCAGATATTGCAAAAGAAGGCTTTGAAGTGGCGCGTGATTACTACATTCGTGCGATTAGCATGGAAGACAATAAAGGTATTGTTGCGATAAAAACCATTGAGCAATTAGCCAATATGGAAGCGAGAGCAGGTGCAGAACAGGTGGATACAACGAAAGGTGAAGCGTTAATACTAAGTGCTATTCACCGTCTTGCATCGTTGAATGAGGTAGTGGCTTCCAATGCAGATGAAGAGAGTCGCATACAGAATATGGAGCGGGCGGCACTGCTAGGTAGCGCTTATAAAAGCTATGTTGAACTATTGATTAGTAAGGGTCGAGGTAGACTAACTAAAAAGATTGAGGATGCCTTGGAAAAATGTGCTAAAGCCTATCAATCCGCAGGTAATCGCCATCCTGAATCATCACCTTATAACACACTTAATTATTTACAATATGGCTCTTTTGTAGGGCTAACTGGTAAAGAAAACAGAAAATCAGATATTCATCTTGCCCTGCTGTGTGCAGATGTTGCGAGAAAAAATTACAAGGAAAGTGGTGACTTCTTTGACGCGGTTATGCCTGTCGATGCCGAAGTGACAGCGTGGTTATTAGGTTACAAAGGCCAGAGAACCCATGCATACTTTACCAAGTCGTATTTGAGTAGTATTGAAAATATACCTGCCTCAGACAGGCAGATGGACTCGGTTATCAAAAACCTAAGAGTACTTGCAAAGATTTTATCTATCGTTGAAGTAGTTGAAGTAGTTGAAGTAAAGGGTAGTAAGAAGAAAAAAACAAGTAAAACCAAATCAGAGATACTTTATGAGGTGGCAAAAGAATTAGATGCAGTAGATTGATTTTACAGTGCTTACGGCCTCAATGGTTAAAGACTTCAACGGTTAAAGACTTCAACGGTTAAAGACTTCAACGGTTAAAGACATCAATAGTAGGACTTCTGATCTCATCTTACTCATATGAAACTATTGTCCAATAGTTGGAGGTAGCACAGACTTAAAAAAACAGCGGTTGCTTTCTAGGAGGAGGGTCATGCATCAAAATCACAGGCCTTTATTTCTTTATTTGAAATAACTTTGCTCTTCTTAATCAGGGCTTCCTTAACAACACAGATTTGAATAACATTTTTTGTTAATCTGCCAGAATAATAGTACTTTATGGTGTGACTCTTTTTTTGGTTTGTGTGGTAACAACCAAAATTTACCGTGCTCTCAGTGGTAGGGTGAGGGGAGTCCAATTATCTTATGTGTCATGAGCCTGAGTGTTTTCAAAACTATGGGATGTTTATTCTGAAAAAAGGCGAACGATAGGTTGTTTGCTGTGTGTCATTGGTTTATTGCATCCGACAAAAGATCGACTTATTTTGAACCTGGTTTGTATTTTTTCTGGAAACTTAGATCAAATGGAGTCCGAGTTTCTGAGAAGGCTCTAAATAAATGTGTTGATGCCAACTGTGGCACCCTAAAATTTGAAGAAGCAGCTATTGATTTTTCACTCTATGACTATGAAAGTGAAAGAAGGCAGCACATTAGGTTTTTTTGGTGACGGGCTGTTGATCTGAAGGTACAACAAATTATACATTTAGATTCATCGGGCTGTTAGAAGACTTAGCTGATGAGTTATTACAAAGAGGGATCACAAGGCTATGTGCACCACAATTTTTCGTGATGCACATAGACTTACTTGTAACGCTATTACAGCGTAGTGTTATTAATGTCTACTGCATTAAGCTGGTCGCCATTAGGATCATTATTGACTTCGGGATCAAGAATCCAGCTTGAAAGACACTGCCTATCTTTAACACATGGATCAGTGAGTGTTTTCAAAAAGGTCACTAGATAGCCTACTTGTGTATCAGTTAGTGTAGTATCTATGGATTCAAAGTTTGCTGAGTCGATGGCTAACTGAGTATTGGCTTGCATGTTCCCAGTCTGAATACCTTGCTGTGTAAGCTGGTTAATATCATAGTTATCGATCGCGCTTTGTGGGTCTAAGTGATGTTTAATCACATTTGACAATGAAGTGTAAGAACCTGCATGCGTCCATGGTCCTGTTACTTCAACATTGGTTAATGTTGGCGTTCTGAAAGCAAACTTGTCAGATTCTTGTTTTGTCTCACGGAAACGACCAAAGTCATTAGAGCCATCATTGCCATCACCTTTTCCTCTACCTATTTGAGGCATAGCTAGATTATGATAGGCTTCATCAGTGAAGAAGTCCCCACTATGACAGCTAGAACAGTTAGCTCCTCCATCTTCTTTGGTGCTAAAGAAAAGCAGTGCTCCTTTTTTAGCATCTTCAGAAATGGCCGTTGTATCACCGTCTACATAACTCTTCCAAGGTGTATCGACAAAGACTTGCGAGCGTTCGAATTCGCCAATAAGAAAAGATATATTTTGCTCTGTAATGAGCTCAGAAGCAGAGCCAGATGGAGAGTTGAATACGGTTCTGAATTTGTTTAACCAGAAATCCGTATCCTGCAAAACACCTGCACCTGCACCATAGCCTCCTAGGCGTTGTGCTAAGAAATCTCGCATTTGTTGGTTATCTTTATCATTATTGTTGAAGGCTTTCATTTCTTCGGGTGAGGTAACAGGAAAGCGTGCTTGTGCCTGTGCCAGGTTTTCTCCTCCTTTCGCATCAACTGTGCCAAATGCACTATCCGGTGTTCTGATTCCAGAAGCTCCTAAACTTTCTACACGACCGTCATGGAATAAGGCTTTCTTCCAAGCTGCTAAATTGAAAGTAGTAGGGGCATTCCTTGGTACAGTAGGACCAGCATCATAGTTTGTCCCGCTTTGAAGCTGAACGCGACCTGGGCCAAGAAGATCAGGGGTTTCAGCCTCTGTTCCTATGGGTAAGGTTAAGTTGTCACCTCCTCCTAAGGTGGGGTGATGACAGGTTACACATGCGCTGTCTCTATCACCACCAAGAGACTTTGAGTAAAACAACTCCATTCCTAACTGAGCTTCTTTGCTAGAAATACTTGGAGTATTGGTAGTAATAGGGTTTCCTGTTAGTCCCCGTGATGCAATAACTTGCTTGAGTTGAGCATCAGAGGTACTGGTGATATTTGAATTACTATTGTTACAAGAAACTAAGCTACTTAGTGCAAGTAAAAGTATGGGTACATTAAAGTGTTTGGGTTCTATCATCATTTACTCCTGTTAATGATAATTCGTTTAAAAACATATAGTGGGTGCGGAATCGCACGAGTATACTCTCATACTAATAGTTATGTGGATAGCTTTTTTTGAAATGTGAAAGGTATAGGTTAGTCTTTTGTTAATTTATTTTGAGACCTTTGCATGAAAGAATGACGAGAGAAAAATGAGCGTAATTTTCTCTATTTTTGCTAAAAAAGAGGATGTTAGTCGAGCTATTGACCGAATTTTTTAACAGAAATAGATGGGAATTTAAGCCAATTTTATTCGTCATTTCTTTCGTGCAAAGGTCTTATTCTTAGAACATTGGATTAAAGTTCTAGGTACATTATTTTTTTAAATAAGCTTCTCCAGTGCAGGTTTTCTCGCTAAACGCTCAACTTTCTAGCACCTCGAACGCTGGGTGTTAATAACCTGAATCAGTGACTTCATAACCATATTGGCTATCTGGTGACGGATCATTACGCGGGCTATAATGATGTTCCTGCCCATCGTTGACAATTGTGCTGGGCGCACCTGATTCGTCATTTTATTCAAATCAGTGAGCGCAAAGGTCTGGCTGGAGAAATCGGTCAGCGTCTCTTGCTGCTGAGTCATGTCGTTATTCGCATCCATCATCGTTATGCACATGATGCTGAAAAACAGGGTATCTATCAACGCAGAATGAGGGGTTTACTCCAACAACGTCCCGTTAAAAAGCTTACGAACAAGAACCCAAAGCTGTTAAGCAGTGGCTGGATGAAAGCTATCCCCATATCAAACAAAAAGCACAAAATGAGAATGCTGAAATTCATTGGGGTGATGAAGCGGGGGTTTCCAGTCAGGATCATTATCCATGGGGCTATGCGCCCATTGGAAAAACGCCTACTTGAAAACTGACCCCAGTTATTGCAACCGTAAAATACGCTACGGCTACGACCATAACGGCAACCGAAAACGCATCATAGACCCCGACAACAACGCAACCGACTACACCTACAACGCAACCGACTACACCTACAACGCAACCGACTACAGCTACAACGCACTCAACCAGCTAACCACCGTCAGCATAGCCGGACAAATCACCACCTACCAGCACGACAAAACCGGGCTACAAACCCGTATTGACAACCCCAACGGCCTACAAAGCATAACAACCTACTACCAAAACAAACGCACCAAAAGCATCACCCATCGACAAGGCAACCAGACCCACAACGCCTACACCTACCGCTACGACAAAAATGGCAACCGCACAGAACAACAAGAAACCATCAACGGCATAACAGAAACCACCA
>JALXAX010000154.1 GCA_026991755.1 Thiotrichaceae bacterium | reverse complement strand
CTATCTTTGTATCACCAGAGAGGCTGACGCATGTCTTCAATGTGCTTTTCGATCTATTTAAACGATGAATAGGTCGATTATAATCCTTTTAATAGATGGTTTTATTCTTATCATTATCTATCTGGATCGAAAGTCTTATTTAATTTTTCATTTGGTCTTTATAATATTGAAGTCACGGATTCAGGTATTACTAACCAAAGTCTCACTTGTCAGGTGAAGAAATGAAACACTTTATTTTAGAACAATCCAAAACTGAATTTTATACCTCACACCTGAATCAGTGACTTCATAACCACATATTATCCTGCAACCTACTGATATAACTGATATAATAGCGTTAACTATCACACACCAAAATCTCACTTGTCAGGTGAAAAAAATGAAACGCTTTATTTTAGAACAATCCAAGACAGAGTTTTATACCTCTCATTCAGGTCTTGCACTTATTGGGGGTTCGTATGGGTTGGTGATATTTCTAATATTAATAATCACTAATATTCTTTTCACATTGAAACTGTTTCATTGAACGCGGTTGTGTTAGCATTCGCCCTAACTTTATCAATAGGATTCGGGCGAAATGGCACGATATATTTTCATTACTGGTGGCGTTGTCTCTTCTCTTGGAAAGGGCATAGCTGCTGCATCGTTAGGGGCTATTCTCGAAGCGCGAGGTCTCTCCGTAACGATGATGAAACTAGACCCTTATATTAATGTAGACCCTGGGACGATGAGCCCTTTTCAGCATGGGGAAGTTTTTGTAACAGAAGATGGTGCTGAAACAGACCTTGACCTTGGTCATTATGAGCGTTTTGTAGGCTTTAAAGCGACTCAGCTTAATAACTTCACTACGGGGCGTATTTACGAATCGGTTATTCGTAAAGAAAGACAAGGTGAATACTTAGGCGCAACCGTTCAAGTTATCCCCCATATTACCGATGAAATTAAGCGTAGCGTAAGAGCAGCTGCGGCTGATTACGATATAGCAATGGTCGAAATCGGCGGCACAGTAGGTGATATAGAATCTCTCCCCTTTATGGAGGCGATTCGTCAAATGGGAGTGGAAGAAGGCAAGCAAGGGGCTATGTTTATTCACTTAACCTTGTTGCCGTATTTACCAACGGCGGGCGAGTTGAAAACTAAGCCAACCCAGCACTCCGTTAAGGAATTACGTTCTATTGGCATAGTGCCCGATATTTTACTGTGTCGTTCCGACAGAATGCTTCCTGAGAAAGAGCGTAAAAAAATCGCATTGTTTACCAATGTGGAAGAGCGTGCTGTTATCCCTGTTCTAGATATGGATAGTATTTATAAAATCCCCCTCTGGCTTCATGCGCAAAAGTTGGATGGCATTGTTGTTGATAAATTTCGCTTGGATGATTTACCTGAAGCCGATTTATCAGATTGGAAAAACGTGGTGACTTCCATGGAATTTCCTGAAGCTGAAATTACCATTGCAATGGTGGGTAAATATACAGATCTAACAGAATCCTATAAGTCTTTAAATGAAGCATTAACTCATGCAGGCATACAAACTCAGTCAAGGGTTAATATTCGCTATGTGGATGCTGAAAAGCTAGAGTCTGATGAAAGCTTATTAAATGGGATCGACGCTATTTTGGTTCCAGGTGGTTTTGGAAAGCGCGGTGTCGAAGGAAAGATAGCTGCCGTGCGTTTTGCGCGAGAAAATAAAGTACCCTACTTAGGGATTTGTCTGGGAATGCAAGTTGCCGTTATTGAATACGCACGTCATTGTGCAGGATTAGCGGATGCACACAGTACAGAATTTAATAAAGAAACGCCCGATCCTGTTATTTCTTTAATCACCGAATGGACAGATGAAGACGGTAATACCATCGAGAGAGATGAAAATACAGATCTCGGTGGTACGATGCGTTTAGGTGGTCAACTATGTCGATTAGCATCAGGTACTTTGGCGCGAGAAACTTATGGCGAAGCTGAAATAAAAGAACGCCATCGTCATCGCTATGAGTTCAATAACGGCTATCGTGAGCGATTATCAGAAAAAGGTTTGATATTCTCAGGTCTTTCTGAAGACGAAAGCTTGGTTGAAATGATTGAATTACATGATCATCCGTGGTTTTTGGCGTGTCAGTTTCATCCCGAATTTACTTCAAGACCAAGAGAAGGCCACCCATTATTCACAGGCTTTGTAAAAGCTGCACTGGTTCAACATGGTAAAAACCAAGTGACAATAACCGAAACTCTTATAGCAACTAAAGGCGGTGATGTATGAAATTATGTGGATTTGAAGCAGGATTAGATCAACCTTTTTTCCTTATTTGTGGCCCTTGTGTGGTGGAGTCTGAAGAGCTGACGATGTCAACGGCTGAAACATTGAAGAAGATTACGGATGACTTATCGATTCCGTTTATTTTCAAATCATCCTTTGATAAGGCAAACCGCTCATCACATAGTAGCTTTCGTGGCCCTGGGATGGAAGAAGGTCTGCGCATTTTAGAAAAAGTAAAGACTGAGTTAAAGTTGCCGATTTTGACCGATGTACATGAAGATACGCCGTTAGATGAGGTTGCATCAGTAGTGGATGTGATGCAAACACCTGCATTTTTATGTCGACAAACCAATTTCATACAGAACGTGGCTTCACAGGGTATTGCGGTCAATATCAAAAAAGGCCAGTTTCTTGCGCCATGGGATATGAAAAATGTAGTTGATAAAGCTCGTGCAACGGGTAATGAGCAACTAATGGTGTGTGAACGCGGCTATTCATTTGGCTACAATAATCTCATCTCGGATATGCGAGGATTAGCGGTAATGCGTGATACGGATTGCCCCGTTGTCTTTGATGCAACCCATTCGGTTCAATTGCCTGGTGGTCAAGGTTCTTGTTCAGGTGGTCAACGTGAACATGTGCCTGTACTAGCACGTGCTGCAATAGCAGCGGGTATATCGGGTGTATTTATGGAATCACACCCTAACCCTGAAGAAGCATTAAGCGATGGTCCTAACTCTTGGCCATTAGATAAAATGGAAACATTACTGGAAACACTGAAAACATTGGATGAAGCCGTAAAAGCTAATCCTTTTGTAGAAGATGAATTATAAGGGCCTTTATTAATTAGGATCTTCGTTTGATTCAAAGCGGATGATTTTTGAGAACCGCAATGTACGAAAGTATGTGGGGATCACAAAAAAGTTATTCAACGTAAAATCGGGCAAAAAGGCAATTAATAGAGATGTCCTACAATCAGCAATTCCTAGTACAACCGTGCTAGGAATTGCTGTGTGTATAATAATATAAAAAAATAAGCGTGCTTATGTTCTAATAGAATGCTTATTTTTTATTCGAATTGAAAATTTAGAAATGGAGACATCATGTCAGAAATCGTAAAAGTTCACGCTAGAGAAATTGTTGACTCACGTGGTAACCCGACAGTAGAAGCCGATGTAACACTAGAAAACGGAGTGATGGGTCGTGCTGTAGCGCCATCGGGTGCATCAACAGGAGCAAGAGAAGCGATTGAATTACGAGATGGAGACAAATCCCGCTACTTAGGCAAAGGCGTGATGAATGCCGTTAATAATGCTAATACAGAAATAGCGCAAGCGGTTATTGGCATGGATGCTCAAGATCAAGCAGCAGTAGATGCATGCATGATTGAGCTAGATGGTACTGATAATAAAAGCCGCCTAGGTGCTAATGCATTGTTAGCGGTTTCTTTAGCAACGGCGGCTGCTGCTGCTAAAGAGAATGATAAGCCGCTTTATGAATATCTGAGTGAAGGTAAAGAATACATCATGCCAGTCCCTATGATGAATATCATCAATGGTGGTGAACATGCTGATAACAGTGTTGATATTCAAGAGTTTATGATCATTCCTGTGGGAGCAAGTAGTCTTGCCGAAGCCGTGCGTTATGGTGCAGAGGTGTTTCATAGTTTAAAAGGAGTGCTTAGTAGCAAAGGTTTGAATACAGCTGTAGGTGATGAAGGTGGCTTTGCTCCTGATTTACCTTCTAACGAAGCGGCTATTGAAGTGATCTTAGAAGCGATTGAAAAAGCAGGCTATAAAGCGGGTGAAGATATTTATCTAGGATTAGATTGTGCTAGCTCAGAGTTTTATAAAGAGGGTCAATATGTATTAGCTTCAGAAGGTAAAACCTACGATGCAGCAGGCTTTGTTGATTATCTAGCTGAATGGGTTGATAAATATCCTATTATTACTATAGAAGACGGTTTAGCTGAAGATGATTGGGAAGGCTGGGCGCTGTTAACAGAAAAACTAGGTGATAAGATTCAGCTAGTAGGTGATGATTTGTTTGTAACTAATACGTCTATTTTTGAGCGTGGAATAAAGAATAAAATAGCTAACTCAATCTTGATCAAGTTCAACCAGATTGGAACACTAACTGAGACGTTGCAGGCGATTAAAATGGCACATGATGGTGGTTATACTGCTGTTATTTCACATCGTTCGGGTGAAACAGAGGATGTAACCATTGCTGATTTGGCTGTTGCCACTAATGCAGGTCAGATTAAAACGGGATCATTATCACGTTCTGATCGTGTCGCTAAATACAATCAGCTAATGCGTATTGAAGAACAGTTGGGATCAGCTGCGAAGTATGCGGGAAAATCTGCTTTTAAGTATTTGTAATACAGGGTATCAGAGCACTACCTAGTTGTGCTCTGATAGTTATAACTAACTATTAACTCAATCATAAATGGAATTGGTTTGATAAAAATACTCACTATTCTTTTTGGCGTTATCTTGCTCCTTCTCATTGGAAGGCTGTGGATGGGTAGTGGTAGTTTCTCGCAAATTTGGTATATGGAAGACCAGATAGAACAACTATCATCATCAAATAAGCAAAAGCAGGAAGCAAATCGTAAATTAGAAGCAGAGATTCAAGAGTTTCAAAATGGTACAGAAGCCATCGAAGCGCGCGCCAGAAATGATTTTGGTATGACTAAAAAAGGCGATACTTACTATCAAGTTATTCTTAACCCCTCCAATAAACCCTCCCAACCCCCTGAAAATACGGCAACAGGTAGTACGTTTAATCCGCAGCCTACCAAAGAAACCTCAGCACCAAAATGAGTAGTAAAGCTTGGATTATCATCCCCGCAGCAGGAGTGGGGAAGCGTATGCAAACAGACATCCCTAAACAATATTTAATGCTACACGGCCGTACGGTCATCGAACACACCTTAGCCTGCTTTACTCATCATCCGCAGGTTGCTGGTATTATCATCGCATTACACCCTAATGATCCTTATTGGCCAGAATTGGAAATCACTTCTGATGTTGCATTACATATTGTTGATGGTGGTTCCGAGCGGGCTGACTCTGTCTTTAGTGCACTTTCCTATCTAAAAAACATGGTTAAATCATCAGATGGCTTTGTTTTAGTGCATGATGCAGCTCGTCCTTGTTTATCCTGCAAGGATTTAGATCAACTGCTTGAGCAAGGGCGAGAAAGCGGTAAGCAAGGTGCCATATTAGCGATGCCAGTGAGAGATACAATGAAAAGAGAGGAGGCTGGGCATATTGCCTATACGGTTGACCGATCTTCTCTTTGGCATGCTTTGACCCCTCAGATGTTTCAGATTGATGCGCTTTATCATGCACTAGAACAAAGCTTACAAAACAACCAAGCTATTACCGATGAAGCTTCGGCTATAGAGCTAATAGGTGCAAGTCCACTACTGGTTGAAGGAGAGGCTTCTAATATAAAAATCACCCGTCCAGCCGATTTACAATTAGCCGCCTTTTTTCTTCAACAAGCCAAACAGGAACTAGAATGAGCCAGATACGAGTAGGGCAAGGTTATGATGTTCATAATTTCTGTAAAGGCGATTTTATAACATTGGGTGGAGTTCAAATCCCTCACGAAAAAGCGTTTCAAGCACATTCTGATGGCGATGTACTGATACATGCTCTGTGTGATGCATTATTAGGAGCTTTGGCGTTAGGGGATATTGGTAAGCACTTCCCTGATACCGATAGCCAATATGAGAATATTAACAGTCGAAACCTGCTAGAACATGTTATCGGTTTAATTAAAGAAAACGGCTGGGGGGTAGCTAACGTAGATTGTACGATTATTGCCGAAGCTCCTAAAATGGCTCCACATATAGACTTAATGAGGGCAAATTTGAGTGCTGATATGGGTGTGTCGTTGGGTCAAGTCAGTATAAAAGCGACCACTACCGAAAAGCTTGGCTTTGAAGGGCGAAAAGAAGGTGTCGCGGTTCAAGCCATTGTTTTATTGTTTCGTTAGTCACAGTTCTGTTTCTAACGGACATAATCAGAGCTTCCTTAAGGAATCTCTGATCAAGTCATGAGCGGTTTTCTCGAAGCTGAAATTGCCCATTTCTTGCTTAAAAATCTCCCTAATAGAACGACTATTAGCTCCATTTTTAAGCAAAAACTGAACAATTTCATCTGTCGAGAAATTCCACCCGACTTAATCAGAGCTTCCTTAATTACTGTCCTTGTTTCTTCCTACTTTAAGATTACTTGCGGGTAATTGTAGATCGATAGGAATCACAATAGGAAAATGAGAGCCTGCTTTCGTAATTACTTCCATCTCTAAATTCACTTCTTTTTTCTTACTGGATGAAGCAAGTCCGTGAGGGATGAGTTGTAAATTAAGCACCCCTCTTCTGCCTGCATCTAGTCGAGTTAACTTGTTGGATAGCAGAGTAATGGGGGATTTATTGCTATTTAACTGTTTAGCTCGTAGCCAAAAAGAAGGTTTATTGCCGATATTCTTGATAGTAATGCTGAACTGCCCACCTTTCTGAGAAACCTTTACACTCTTTCGTGATGCGGTGAGGATAAGCTTATCTTCCGTTGCTAGTCCAGTAGGTGCTAAGGGTGCAGGGGGCATATTTGTGCTGGTCTTTACGTTGAGGGAGCCATCATCACCTCGGACAAAACGTTGCTTAATATGGTCCTCACTCACCCATGTACCGCGAGGCCCACCGAGTAATGTGTAGGATTTTGTGTTTTTTTCTAGGTTCCATAAATCAGTTGCGCCCTCTTGGGTAACAGACAGAATGCTTTTACCATCCTTAGTGAAATCAACAGAGTGTATGGGTGTTGGCGTCTCTTTATTGGTGAAGCTGTGTGATGAAAGTCCTGTGGCAACGTCCCATACCTTGATGGTTCCATCCATGGAGCCAGAAACCAATTGTTGACCATTAGCACTAAAGCGTACACTAGTTACAGCAGCATCATGCTTATTCAGAGTGCGTATATGTTTAAGATCTTGAGTGTCCCATATTTCAATGACGTGTTTATCAGCAGATCCTTGATGAGTTCCGCCTGCAAGAAATCGTCCATTAGGACTAAATGCCAAGGATAAAAAGCCAATTGTTTTCCCACTACCGATGAAAGACTGTTCAAGGCTTTTATTACTAAGATTCCACAGTTTAATAGTGCCATCCATAGAAGATGAAGCAATAAACTTTCCATCGGGGCTATAGGCTAGCCCTGTTATATCACCGTGATGACCAATAAATTTAAAGATAGAAGTATTATTTTTAATATCCCAAAGTTTAATAATGGATGATTCTGAGCTTGCCGTTGCTAAAAACTGGTTATCGGGACTCATGACTCCAAAAGTAGCCCCTTGCTTGTGGGCATTAATAAACAGTAACCGTTTATTACTATCGCGTTCCCATATGGTGATGGCGCCACGGCTATCGCCTGCGATGATGTAATGTCCATCAGGGCTGAAAGAAATATTTTCAATGCTTTTATTTCGACCTTTTAACGAAAATTTCAATCTCTTGTTGTCAGCATCCCATAGTTGAATATAGCCATCAGCCGTACCTGTGGCAAATAGCTTTCCATCAGGGCTAACTCGTGTCTTATTGGCTTTGAGGATTTGTCCACCAAAGGTATCGACATACTGCTTACTGGGTATGTTGAAGATTTTAATGGCTTTTGACGTCAATGCCACTACAAGCGATTTTCCATCGGGACGATAGGCAATACTACTAATTTCAAGGTTATTACTTTCATCAATAAATAGAGGTTCGCCGCCGAGAAGTGTATTAAAGGAAACAAGGTGGCTTTTACCATCAAGTTGGCTAAAGCTAACCATCAGTGTTGAGCCGTCAGGTGAAAATATAGCGGATGATTGGTGATTGCCCAGCATTTTAGGGCTTTTGAAAGAATGTAATAATATTTTTGTTCCCGTATTCCATAGTTTTACAGCACCAGAAGTATCTATCGTGACGAAATTATTTCCTACTGAGCTAAATTGTATAGTGCTGATAGGTTTCGTGTGTTGGGAGTACTGGTAAAGCATTTCTTTAGTGTTAGTATCCCATACGGTGAAAATACCACTGATATCCCCTGATACTAGGTAGTTACCATCCTGGCTGAAGCCTAAAGCTGAAATGGTCTTTTTATGCTGAATGAGGCTGGAGTCCCTTTTCTTAGTTGAAATATCCCATAAATCGATGCGTTTTCCATCAATGGCTGTAGCAAACCATTTACTGTTGGGGCTGAAGGTGGCAGCTCCCCCTGATATTGCAGGTACTGAGAATTCAAGCAGGCCATTTTCAATACTTCGAACTTCAATTCTTTCACCGACGTTGATGGCAATAAATTTACCATCTGCACTCAAGTCGACAAAAGCATCAGAACTAGAAAGGCCACTACCTTGAAATAATGAGACAGGTTTACGTTTTATAGTATCCCAAAGTTCAACGGGGTTGTTTTGTGACGTTAGCGCGAGTAATCGCCCATCGGCAGTAAAAGCAGATGTGTAGCTGCCTTTTTTAGTATGAGCGCGATACCAGCTTTGAGAGGTTTGCATGGCCTCGCCTTCACTAACGAGTGCAGGAAGCGCTTTGTCAACGTGGCTAACATTTCTATTGGAGGCAATGCTTGAATAAGGCGCGCAAAGCAGTAGAACAAAGCAAAAATAGGCTTTAGTCAGCTTATGGGTTGGAATGATGTCGTCTTTGTGGATAGTAACTAATAGTGTATTTTTTATTAGTGTGCTAATCCGCTCATTGTTTCGCATAATAAGAAATCCATTTTCATGCAATCACCAGCAGTTATGTACATTTTAGTAAATTAGGGATATTTGTACAAAAATCATTCAGATGATAGATGTAGAAAACTAAACCCACGCTTAATGAGTCTGAATCTACAACAGATTACTCTAAATATAGTCTTAGTTTAGGAGTCTCTGAATAAGTTATGATTCGTTTTTCTGAGGCTAGAATCCGCCAGCTTCGAGAAAACCACTCATGGCTTGTTCAGAGGTTCCTTTAGTTAGAGACTTTAGCAATCGAAGCCTGAATATTGCTATGAGGAATAGATCTGTACGTGCACTATACAGGAGATTACACTGAATATTTATTGATTATATTTATAGCATTGCTTAAAAAATATATAGCTTATGAAGGTGCTTATCTCATAGGCTTCAGGAGAAATAGTTAGCTAGAAATGTATCAAAATCTTCTTGGTCACTCGCCTCGATTTGTGCCTGTTTGATAAAAGAGTCTGTTGCCATGGTTTTAAAAAGGTGTTGTTTTTCTTCGGATAACTCTCGCTGGAGGAAAAAATCTCGATGTTCTAAAGATTTTCGACGTGCAAACTCGTAGTAGCATTCATCGTTACTGAAAAGCTCTTCAAGAATATGTGCGGATGGGGTGAGTTCTGGGTGGTGGATTAGATGTGTGTGCTGTTTTAGCGAGTCCAAATATTGCTCATCATGATGCGCTTTTCCCAGTAATTCAGCTACAGGTGTCATTGCTTGCAGAAGATCATTCCCCCATTCTTTTAAAGGTACAGACTTACCTTGATTAGAGAGTTTTAAGTCAGGTTTTCTGCCAAGGTGGGCCACTTTACTTTGGTTTTTATCTATTTCGCGACGCTCGGTTGAGTCAATCTCAGGGCTTTCTTGTAATAAGCAAAACAACATGAATATTTTTAGAAAGTGAAGTTGACTCTTATCCAGTCCTGCGGGGTGAAAAGCGTTAATATCTAAAGATCGTAATTCAATATATTGAATACCACGATCATCTAGAGCATCAACCGGCTTTTCCATGGTGCGCAGGATTTGTTTAGGGCGCACTGTACTGTAATACTCATTTTCTATTTGTAGTAAGTTAGCATTAAGTTGTTGATATTCACCATTGACCTTTACACCTATCTTTTCGTAAGGAGGAAAAGGAGTATTTATAGCTTTGCGCAAACTTTGCGTATATTGATTAAGTGAATTGTAATTAGCTTTTACTCCTGCTTCATCCTCCTTAAGGTTGGTGTAGCCGATGTCACCCATGCGTAGTGATGTGCCGTATGGCTCATAGGATGTTTTATTGTTGAGTGTTTTCATGTTCTCAGGTACTTTGAGACCATCAAGAAAGCTGTTGCAAATAGCGGGTGAGCTACCAAACAAATAAGGTATTAACCAGCCGTAGCGTAATAAATTACGGGTGAGAGCCATGTAAGATTGATTGATAAAAGCTTGCTCGTCTCCAGTATTCTCTTCGAGTTGCTGAAAAGCAGGCCAAAACTTTAGGGGCAAAGAATGATTAAAATGGATACCCGCGATTACTTGCATCATTTTGCCGTAGCGCGAGGCTAACCCTTGGCGATAGACTGACTTCATTTTCCCTGCATTAGATGTCCCATAGTCAGCAGTTTGAATGTCCGATTCACCACCAATCACACAAGGCATACTAGTGGTCCACAAGACTTCATTGTTTAACTGTTGATAGACAAAAGTTTCAATATCTAACAGATAATCTAGTGCTTCATTTGAACGAGGTAATGGTGGTGTAATAAACTCTAATAAAGACTCTGAATAATCAGTGGTGATACAAGGGTGAGTTAATGCTGCACCCAGTACTTTGGGGTGCTTAGTTTGTGATATCCGACCCTCTGGCGTAACCCGAAGGCTTTCTTTTTCTAGACCTGTCCTGCTCTCTTGCAGAAGGTGTTCTAGTTTGTTATCAGAGATGGATGTGAGGCGTTTGTTTAGTAAGTTATACACAGGAACCATAGGTTAGCGGATAAAAAACTGAGCATAACAGATATTAGACTAGTGTAGAAAGAGTCGGTATTTTAAAGAGTGTGGTCAGTGGGTGTTGGGACGTTTATCCGTTTAACTTAAGTGAATTAAGCGATAAATTATAAGATGAGGTTTTTGCACGAAAATAGGATAGGTAGAGAATGATTTCCACCGGGTTATTCTATGTAATAAAAGATAGGGTAAAAGTCCTCTGGATTTCAATTTAATAACACGATAATGGAACCATGGAAAAGAATAATCAAACAAGCTACATATTAACCGTGACTTGTCCTGCAGGGCCAGGTGTCGTCGCAGCGATATCAGGCTATTTATCGGATTCGCATTGTTATATCACCGAAATGGCACAATATGATGATGAATTAACAGGACGTTTCTTTTGCCGTATTGAGTTTCGGGCAGAGCAAGAAGCTTTAGGTATAGAGGCTATTCGTCAAGGCTTTAAACCGCTTGCTAGCAACTTTCAAATGGAGTGGTTGATGGTCAATGGGCAACGAGCTACTCGCGTGTTGCTGATGGTATCTAAAGCGGATCATTGTTTAACCGATTTGTTATATCGAAAAAACAAAGGTGAGCTGATGATGGAAATCACCGCCGTTATTTCTAATCATATGGGTTTAAGGCCCATTGTCGAAAGAGAAGGCATACGTTTTATTTATTTACCGATAGATAAACAAAACAAACAAGAGCAAGAACTGCGCTTGCTAGAAATAGTAGAGGAAACTCGTACAGAATTGGTGGTACTGGCAAGATATATGCAAATATTATCAAACAATGCATGTACTGCTTTAAAGGGTAGGTGCATTAATATTCACCATTCTTTTTTGCCTGGCTTCAAGGGGGCTCGTCCATACCATCAAGCCTATGAACGTGGCGTCAAGTTGATTGGTGCAACAGCGCATTATGTAACTAGTGATCTAGATGAGGGACCCATTATTGAGCAGGTTGTAGAGCGTGTAGACCATACTCAACAACCAAAAGAATTAGCTGCACTTGGACGAGATATGGAGAATAGGGCGCTCGCTAAAGCCGTTCGCTACCACATAGAAAGGCGTGTGTTTGTGGACAACATTAAAACGGTGGTTTTCTAGAGGCTCAGAAAAACAAATCATGATTTGATCGAAACGCTTTAGAGTGGTCAAGCAGGTAGAGAAAGCTGTTAATGAGGAAATGAATGAACTTTTCTAAAAGAGATGAGACTTATAAGTGACTATTTAGTGCTAATAACTATTGAACCTAGAAAGGTACTCAACTGCGCTTTCTAGGTTGAAACAAGTATGAAGTGTCAGGCATATTTTACAGTTAGAAGTAAAATTAAACAGTTTTGAAGTGTTTTTATATCATCACTTCTTCTGTATACTGCAAAAAAATCCTCAATTATTCTGGAGACTTATCATGAAAAACCTTATTAAGGTATTTATTCTATTACTTACTTTTAGTTTTGCCGGAGCGCCCGCTATTGCAAAAGATAGCGACTCATCTAGCAAATCAAAAAGTAGTCAAACAAAAAAAGTAAAAAAGGCAAAAAAATCTAAGAAAGACAAGAAAACAGCAAGTAAATCTAAAAAAGATAAGACATCAAAAACGTCGAAGACTTCAAAAAAAGACAAAGATAGTAAATCGTCTAAAAGTTCGAAATCTTCTACTACATCGAGTTCATCATCCAGTTCATCGAAACCATCAACTTCATCAAGCTCTAGCAAAAAATCGACTAAGAGTAAAAAGAGTGTGAAGTCAGGCCTAACGGGAACGGATAAAGCGAAGCAATTTAAAAATGTAACGGTAAATATCAATAAAGCGGATGCAGCTACGCTAGCTTATTACCTAGTAGGAATAGGCGAAACACGTGCAAAAGACATCGTTAAATACCGTAAGAAAAATGGTAAATTTAAAAGCAATGAAGATCTAATGAATGTACCAGGAATAGGCGAAGCTATTTATGCGGGTTTGAAGAAAAACACTTCAACCAGTCGTGGTGAAGCTAGTGTTCCTAGTAAAAGCACCAAGTCAACTTCTTCAAGCAAGAAGTAATTGATAGTCTGACTACGTATATTAATGGTTTCATATGTATTGGCACATACTCATGGAACCGAGACTTCAGTCTCGGCTTAACGGGGCTGAAGCCCCGTCTCCAGATGTATGTATGTCATTACTTTTGAAACCATTAATATAAGTTTAACCAATTCTTAGGTTGAAAACTTATAAGTGAGACCTTTGCACGAAAGATATGACGGATATAAATGGCTTGAATTCACTCTATTTCTGCTAAAAATTCGGCCAATAGCTCGGCTATTACCCTCTTTTTTAGCAGAAATAGATGAAATTACGCTCATTTCTCTCTTCTCTATCGCCATCCTTTCATGCAAAGGTCACATAAGTATAAAAAGGGTAGCCTCTCAGCCAGGGCTGTTCAATGCTAAATGAAATAAGCTCCCTCTCCCCTTTGGGGGGAGGGCTGGGGAGGGGGGAGATGTTCTAAGGTCGTCTTTTTTATCAGACTATCTACCCCCTCCCTAACC
>JALXAX010000153.1 GCA_026991755.1 Thiotrichaceae bacterium | reverse complement strand
GCACTGAGAATGACAAAATTTAGCCATAAACTGGAAGATATAATGCTAAAAAAAGATATTTTTTCAAAAAATTACAAATTTAAGGGTATTTGAAATATATTTTTTAGTTATTCAGAGATTCCTTAAGGAAAGGTTATCTAAGATAAAAATAATAGCCATATCTTTAGCTTCACTGGGTGTTCTCTATTACATCATTAAAGGTGGTACTTTCCCATGGATAGGGTTAGTCGTTGGCTTTAGTTTCGCAGGATATGGCATTGTAAGAAAATTGATTGATGTCGAAGCGATACCTGGTTTATTACTTGAAGCAATATTGCTCACGCCTATCGCTCTACTTTATATTCTATTTTTAGCGTTTAATCACCAAGCAGCATTCTTAAATGACACTGCTATGACTCATGTTTGGTTAGTGCTTTCAGGTCTTGTAACCGTTATTCCGCTGGTTCTTTTTACCGCTGGAGTACGTTTAGTATCTATGATTACCACTGGGGTTTTACTCTATATAACACCTACTCTACAATTTCTATTAGGAATATGGGTGTTTAATGAGCAAGTCAATCCAGATCAATTAATCGGTTTTTCATGCATTTGGATGGGGGTTGTTTTATATAGCTATTCTCTCATTCAGTCACAGAACTAAACCTCCCTTTTCTCCGCTTTGGTTGGGAATAGCCCCGATGAAAAAAGAAAGTGGGGCCTACAAAGGACAACGTAAATAATTCGCTAAAAAAGAGGCGAATCGTGTGTAAATTAACTTTGCATATAGAATAAGAATATAATAATATACTTATTTAGATCGACATAAATTACACTCACAGATGACTAATAACGACGATAAAAATAATACCAACGATACTCCTCAACTTGCGCATGAAGAAGAGTTGGATAAAGCGATTAACACCTTTCAAAACCGTTGGAAATATGCGGTTTTTCCCGCCATGATCGCTTTTGTTATTTTCTCACTCTTTGGTTTCTACCTTATCTTTGGCATGTTACAGCGCATGGAAGATTTGTCCCAAGATGTTAGTCGTATGGCGGATACTATTCGTGATTCACTTCCTGCGATGCAGCAAAATGTAAGCACTATGTCTAATGATATGCATCAGATGAACGGTGTTATAGCGACCAGCTTTCCCAAGCTTGAAAAAGGGGTGGATGAGATGTCGCATTCGACAGCGGATATGGCACAGACAACCAATACGATGGGTAATAGTATTTGGGAGCTAAACCAAAATGTATCAAAGCCACTTTCAATGATGAATAAGATGATGCCGTGGTCTGTACAGAAAAATACGGCAATGCCACCAAGGCCTTCAATAAACCCTAATACTGTAATGCCTGCACGCACACCAACAACAAGCTCTCTGCCCACGCCTACCATTGCCTATACCAAACTATCGTAATAATAGTTATCAGCCTGTGTATTATCAGCAACCTTTTTAAGGAAACTCTGATTAAGTCTGATCGGAATTTCTGAGAGATAGAATTTGTCAGGTTTTTGATAGAAAAGTTAGCAATAGCCGTAGCTATTGGTCACTTTTATAGCGAAAAGCTGGCAGATTCTAGCCTCAGAAAAACGAATCATGAGTTGATCAGAGATTCCTTAAAGAGACTCCTGTGGTATTATCCGCAATTTACATATAGAGACCTTTGCATGAAAGATATGACAGATTAAAAAGGCTTAAATTTCCCAGATTTTGTCTAAAAACTCAGCCAATAGCTCGGCTATTACCCTCCTTTTTAGACAAAATCTGAAAAATTACGCTCTTTTTTCTCTCGCCATACTTTCATGCAAAGGTCTCATCTAATTGGATTTACGCATGAGCATTAATGACTTTCTTGAAAAACTAAAAGCCACTCCTGATGACATCGAATTTAGCGAGACGATGGCTGTTATCGACCAAAATTATGCGTTTAATGAGACAGCTTTCACCAATGGCTCATTAGAAAATAAAGCAGGTGAAAATTCAGGATCATGCAAGTTGTTTAGTTTTGCACGTATGCATGACCTTGATGAGAAGCAAACGCTTTCTTGTTTTGGTACTTACTATAGAGACGATGTGCTAAGTAGCCCTGACGCTAATGATCATCAAAACATTCGTAATTTTATGCAATCGGGCTGGGGTGGGGTTTTGTTGTCCGATGATGTGCTAATTAGAAAATAAAACTCAGGGGTATCTCTATTATTAATAGTTGCAAAATCCCCCTCAATCTCCCTTCAAAAAGGGGGAGCTAATAGCGAAATTTTTACAGTCTCCTGTAGTTATCTAACTTAATTTCACATATCAATTTTCTGTTATTCAAACGACTACCTAAAAAACATACAGTCTTGTAACACATTGTCTTAAATGATTCATTTCAACTTGTCGGCAAGTTCTAGCTGATCAATGGTTTAGCCCCTATAGTAAAAGCTTGGGAGGCTGTCCGAGAACTAGGAAGCTACTACAACTCCCATGAGCATCATAATCTGACCTTATTGAAATCGTTAAATATTTAGTGCTTTGCTTGCAAATGACTTAAAAGCGAATACAGTTCGACTATTCGCCTCATTCAATAAGACCAGCTTATGATGCTCCTGTGATTTTCGCTAAGCTTCTAGTTCTCGGACAGCCTCCTGCAGAGTAAATTCATCTGCTTTTCTTATAGTGGGGCTAATAATAAAAATGATTCCATCTCCGTTTAAAATATGGAGCACACTAAAAGCGCGTCATGATACTGAACATGAGCAGGCGTTAATACGCATCGCATTGTGTGCACTATTTGTTATTTACACGATATTTTGGCCTGAAGACCTCACATTACAAATGGTAATGATTCCAGCAACAGCAGGTATTCTTGGTTTTTTCATACTCATCGCTATTATCCTCAAACCCCAGCGATCTGTAGGCAGACGACTGTTTGGTATTGTCGTTGATATCTCCGCGTTATCCTATGCTATGGCAATAGGTGGTGATTGGATTCAGTCTTTATTCTGGGTATACCTATTTATCCTCATTGGTAATGGCTTTCGCTACGGCCTGAACTACATGTATTTCACCTCAACACTTAGTTTGATTGGAGTAAGGATTGCTTGGGCAGAAAACTCAAATTGGAGTTTAAGTACCGAGATGAGTGTGGGAATTATCTTGGGTATTACGGTACTGACGTTCTATTTAGCCTCCTTACTAAATCGCTTAAATCATGCAGTGAGTGATGCAAACACGGCAAATGCTGCGAAAAGTCAGTTTCTCGCCAATATGAGTCACGAAATCAGAACGCCTATGAATGGGATTTTAGGGATGCTAGACATCTCTTTGCATTCTAGCCTCGCAGATAAAACTCGAGAGCAACTTGAGATAGCACAGAGTTCTGCAAATTCTTTATTAGTCATTCTTAATGATATTTTGGATCTTTCAAAGCTAGAAGCAGGTAAAGTTTCATTAGAAAATAAAGACTTTAGTATTAAAGAATGCCTGACGGAGACCGTTGCTATTCTGAAGTCTAAGGCTGAAGAAAAGAATATAGCCATAGTGATGAATGTCTCTAATAATGTTCCTGCCTTTATCAATACGGATCCTTATAGACTTAGACAAGTATTATTAAACCTATTATCAAATGCTATAAAGTTTACAGAGTCGGGGCAAGTAGAGGTTGCTGTATCCGCCATTGAATACGCAAATAATGTCGAAATAGAATGCCGTGTTATTGATAGTGGTATTGGGATGTCAGACGATGATAAGAAACATATCTTTGATATTTTTACTCAAGCCGACCTGAGTACTACACGAAAGTTTGGAGGCACGGGGTTAGGCTTGGCAATAAGCAAAATGATTGTTGAGCAAATGCAAGGCAATATCTCGGTTGAATCTACATTAGATAAGGGCAGTACGTTTTCATTTACCATTGTAGCTAAGCATGCCCATACAGCTATTGATAGCGTTGTAAGTGACAATGGATTGGTAAAGCACAACCTTCAGCAGCTAAGTACCAAAGAAACAGACAAGGATACTGATACAGAAGACACACTAGGCTTGATTGAGGTAGCACAGCAATCACTAGATCAAACAATCCAGCCCGTACACATTATGTTGATTGAAGCCAATTCAGTCACTCAAAGTGAAACAAAGGAAATGCTAGATAAAATGGGGGCAAAGGTTAGTTGTTTTGGAAAAGGTGATGAAGCACTTGATTACTTTACTGAACATACAACGCATCACTATGATGCGATCATTATGGACTGTCAGATAGCTGATTTAGACTGTTTTCAAACTACCGAAAAATTATTACACCTATGGGAAACGAATATCAATTCAGCAATACCCATTATCGCAATGACAGAGGATGCTGAGCAAGAGCAAAAAATGCGTTGTTTCTCGGTGGGCATGGATGATCACTTAGCTAAACCCATTTATTCAGAGGCTTTATCTTCATGCCTTTTGAAGTGGCTACCTAAAGAGAAACGGAGCTTTATCACTATAGATGGGGATGGCTTTAGCACAGATAGTCCTGAACCTAAGCCATCATCACCTAGTCATTTATTATCTAGTCATTTACTATCTAAGTCATTGCTATCTAAACCACCTAGGAAACTACTAGATACTGTTTTTGATATGCAAACCTTGCAAGAAGTGCAACAAATAATGGGATCACGTTTTCCTGAGGTTATTGAACAATATAAACAAACAAGTATGCACTTGGTAACTGAGATGGAAAGCTACTTAAACGACGACAACGATGACCATCAGCAACTTCGTAAGACGTCACATTCATTAAAGGGTAGCAGCGCTGCTTTAGGTATCAAGAAGCTTAGCAAACTGTGTCAGACGATTGAGAATCAAGTCAGCAGTGATGATAGTAATGCTAATATTAAACAGAATATAACGAACCTAAAAAAGGTGTTGTTAATCTCTGTGGATTTATTGAAGAAGGTTGAGGTTAATACAGGCACATTACCTGCTTAATATTAAGGAGTCTCATAACTACAGTATATAGGACGTGCGACTTTAGTCGCGCCAGTGCACCACCATAGTGCCGTTTAGTGCGCGGCTAAAGCCGCACCTCCTAAACCCGTTGCTAAGGGGAAGGAATTTAGCCATTTTATTTACATTTTGGCACTTAGAAATGACATGTATGTAAAAACTTATGCAATCTTTTAATGAAACTCAAGCATATAAAATAACAGCATCCTATAATAAAGTTAGTACTCATCTCATGCGTCTTAACACAAATTAAAAGGAACTTCGATGACAGATCCCTTTCAGCATGAATCGTTATTAGAAGGTGAAAACGCAGCCTATCTAGATAGGCTTTATGAACAATTTTTAAATGATCCTTTTTCGGTCAATGCCAGTTGGCGTGAGTACTTTTCAGAAATGCCTGTACCCGCAGGTCTGCAACAAGGTATGCGCCACTCTGAAGTGCAAAACCAATTCAAAAAGTCTTCACTGTTTAGCAGTAGCTCACACTGTATTAATGGGACTGAGATAGATGCAGTGGTTGAAAGTGAACGCTTGCAAGTTCACGTCCTTAAGTTAATTGAAGCCTACCGAGTCTTAGGTCATTTACAGGCTGATACTAATCCTCTAGATGATTTATATACCCAACCGAGTTTGGATGAGCTGTCACTAGAATATTACGGGTTAGAGCGAATAGATCCGCAACGCATTTTCGATACAGGTGATCTGCTGTTAGACAAGTCTGCTACATTGACGAATATATATCGCGCTTTAAGAGATACCTATACAGGTTCTATCGGTGCAGAATATATGCACATCATGAACACCGAAGAAAAGTGTTGGCTACAATCGAAACTAGAATCCACCAAAACACAGCCTGATTTTTCCAATGATGAAAAGATAAAGATATACAAAGATTTAGTCTCGGCTGAAACCTTCGAACGTTATTTAAGTACCCGCTATGTAGGTCAAAAAACCTTCTCACTGGAAGGTGGTGAAAGTTTAATTCCCTTATTATCAACCATGATCCAGCAAGCAGGTTCGAGTGATGTCAAAGAAGTAGCCTTCGGTATGGCGCATCGAGGCAGGCTTAATGTGCTGGTCAATATTCTGGGTAAACCTCCCGAAACCTTATTCAAGGAGTTTGAAGGGGTAGCCGACCATCAAGGTTATGCAGGTGATGTGAAATATCACAAAGGTTTTAGCGCTGATGTACCCACTCCTGGTGGGCCAATTCGACTTGCTGCTGCTTTTAATCCTTCCCACTTGGAAATTATCTCTCCCGTTGTAGCAGGGCATGTGCGCGCCCGTCGCGATAGACGCAAAGCAGGAGAGAGTGATCCCTTGTTAGCGGTACTTATCCATGGAGATGCCGCGTTTGCAGGGCAGGGTGTGGTGATGGAAACACTCAATATGTCGCAAACGCGTGGTTTTTCTATCCATGGCACGGTGCATATTGTAATCAACAACCAGATAGGTTTTACCACTAGCACTAAGTCAGATAGCCGAAGCACTTATTACCCGACTGATGTTGCCAAGATGGTGAATGCGCCGATATTGCATGTGAATGGTGATGATCCTGAAGCGGTTGTTTTTGTGGCAAATCTAGCTTTAGAGTATCGACTACGGTTTCGCAAAGATATTGTTATAGATTTAGTCTGTTATCGACGCAGAGGCCATAACGAAGCCGATGAACCGTCGTTAACGCAACCCAATATGTATCAAGCGATTACCAGCAAACTAACCACGCGTGAGCTGTATGGCAATAAACTAATAGAGCAACAGGTATTATCGCAACAAGCAGCAGAAGCCGCTATTAAAGGCTATAAGCAAAAAATGGCTGAGGGCAAGCCTCTGCTAAAAACCTTAGAAGTTAATAGTATTCCCGCAAACTTTCAGGTGGAATGGTCAACCTATAAAAACCGTCATTGGATGGATGTATCAGACACCACTTTCAAACAGAAAACCTTTAGCCATTTAGCACAACAATTGCTTATTTTGCCGAAAGGCTTTTTGGTGCATGATCGCTTAAATAAAGTACTCAAAGCCCGACAACAGATGATCAACGAAGAGCGCCCCATAGATTGGGGTTTCGCTGAAAATATGGCCTATGCCACTTTGCTAAGCGAAGGCTTTGATGTGCGCTTAACAGGGCAAGATAGTGGTAGAGGCACGTTCTCACATCGCCATGCGGTGTATCATGATCAAAGCACGGATAACACCTGCTGGACGTGGACACCGTTAAGTCATCTGCAAATAGATAAGCCGATTAGAGAAGGTAAAGCCGTTGGCAACATTACTATTACCGATTCGTTGTTGTCTGAAGAAGCTGTGTTAGCGTTTGAATATGGCTATGCGACTTCTGATCCAGAAGTGCTGAATATTTGGGAAGCTCAATTTGGTGATTTCGCTAATGGTGCACAAGTCGTAATTGATCAGTTTATTAGCTCAGGTGAGCAGAAATGGGGGCGTTTATCAGGCTTGGTCTTGTTCTTACCGCATGGTTATGAGGGCATGGGTGCAGAACATTCCTCTGCACGATTAGAGCGCTATTTACAGTTGTGCGCTCAGCACAATATGCAAATTTGTATCCCTTCTACACCCGCTCAGATTTATCATCTGTTACGCAGACAAATGATTCGTCATTATAGAAAACCTTTAATCACCTTTACTCCAAAGAGTTTATTACGTCATCCTGCCGTAGTAAGTAGTTTGGATGAATTATGCCATGGCAGCTTTCAACCAATATTGGATGATCCTTTTTATCAGAATGAGCCAGCAGAGGTTAAGCAAGACATAACACGAGTCATCCTTTGCTCGGGAAAGGTCTATTACGATTTATTAGAAGTTTGCCAAGAAAATGATGACTTAAGAAAGCACATAGCGTTGGTTCGTATCGAGCAACTCTATCCATTTCCCAAGCAGCAGATGAATGCTATCTTGGATGAATATCCGAATATGAATGATTTAGTTTGGTGTCAGGAAGAGCCGCTTAATCAAGGCGCATGGGATAGCATCAAACATCGATTCAGAAGTTATGAAGTACAGCATAATATGATGTGTGTGAGCAGACCAAGCTCGGCTGCCGCTGCGGTAGGTTCTTTTAAAGCTCATAAAAAAGAGCAACAAACACTAGTCAATGAGGCATTAGGTTTAATGAAACAAGAAAATGTTACAAGGAGCATCAGATGAGTAACGAGATTCGTGTGCCACCGTTACCTGAGTCGGTTAATGACGCCACCATTGCATCATGGCTAAAGAAAGAAGGCGATACAGTAGTTGCTGAAGAGCCATTATTAGAGCTTGAGACCGATAAGGTAGTCCTCGAAGTACCCGCACCGCATGATGGTGTTTTGACGGAGATTAAAGTAGAGCAGGGTGTCACCGTCTACGAAAATGATCTCATCGCTGTGTTAGAACCTGTAAGCGAAGCTGATCAACAGGCTGCTGATGATGATAATAGCGGTGATGATAACGAAAGTGATAGCAACGAGAAGGCCACCGAAACGCATACAAACACTTCTGTGGACAACCTAACCGCTAGCCCGTCTGTTCGAAAAACCATGTATGAAAATGATGTGAATATAGACGAAGTACATGCATCCGGGGCGAAAGGCAGAATACTAAAGTCTGATGTTCAAGAAGTGGTTGACCAAAGACCTGTTGCTAGCACCTCAGCATCAACACCCAGCGACTCGACCTCTCCTGTAATGATTGATGAAAACAGACCTCAGCGACGTGTGCCGATGTCACGATTACGTCAACGTGTTGCTCAGAGGCTAGTTGAGGCACAAAGCACCGCAGCTATTCTGACCACTTTTAACGAGGTGGATTTAAGCGATTTAGTACGCTTAAGAAAAACCTATCAAGAACGATTCGTACATGCACATGGCATTAAGTTAGGTTTTATGTCCTTCTTCGTAAAAGCCGCTACCGAAGCACTTAAACGATTCCCTGAAGTCAATGCGCAGATTGATGGTAACGATATCATTTATAACGGCTTCTACGATATAGGTGTAGCAGTATCAACAGAACGCGGTTTGGTAGTTCCCATTATTAGAGATACGGATCAACTAGGCCATGCCGATATAGAAAAAGCGATTAGCGATTTTGCGATAAGAGCGAGAGACGGCAAATTAGAAATGTCCGAGCTAATGGGCGGTACGTTCTCAATTAGTAACGGAGGCGTGTTTGGTTCTATGCTTTCAACGCCGATACTCAACCCACCTCAAAGTGGCATTTTAGGTATGCACAAAATAGAAAAACGTGCCGTTGTGCGTAATGATGAGATTGTGATTAGACCTATGATGTATCTGGCGTTATCTTATGATCATCGAATTATTGATGGTAAAACAGCGGTTGGATTTTTAATGAAAATAAAAGATTTATTAGAAGACCCTGCTAGCCTATTGTTAGAGTTATAGAATCTAACTGATTAAAGTGAGACATTTGCACGAAAGATATGACGACAGATTAGAATGGCTTGAGTTTTCTCGACGGTTTTCATACAAAGGTCGTACTCTTATCGGATTCACCCCAGATAATTAAACTAATGCATAAATACAAAATTTTCTCTCATCAAAAACAGATACTTTGCTATTTTTTACAGTGTGTCACGTTGCTATCTATGTTGGGTGTTACAGCTCATGCCGAAAGCAACGAGGCTACTACTAAAAACAACCTACCTAAAGTTACAGTAAAGCCACTATCCGAACTACTTACCTCCGAAAACAATAGCGTCCCTGCAACCGTGGTCAGTCTAAATCACGCGATTATAGGTGCGCAAATCTCTGGGAAAGTCAAAAAAGTTAATGTAAAAACAGGTGACCTAGTCGATAAGGGAAAGATCTTGGTAGAGCTAGATTGTAGAGATTACCAACTAGCCAAGAAGCAAACCCAGCTAGCACTAGAATCAGCAAAGGCACAAGAGGCATTAGCTAATAAACAATACACGCGTAATTTACAACTACGAAAACTAAAGACAATTCCACAAAATATATTGGATGAATCTATTCTGCAAAGCCAACTGGTTCGAGCGGATATAGCGGCCAAAAAAGTAGCCATTGAACAAGCTAAACTAGCGGTTGAACGCTGTAAAATTAAAGCACCTTATGCGGGTCAAATTACTGAAAGATTCGTCAGTGTAGGTCAGCTGTTAGCGCCTAACTCCCCTGTGTTTAAATTATTGCAAACACATGCTCTGGAAATTAAAGCGGATCTAACCGCATCGAGCGTGGAGAGCGCTAAAAAAGCGACTGCTTTATTTTATACCTACGGTAGTTTGAAAATACCCGTGACCTTTCGATCAGTAGTCAACGAAATCAAACAAGGAGGTAGAACACTACAAGCCAGATTATTACCTAAAAGCGCAGACCCGCTGATAGTAGGTGCATCAGGCCGACTGGAATGGAGAGGCAAGCGTACCATGTTACCTGCTGAATATGTGATTAGGCGTAATGGTCAAATGGGAGTTTTGTTGTATGTAAAAACCAAAAAAGAAGCTGGTAAAGAGGGCAAAACCAAGTTTTACCCATTAGCCGACGCAAGCGAAGGTCAATCTGCTTTTATCGACTTGCCCGTGAACACACAAATCATTGTTTCTAACCGTCATCGTTTAAAGCCAGATCAAGCGGTAGGTCTTGAGTAGACACTATGTTCTCACGCTTTATACAGAACCATGTACTTGCCAACTTGCTCTTTGTGTTAGTGCTAATTGTCGGCTTACTTTCGTATAAAGATCTGCCCCGACAACAAGACCCAACGATTAATTTTAACTGGATCACTATCATCGCGTTATTCCCCGGTGCAAGTGCCAGCGATGTTGAAAAAAGGGTAACGGATGTACTGGAAGACGCCATTAATGGCATACCCGATATGCGCTTTGTTTCTAGCAATAGCAGAGAAAATGTCTCCTCAATATTAGTCCGTTTTGAAGATTTGCCCGTCAGAGTATTTGATAAAAGACTAGCTGAACTAAGGCGTGAGCTGCAAAATGCAGAAAGCTTATTGCCAGACGAAGTTGATGATATTCAAATATTAGAAATAACCTCAGGAAATGCATTTCCTGCTGCAATGATAGCCGTTACCTCGGTTGCAGATGATGAAAATCTGCGCCAGTCAGCACGTAATATAAGACGATTTCTAGAACAAATGTCAGGAGTGGATCGTGTCGATGTTGTTGCGCTTGATGATCCTGAGTTACAAGTACGTTTCGACCCAGATCTATTAGAGCAATATCAGCTAACCCCCGGCCAAGTCTCAGACGCGATTCGTTTATGGTTTCAGGATATCGCAGCGGGAACGGTTGATGCAGGTGGTCAAAACTGGCTGATTCGTATGGTTGGCAAAAATAGTGATCCTCATACGGTAGAGCAACTGCCGATTACTGCTTTACAAGGACTTCAAGGTATAGAAGGTGAAATTCCACTTTCTCGTATTGCTTCAGTTCAGCGCTCACGCCAAAAAGCTACGCAAGAGGTACGTCTTGATGGGGAACCCGCCGTATTATTGGTTGTGCTTAAGCAAGATGATACCAACGTTATTCAGCTGGTAGATAAAATTCGTCACTATACCGATGAGCAAAACGAACTGTCTTACAAGACAGGCATAGCGCTTAAAATGGTGGATGATAATACCGAGCAAACCCTTAAAGCCATCAATATCATGCAGAGTAACGCACTGATTGGCTTATTTTTAGTGTTAATCGTCTCATGGTTATTTCTGGGTTTTCGCATCGCATTCCTAACGGCTATTGGTATTCCTTTTATTTTGGCAGGTACCTTCTGGATTCTGTCTGCCATTGGGCAAACGCTCAATGTAACGGTGCTGATTGGCGTCGTTATCGTATTAGGTATGCTGGTTGATGATGCCGTCGTTGTGGTTGAAGGTATCTATTATCGAATGCAGCGGGGTATGGATTCCCTGCAAGCTTCGCTGGAGTCTCTCAATGAAGTCGCTCAACCGGTAACTACCGCTGTTTTGACCACCATTTCTGCCTTTTTACCCTTGATGTTGTTGCCTGGTATATTAGGTAAATTCATGATGATGGTTCCGTTAGTAGTCAGCATCGCTTTATTGTTGAGTTTGATCGAATCGTTTTGGATGTTACCTGCTCACGTCACCTCAATGGGTGGCGATATGCGCAAATCAGGTAAAGTGCAGCGGATGCGTACAGCGGCTATGCGCTGGATTCGTCATCGTTATTCAGTGTTGTTAATACGTTCGTTGCGTTGGCCAAAGCTGACGCTAAGCATCGTGATTAGTTTGTTCATACTTGCTGGTTCAATGCTCGCCCCTGGAGTTAATCTGGTAAAAGTAGATTTCTTTGCAGCGGATACCTTGCGGATTTTTTACGTGAATGTCGAAATGCCTGCAACCAGTACGTTGCAGACAACCCTTGATAAGACGCTGGAAGTAGAGCAACAAGTCAAAAAGCACTTACACGATAACGAAGCGCGCTCAGTGGTGAGCTATGCAGGGCAAATGTTTACTGAAATAGAACCTTATTTCGGCTCACGTTATGGCCAGATTGTTATTGGTTTAAACCCTGAGAATAAAGCCTCTCGAAGTGTTGAAGCTATTGTCGAGTCTATGCGTAAAGACGTGTTGTCGGTCACAGGTGCTGATATTTCCTTCTTAACGCTGGCATCAGGGCCACCCGCCAGTAAAGCGATTAGCGTAAAAGTACGTGGAAATGATTTTGAAATCATTCAGCAAGCTTCCAGCGTTTTACAAAAAATACTAACCGATATGGGGGGTGTTAAAGATATTGCTGATAATGCTAGTGAAGGCAGGATGGAACTCACGCTTAGCTTGAACCATGATGCTATTCGACGTGCAGGAATCAATCCTGTGGTTATTACGCGAACACTTCGGTTATTGGTTGATGGTGAAGTCGTTACCACCATGCAAGATCAAGGTGAAAAACTCGAAATTAGATTGCTGTCGGATAAACAACAGTTTAATGATGTTAGCGAAATTCTTAAATTCCATATCCCCACTATTAGCGGAGCAAGTATTCCACTAAGTGAGTTAGTGTATCAATCACGCGTGAAATCGGTGGGCAATATTCGCCATCATAACTTTAGACGAACCATCACGGTAGAAGCAGATTTAGTGAAATATGATCATGAAGACTTTATGAAATGTCGTTTTGATCCTGTATTTAACCACAAACCCAAGGATTATAAAGAGTGTGCTTTAGATACCGTAACAGCCAACAAATTGTTACTGGAAGGATGGGATAAACATAAAGCAGACTTTCCCAGTATTGATCTCAACTTTTCAGGTCAGCTTGATGATATTAATGAAGCGATTGGTGCAATGGGCAAGCTGTTTCTTATCGGGCTGGGGCTGATGTATCTTATCTTGGGTACTCAATTTAGGAGCTACTTCCAACCGTTTATTATCCTCTTTAGTATACCGATGGCATTTTCTGGCGTCATATTTGGATTGATGGTGACGCAAAGCCCACTCAGTCTTTATACGCTATACGGAGTGGTTGCTCTGGCAGGTATAGCCGTCAACGGTGCGATTGTATTGATGTCAGCCGCCAATGATCGGCGAGAGCAGGGCATGGGGACGCTACATGCCATTATCTTCGCATCACGACGTAGAGTCATCCCTATCTTAATTACTGCGCTCACTACCATTGCAGGTCTATTCTCCTTGTCGCTAGGACTTGGAGGGCGCTCACTCATTTGGGGGCCTGTGGCTACTGCTATTGTGTGGGGTGTTGGGTTTTCGACCGTGCTTTCCTTGTTTACCATTCCTACGTTATATCTGATGGGAGTAGGGCGTAAGGAGAGAAAAGCTAAGAGGGTTAACGGCTAACTTTTTAGTAAAATCTGACAAATCAATAATAGCAGTTAGTTATATTGATAGAAGTGTTTATTTATCAACCAATGTTTTGTATGATGCGACCTTAAATAGCTTATTTTATTATTTATTTTAAGCTAGAATCCTCAGTTGGACGGCTTATAGAGTGATTCTTTTAGGCTGAGTGGCGTAGTAAAAAAAGAATTAATGGTTGATCCTTAATGAGTTTTTTTACATAGCCAATCAGCCTAAAACTTAGTTGAGCTTTAGCGAAACTTAGAAGCTTCAGCAGGGTTGCTCTATAAGCTGTAGCGCTCTCACTCTGAGAGTGAAAATTAAAATAGCTACTTCTTAATGGTTTATCAATTACTTAATGATAGCTGGAAGCGGTCAACTGAGGAATCTAGGTTTAAGCTTACTTCTATTTAAAGGTTGTTATGTATTTTACCCCTCATAAGCGTGGCTTTAAGTTTTGTTCATTTTTATCCTTAACATTTTGTAGCATGGTCGCACTCGCCTATGCAGAAGATGGCAGTGATGGGATGGCTGCCGAAAAAAGTGAAATATCTTTAGATCAAGATCAAGGTACAGACAACGAAGAGCCAGAGAAAGACCTTAACAAAGCTATTCTAAAGGCTGTAGTAGATCAGCTCGCTAAGAATGAAGATGAGGCAAATGGGCTTGCAGAAAGTGCTGATGGGGTTGATAAGGCTGACACCGCTGAAATTAATACCGACACTGTTGAAGCTAAAGCCGACACCGATAATATTGTGAATGATGCCCAACAGAATGAAACTGATAGCAGAAGCGTAGCCCAGAAAGATACAAAAGTTGCTAAAAGCCAAACAGCCAAGAAAAAATCACGAGCTAAACATAAACTCTCTGAGGGGGAATTACTGACGGCAAACTATATATTAGATTCACAAGCCCTAGCAAATACACAACAAAGAACACAGCAAACAGGACGGAATACTAGCGCTAACTCTGGTTGGGTTTATCTAGGGCGGTTTTATAACAATGCATGGTTCACCAAAACACTTGATGTCAATAAAGTACTTCCAAGAGTAGGTAGAAACTACACCGTAATTCAAGCACTAAACATGCGAGCAGAACCACCTGTTAGAAAAGGCACCGCTCGGTTAGTAAAAAACTTGAAAACAGATGACAGTGTAAAGATCTTAAAAATTCGCCGCTCGGGTACAAAAGGGCACTACTGGGCTGAGGTTGAATTGAGCCGTTGAGTCACTTTAGTCTAGAGTGTTTATAATAGGCATAAAGAGCTAATGGGTAGGTTGGCGCTGAGGCACGAAGCCCAACAAGTAATGAAGCGCTTTTTTTCAATGCGCTATTCAGCCAAACAGGTCACTCTTACAAGCTGTTCAATGGCGTTTATTAAGGATCATTAGTGTTGTTGTAGTCAGATGTGGAAATAATTATAGTATGACTCATTACTTTTTCTTATCCCCTCTGTTATTGCATTGGACTTATGGCTAGGCGAGCCTAAATACGGGCATCTCTGGTTGGTCTTGGCTGGTAAACGGATAAGGCAGAATCACTTCTTCATGCGCCTAATCAGGCTTTATCCCAGTTTCTTTTGGATGTGTTTGCTCTCATCGCTAAACCTTAGAAAACAAAAAAACATTCTATTACCTGAATCCGTGACTTCACTACGGCATAGGGAATAAGATATTGATTCATCACGGGTTTAAAAAATGCCCGCTTAACGAAGGGTGAAGCTAAGATTTTTTGAAATCCCGTGCTAAACCAATCTCTTATCCCCTATTATCCGCATTGAAGTCACGGATTCAGGTATTAGAAATTGGAAGAAAATAATGAAGTTTGAAACAGTTTTACCCTACGTCATTCGCCAAATTGATAAGGTTTCATCAAGCCTTTCTGCCAGGTTAAGTGTTCAAATCCTTTTCCGCCCAAGAAAATCGACTAGAAATAACAAAGAAAAAGAGTTTTGGGCAACAGGCGAACCGGTCGAATTTGCAAGCGGTTGTCGTGGACGAGTCTTTGGAGCAGGCGAAAAAAAAATTTGGGTCATTCATGGTTGGATGAGTCGTGGCTCTAAATTAAAGAAGCTAATAACAGCCTGCCAGGAAACAGGTAACGAAGTCATTGTTTGGGATGGCCCTGGTCATGGTGATAGTCCAGGAAAGCGGACAAGTTTAGCCCCTTTCACCAAAACATTAATGAGCGATATTGAGGATTTAGATAAAAAGCCAGATGCTATCATCGGACATTCTTTTGGTGGTGCGGCATCTGCATATGCCTGCCAATTGGGCTTACGTGCGAAACTTTTAATTCTTATTTCTGCCCCGAGTTCATGTGTAGGTGTGTTTGAAAGGTATTGGGATTTTCTTGGGTTAGGGACTAAGGCTCGTCAGAAATTTATGGATATAGTTGAACGCGAAATTTGTCTGGATGTTGATTCAATGAGTTCCGTAAATTTCATCTCCGATCTTTCACAAAAGGTACTTGTAGTTCATGATGACGAAGACCTAATGGTTCCACTTTCAGATGCGATCAAACTTAGGGATATACGACCTGATGTTGAAATTTTTGAAACAAGCCAACTAGGGCATAATCGCGTGCTACACGACAAGAAAGTTTGTACGCGCTTGTCCGAGTTTCTTACCGCTAATTTATCTTCCTGATTATTTGTCGTTTTACAGGAAATGATTCTCACAGTCCCTATTTCGGAAATTGAGTGCTTTTATGAGCCCTTTGCGTGAAAGTATGGCGAGAGTAAAAAGAGCGTAAACTTTCAGATTTTGTCAAAACGCTCAATTCAATGATTAAGCTTGCTAAATGCGTCATATCTTTCGTGAAAAGGTCTCAACTTATTTAATAGTAGTAACAAATGCAGAACTAACCCCTGTACCCTTAAAAATTTTCTTCAAGTCAACCAATCGGGTGCTTGCTGTTTTTCTATCTGGAAATGGTCCAACGTAAACGCGGTTAATCTTTTTACCATTACTTTGGAATGCTTTTGAGAAGCCTTTAAAATGGGCTTTCTTTAATTGGGTTACCAGTTTTTTGACCAAGAGGTCATTGCTATAAGCAGCCACTTGGATATTAAAGCCTGTTTTCTTACTAGCTATCTTATTATTAGCAGGTGTTTCTTTTTTTGTTGCAGTTGATGCTATCTTTTTCCGTGGCTCTTGTTTGTTATTAGCAACCGATGTTGAGCCATTTAACACGGTAGTTAGGGTTTTGTGAGGAACCTTTATAGCTAAACCACTAGCCTCTTGAAATAGCAACGTAAGCGTTTCACCTTGTTGGATAAGCCATTTGTTTTTGACGGGTTTTGCCGTATCACAACGCTTAGCTAGAAATTGTTTTTTGTTGATGGGTTTCCACAGCTTTGAAGCGCTAGCTGAAGAAGCTAATAGCTTGCTTTGGTTCGCACTCCAATAACTGGTACTGCTTTGATCTTTGCCTCGAATGCTCTGTAAGCTAAGGAATAAATCTTTACCACTAAAACAGAGTTTAGTGATATCGGTAGATTGATAGCTTGCACCATTGATATGCGGTAACGCAACCGATGTCCAATCCAAGCCTTGTTTGCTTTTGAGCAGAATAGGGGTCTTTCCTAGTTTGTTAAACTGGGCATGCATCCATAAGTTATGGCTTTTCCACCCTTTTTTAGCGACCACATCACGGGGCTCACCCAGAAAAGCGGTACCTGTAATCCATTCACCGGTTGCATTGATCTTAACGGGTATTGTTAAACTACGATGATACCTGCTTGTTTTGTCTTTCAAAAAGAAGAGTAGTAATACTTCATCATTATCTAATGCTAGTGAGTCGATATAATAAATTATATCATCGATACCACAGGCTTTTTTGTCGGGTGATAGATCGCGACATATTTGGTTCTGGATAGATGCGGGAATACCTTGTACCCCGTGAACCAAGGAAGGTGCTGCTGAAACACTAAAAGAAGTGCTAAGACAACTTAGTACAAGTAGTGATTGGGATATAAATACACGGTGTTTATGGGTGTTTATATGAGTCTTATTGGCGATGAAGTTAGTCACACGCATGGAAAAATCCTGATGGAAATAGTAGCAAGCCGTTTAACGATAAAGTAGATAGTTAACTTTATCAATAACTAAAAGCATATTCTGTATAGTATACTTTATGTTTCATGATGCTAAAAAACTATTCTTATCATGTTTTAAAGTATATTATTTCGTCATCACATCCATTCAAGAGATTTTCATGCAAAGTCTCAATAATAACTAGGGGTTACTATGGCACGGGATGTATTGGTACAAGCTTCCAATCTTCATCGTCATTACGGTCAGCATCACGCGGTTGCAGGTGTTTCCATTCGTTTGCAACAAGGCGAAGTGCTCGGTTTGCTTGGGCCAAATGGCGCGGGTAAATCTACAACGATGCAAATATTGACGGGCAATATTTCCCCCGCTAGTGGCGAAATCACCATTGCGGGTATTGATTTACTGGATGATCCTCGCGAAGCAAAAAAACATATCGGTTATTTACCTGAGCAACCTCCCGTATATCGCGATATGACGGTGTTGGAATACCTGCGCTATTGCGCAAAACTACATGGCCTGAGATCAAAAAATATCATATCAGCGGTAGATTTTGCGATGCAACGATGTGGTTTAACGGATGTAGGTAAACGCCTGATTGGCAACCTTTCAAAAGGTTATCAACAACGTACGGGTATAGCACAAGCTATTTTACATCAGCCCTCTGTAGTTATTTTGGATGAACCAACGGTTGGGTTAGATCCAATCCAGATTAATCAAATTAGAGATTTGATACGTGAACTGGGTAGTGATCACAGCGTTATTTTATCTACGCATATTCTGCCTGAAGTAAAAATTGTCTGTGATCGCGTGCAGATTATCACCCAAGGCAAAACCGTATTTGAAGATACCCTTGAAGACCTTGAAAGAAGTCATGGTGACCCTGTCTATTTGATGGGGTTCGAAAGTGAGATTGACACACAAAAGCTATCTACTCTCGAAGCAATAGATGAGGTGGAATCGCTAGGTTTTGCACGCTATAAAATCCATTTTAATGGTCAGCCACATATGGCAGATACCTTGTGTAAACTGGCATTCACCGAGAACTGGAAGATAACCGAGTTGACTCCGCAAAGCAGTAGCTTGGAAAGTATATTCTTAGACCTTGTACATCAAGAAGGGCAAACCGCATGAGTGTAATGTTTTCAATCGCCTGGACGGAGTTTAAACGCATGTTTAGCTCGCCACTGGCTTGGAGTATTTTGGCGGTATTGCAGTTTGTTTTAGGGATGATTTTTTTGGTACTCGTGCAAGAATTTATCGAAGTAATTCAGCCAGAAACAGCAGGTATGGATAATGCGCCAGGCGTGACCGATACTGTAGTTGCAGCGGTCTATTTATGGGCGGGGATTATCATGCTAGCTGTTATGCCAATCCTCACCATGCGTAGCTTTGCCGAAGAGAGAATGAACGGTACGTTTACCTTGTTACGCTCTTCACCTATCTCCGTTACAGATATTGTACTAGGTAAATATTTGGGTTTGTTACTGTTTATTCTCTTAATGGTAGTGCTAATTTCCTTGATGCCGTTATCATTGCAGCTAGGTACTTCGTTGGATATTGGTAAAATACTGTCATCTATTTTAGGGCTTATTCTACTGCTGGCTTCCTTTGCCGCAGCAGGGTTGTTTATCTCATCGCTCAGTCAACAACCTATCATTGCCGCTATTTCCAGTTTTGGCTTATTGCTCTTTTTGGTCGTGCTGTATATCTCTGGAAAGTCAGCATCTAATGGTAGTGAAATCTTTGTTTATATTTCACATTTCGGTCATTTTCTATCCTTTTTACAAGGCCTCTTTCAGAGCGGTGATTTAGTGTATTACTTACTGTTTATCATCGGCTTTCTCGTGCTGACTATTCGAAAAATCGACAACGAAAGTCTACAGAGATAGGAGAGTACTATAATGAAAATGAATAAGTGGTCACATATCAAAATAGGTCTTCTAGATACCTTCTTTTACGTGGTGTTTGTGCTTATCTTGGG
Organism: Thiotrichaceae bacterium; assembly: GCA_026991755.1. GTDB lineage: Bacteria > Pseudomonadota > Gammaproteobacteria > Thiotrichales > Thiotrichaceae > HyVt-477. The sequence continues at coordinate 24,445 of JALXAX010000153.1, read as the reverse complement.
TATGTTGGGCTATTTGGCGCAGAAGCATCAATATCAATCGGATTGGACATTTGGTAACCGAAACACGCTTAGCACGGCCACACAACAATTGTTACAGTCGATAGAAGAGCCGCTATCTTTTGTCGCTTATGTCCCCGATGATGTCAGCATGCATAGCGAGATCAAAAAACGTATCGCCAAGTACCAAAAGTTTAAATCGGATATCAGCGTAGAAATGGTCAACCCAGAGCTTGATCCTGAACGTGCCAAAGAAGATGGTATTGCTTATCAGGGGCAAGTCCTGGTCAAGCTGGGCGACAGAAAAGAAGTGGTTGAATCGCTCACGGAGCAATCACTAGCTAATGTCATCCAGCGCTTATCACGCAATGCAGACAGAATGGTTATTTTTCTTGAAGGCCATGATGAGCGACAGCCTTTTGCTACGAAATCAACAGGCATGGCGAAACTCGCTAATGTACTAAAAAACCGTGGCTTTATTTTACAGCCTCATAACCTGGTGCGTACACAAACCTTGCCTGAGAACACCAGCCTGCTGGTTATCGCCTCACCTCAAAAAGACCTGCTAGCGGGTGAAGTCGACATCATCAAACGCTATATAGAAAAGGGCGGCAATCTTCTCTGGTTACACGAGCCAGGATCATTACATGGTTTAGCACCTATTGAAGAAATGCTCGGATTAATGATTGATGAGGGTACTTTGGTTGATGCCAATGTGCAGTTACGCGAGCTGTTAGGCATTAAACACCCTGCTGTGATTCCAGTGGTTGATTACAATGGGGCGGAAATTAGTGGGGAGATGACACTGCAAACGCTGTTCCCTTTTGCTACTGCGATAGGGCGTGATGAAGAGCTAGAAAGTGATTGGACTTATGAAGACTTTTTACTAAGCCTACCGACGAGTTGGCTAGAAGTTGATGAGCTGAAGGGCGATGTGCGTTTCAATGAAGACTCTGGCGATAAAGCAGGACCGTTACCGATTGGTGTTTCTATGACGCGTACGGTGAAGTACGATGATAATGACAAGTTACAACGAGTCGTCGTTGTGGGCGATAGTGATTTTATGCTCAATGCGTTTATTGGCCATGTCGGTAATATGGATATATCGACTGCTATCTTCAATTGGTTGTCAGCTGATGATAATCTGATCGGCATAAAGACAACGGGAGCGCCTGATACACGTCTTAATCTAGAAGCGAAATGGTTGTATGGCATTGGTTTGTTGTTTCTGATTATCATACCGTTGTTGCTGATTCTTACGGGTGTATTTATTTGGTATAAACGGCGTAAGGCTTAAACCTGAATCAGTGACTTCACTACGGCATAGGGAATAAGATATTGATTCATCACGGGTTTAAAAAATACCCACTTACACTAAAGTATAATTGAGTACAGTAGTGCTCACTAAACGAAGGGTGAAGCTAAGATTTTTTAAAATCCCGTGCTAAACCAATCTCTTATCCCCTATTATCCGCATTGAAGTCACGGATTCAGGTTAAAGTAAATCAGGTTAATCTATGGCAAAACAAGTCTCAAAACGGCTGTTATTAAATAGCTTATTAATCATTCTATTTGCGATGCTAGTTTATTTTATTGGCTATCAACCCAATTTTAAGCAACTTGCAGACGGTGCAATGGGTCAATCAAACGCCTTGTTTACGATAGCAAGCTATCAGGCTAACCATATAAAGATAATCCGTGTAGGTGAACAAAGCATTGAACTCACTAAAAAGGCAGATGATTGGCAGCTAACGCAACCTGCGCTAGCACCTCTCAACAAAAACAGGATTAAACACTTACTGACGATATTAGAAGAACCCATAGTCGCTAGTTACAAGGTAGCAGGCAAGGATCTAAAGACCTTTGGGTTAGCACCTGGAAAGATTGAGTTGATAATCGCCTCTAAAGATAAAACAGAAAGTCTTATATTTGGTAAAACCAATGCAGTTACACTCAATCGTTATGTATTAAAAAACAACGAAATACATACGATTAATGAAATTGTCTACGGTGTTTTAGGGACAAGCATTACGCAATTATTGGCGCATCACTTGTTGCCAGATAGTGTTGAAATCACAAAAGTTGAGGCTCCTGCCCTGTTAGCGAATTTCCCGCATAGCTTTTGGCAGAATGTTGAAGCACACAACATAGCAGATGATAACGGTGATGATACTATTATCGGTAAAGTAACGATTGAAGTGGTTGAGAAAGCTGAATCTACAACTGAACTAAGCAATATTAAGAATGAGAGTATTACTTATAATATCCTCGCTATCAAACCTGCTTTGGTGTTATCAAGACCTGACTTAAAGGTTAAGTATACCTTCGCTGAAGGTATTTTGAGTGAGTTGACACAGCCTTAAAACACTATTGTTCCTGTTTTCTCAGTTGTACTAGTACTCCATCAAACCTAACTTGTTGGAGTACTAGTGAAGGGTATTCTTATTATAACATGCACTAGATACATATTCATCAGCCCGTTCTTTACGATGTTCAAAGTATTCTTCTAACGAAGAAGAGGCAGCACTTTCTTGGCTAAGGCCTGGATTAATCAGATTCCTTAAGGAAGGTCTGATTAAGTCTGATCGGAATTTCTGAGAGATAGAATTTGTCAGGTTTTTGCTAGAAAAGTTAGCAATAGCCGTAGCTATTGGTCACTTTTATAGCGAAAAGCTGGCGGATTCTATCTCTCAGAAAAACGAATCTTGACTTGATCAGAGCTTCCTTAAGGAAGTTTCTGGATAATCGAAAGTCTGATTTCAAATGACCTATGATCGGCTTTTTTGCAATAGCAAGCTCCTCTTTCGCTGCATTTAATTCACGTCTTAGACGGACATTTTCTGTCGCGAGTTGTGATTCTCGTTCACTAATGGTTTGTTCATGCTCTGCTTGTTTACGCCAACTGTAGAGTTGTGAGTCATGAAGTCCAAGTTGCTTGGCTGCTAAACTAACGCTACTTTGTTCAGCAAGTTTCAATGCTTCTTGCTTGAATTCTTTACTGTGGCGTATGTATTTTTTCTTACTGTTTTGTTTCTTTGTCATGGAGTAACCTCTCTATTATGGAAAGAATACTCACTTTTAGAGGTGTCCGCTATTTGTGGGGTGGTTCACACTTTACTATAAAAGCAGGTAACCACAGCTGAAGTTTCTGAGATGTTGTTCTTAGTGAGGTCAATATGTATTGGTTGCAGTTGTAAGAAATTTTCTATAAAAACTATAAATCAGCCAGTTAGCTACATCACTAGTTAGAACGATTAACCGGAATCCAGCTATGATAACCATTGCTTCATCGTTTGGAATTGTAAAAAGAGTTAGTTGTGCCATGGTTAATTCAAATACTCCTATCCCTTGTGGCGTGAAAATACTGAGAAAACCAATCAACCAAGAGAATAAGTAATTAAAAAAATGTGTGGCTTGAAGTGAGGAAATATCAAAAGCACTTAAATAACTCAGAAAGGAAGTTGCGGCTAATAGCCAGAAGGCGATGCTGATAAGGCTTATCTTTAGATAGGTGCGGAAAGATAAGACCCAACTACTATTTTTCAAAGCAATGAAAATGGGAATGATAGCAAGACTGGATAAGGATAATATTAAAGCAGTTGTTCCCCATAAGCTTTCATGATGATAGAAAAAGACCCCTGCACCTCCAATGAGTGCAGTAACCAGAACTGGCCAGAAGTTTTCATAAATGATTAGAATAGATAGTTGTTTCTTGGTTAATCCTTTTTTTAATAAATCATGGCTGCGTGCTACTGTATGCCATATGCCGCCGGGTAGGTATTTTACAGGTAAGCGATTTATGTAGGTATTGAATAAATCAGAAAGTGTAATGTTCTGCTGATAGCTGTTAGTGATGCTGTGTGAGAACCAAGGAACGATAAAAACCAATAAACTCCATAAGCCAAAAGAGAGAAAAAGATAAGAAGGCTTCGCTTTATTAATAATATTAATTAACGTTTTTTTTTCTTCATAAAAATGGCTAATAAGAAATGCTAAACAAACTAATAAAAATAAGTATTGAATTATCTTGAGTGTTATTTTTATTAAACTCATTGGTCTACTTTGTTTTTTTCTTGCGAGCTATCAAATATTTGATAAGAAATGTAGGTAAGGCAGCAATGACTAGGTAAAATTTATCGAACATATTTAATTGAGATTTTATAATTACCTTGAATAGTTGAATAGGCAAATGAAATAGAGGGAAGAGTTTGTTAAGGCTAGTGGTAGAAAATTTAAAGTCCTTATGTTGGTATCTTTTCATTCTTTGTTGATAGGATTCTTCAACTCTTGTATCCAACTCTCTACGGTAACAGGTGGCGTTTGGAGCATGTAAAAAATCACCTTTTAAAGACAAATCGCACAGAAGGATTAAATCAGTACCAGCAACATTTGCAAAAGGTGCATTAATTAAATACTCACTGCGTATTACTCCTAAAACAGGATGAACATTACCCCAAATAGTTATAAGAAAACGCTCTACAGGATGCATATCACGTGTATCACACCAGCCTGATTCTTTTTGTGCGGGTTTGTTGGACTCATCAATCCAAACTGTTGTTGCAAAAGCAATGGCAGCAGTAGGGTGTGACTCTAGTTGTTTAACCGTTTCTTCAATTAGGTTTTCTGACCAAACATCATGCCCTCCAGCCCACATGAAATATTTACTATCAGATAACTGGAATGCTTTAATGTAGTTATGCAAGCTACCTTTGTTTGTATCTTCTTTGTAGTATTTTATATTTGTATGGGTTTTCATAAACTCCTGAATAATTTCAGGAGTTTTATCAGTTGATGCATTATCACAAATAATGATTTCAATATCGTGATAACTTTGTGACAGTAATGAATCGAGAGCTTGCTTAAGAAACTTTTCTTCATTGTACACGGGTACGCCAATACTTATTTTTTTGCTTTCAATCATAATATTTTATAGTTATAGGTTTCTTGTGTATAAATATTTATTAGGCTAGAGGCTGATACTTGTTAAAAATCAGTTCTACTAGAAGCCCATAAGATATTATTACCTCAATATTAAATCCTTTTTAAATATCCATCAGGGGCAACTGTAATTAGTAGCTTATTTTCTATGTCAGAATCTATCTTAAAATTGAGTTTATCTCCTTCTGCATCCATCTGAGGTGATGTTTCTAACTGCTTTAGGTAATCCCATACTGCTGTCTTTGGGTTATCCCCTTTATCCCAAGGCCTATCTGGGAAAGAGCCTGCGGGCATATCTTCAATAATACTGTCAAAAGCTATGCAGTAACTGCCCTTAGATGTCAAAGGAGCATAAGCTTGTAATTCAGCAAGAACATGGTCATGTGTATGGTTGGAGTCTAAAGAAATAAGTATTGTTTTAAAGTTTTCAGCATATTCATGCACTTGTTTGATAATGGACTTATCAATTGAAGACCCCTCTATCATATCTATATGATTAAACATTGGATGATTTTCAATGGCTTCTCTGTTATGGCTTCGAATATCAATATCAATACCAAGAACTTTACGCTTGGTTCTCTTTGGGTCTAAAGTTTTACCCTGTTCAACTGCCTCGTTATAGTCCAGTAATGCTAGTAATGAGGCATTCATAATAAGTGATCCACCATGAGCAATACCTGTTTCAATAATTAAATCAGGTTTGATTTCTGCTACTAGTTCCTGCATTGCAACCATATCTTGGGGAAATTGAATAATTGGACGTCCAAGCCAGGAAAAATTATAAGCATATTTGTGAGGTGCTATTTCTCTAACCCATATTCTGGATAAAGCCTGTAGGTCAAGGTCTTCACTTAGCCCTTTAATATTATCTTGGACTTCTTTTTTAAAGATATTATGCGGATTCATTAGTATATTCTCTCCATTTTTTTGTTGATGAAGTTATTTTAGAAAGCCCTTCTTTTCCACAGTTAGCAATAAGATCAAGACTGGATACGAAAGGTGTAAACTCTCCATGTGATTGAGGGTAAGGTGCATGTTGATAGTTCATATAACAGACATCAATATTAGACTCATCAAATATGCTGTAATCTAAATATTTTAGTGCGCCAAGCCCAGTAATATAAGAGTTTCCTTTAAGACTTTTCACTATATCATGTAGTCGCTGGCTACTACTGCCACCAATATTCATCTTATCTGAGTTTAAAAAAATAACTTTTTTATCCAAGTCAAAGTATTCAGCAAGAACCTGAACAGAGCTTCTAGATATGTCAGCTAGATTTTTGTAAGGTAATTCGTATGTTTTTTTTATAACTTCAATCATATCACTGTAAAAAGGTGCTTCTTTGTAAGCATTTGAAAGCTTGTTGTAATGTTGCTCCTTCCAGTTGGAATCATTGTCGATGATAATCTGATTAATATTACGCCCACGTTGATGAGCCTTTATTGGTATTGTTATCCATTGAGTTCCAGATTTAGTTTTAATCTGCACACGGTTAAAAAAACCTTTGGTAAATTGAACGTCATTGTAATGAACAAAAATATCAGCTAATTTAATTTGTTCGAGTAAACCAACCCAAGGGAAATACATTGATTGTGAAATAACTATATTCATTATAGTGAGTGATATCCTATTCTTCTTCTATTGGTTCTAACATTTCTATCCAAATGCGATAAGCATTTAAAATATGTTTATTTTTTATAAGCTGGCTACTTGTCTGAATAGCTGGCTCAATTGGTAGGTAGTTATTGCTCTGTTTTTTTTCTTGTTCATTAACTGTGAAATTTTCAGTATTTTCATAATAGATGAGTGCTAACCAAACTTTCTGGATGAAACTTATTCTATGAGCTAACTGAATAGTAATATCAGTTGAAAAAGAGCAAGCTACCTGAGTGGTGATGGAACCTGTGTCTAAGTTTTTATCAACCTGATGCAAAGTTGCGCCTAAAAGCTTGCTACCTGCTTTTAAACTTTGTGTTACAGCATCCATTCCAGGAAAAGCAGGCAATATAGAGGGATGAATATTATGAACCTGTAGTTGACTAATGAGAGGTTCTGCTATCAAACGGGTGTAAAAAAGTAGAACATGTTGAATCTTTTTTTTTTGTAATAGTTCATTAACATCTGTAGAAAATTGTTCTGGGCTAGTATAACTAATTTCATAGTGAATAAGGCCTTTGTCTATAGCCCATTCAGAAAGTCCACAGCTTCGGTCAGTGATAATGATGGGGGAAAAAGAAAAGCCAGCCTTCTCTAGACAACTTTGTGTCGCTTGAATGGCAGATCCCCCAGATGAGCCGATAATTGCAATAGTATTCACTTTGTTAATTTCTCTCTAACAATAGAAATCACTTTATCCATTTCATTGGTTTGTAAGTCATGGTAGCTAGGCAAGTTAATACCTCGTTTATACATGTTGTAACTGATTATATTTTCTTTACACAATGGGAATGAAGGTAGCAAACTAAGAGGCCAGAAGAAGAGTCTTCCATCTATATCATTTTTTTTAAAAGCATTGAGGATATGGTCTCTATTTATACCTTCTTCAAGAATAATAGTTGGCATCCAATATCCGCTAGTCGTGCCGTCAGGTTCTGGGTTCATAGATAATGGTAGATCAACTAAATGTGTTTTATAGTAATGAAAAATATTTTTCTTATGACGAATTAGCTCTTCTATTCTTTCAACCTGAGCACAACCAATAGCAGCCTGTATATTGGATATTTTGTATTTATAACCAATTGCATCAGGCCAGAATTGTTTTGTTTGGTTTTTATCTCTTCCATGATTGCTGAGTGTTAAAACTTGTTCATACAATGCTTTGTCTTGAGTGACAAACATCCCACCTTCGCCTGTTGTCATCGTCTTTGTGCCATGAAAAGAGAATGTACCAAAGGTTCCTAGCGCCCCTGCTTTTTTGCTTCCTAGTTGAGAGCCAATTGCTTCTGCAGCATCTTCAATAACAGGGATACCTGTACGCTTACTGATATCAAGAAGTGCAGGCATGTCGCACATATTGCCATAGAGGTGAACTGCTATTATGGCTTTAGTCTTAGGAGTGATAGCGGCTTCAATTTTTTCTGGATCTATACACCAAGTATCAGGCTTTATATCAACAAAAACAGGTGTTGCTCCGAGATAGGTTATAGGAGAAGCTGATGCAATCCAGTTGATATCAGCTAAAATGACCTCATCTCCGTATTCAATACCCAAGGCTGCCAGTCCCATATGCATTGCACCAGTACAACTTGATGTAGCTATGGCATAATTTACATTTAAATGCTTGGCAAATAATAATTCAAAGCGATTGATATACTCATAGCAATGAGCACCCCAACCATTAGTAACAGCATCGGTAACATAATCAATTTCGAGCTGTGTAATAGAAGGTTTTGTATAGTGAATCATAATATAATTAAGTCATTGTACTGTTAGCATTGGTACGGCAGTGACAAATTTTCCACCCCACTTTCGGATAAATTCACTTTGTAGCATTACCTCATCAGCAATATTCCATGGAAGAATTAGCAGGTAGTCTGGTTGTTGTTCATATATTGAATCAGGTGATGTAATTGGAATATGACTTCCTGGCATATATTTTCCTTGCTTGGAATTTGCTGCATCACATACATGAGGTAGAAGGTCTGTTTTGATTCCTGCATAGTTCATGAGCGTATTACCCTTTGCAGCAGCCCCGTAAGCCATGACTTTTTTATTGCTTTTTTTACATTCAATTAAAAACTTTAATAGATTGTCTTTAACTTCGTTGGTTATAGATTGGAAGCCTTCATAAAGTGATAGTTGCTGTAGACCATTCTCTTTTTCTTCTCGTAATATTTCTTCTACCTTTACTGAAGTCTCTCTGGAGTCCGTTTCATGGCATCCAAAAATGCGCAAACTTCCTCCATGTGTGGGTAGCTTCTCTACATCATATATTTTCAACCCAACAGAAGAAAAAATACGGTTTACTGTATAGAGGGAAAGATATGAATAGTGCTCATGATAAATCGTATCAAACTGGTTTTTTAAAAGTAAATTTTGTAAATGAGGAAACTCAAGCGTTATGGTTCCAGTTTCTTTGAGGATCGTTTTTAAACCTTGGGTAAAATCATTAATATCAGGCACATGTGCATAAACATTATTGCCAATAATTAGGTCAGCTTGTTTGTCTTCTTGAGTTAGTTGTTTAGCGAGTTGATCACTAAAGAATTCTCTTAAAACAGGTATGCCGAGTTTTTCAGCCGCATCAGCTGTGCTATTAGTGGGCTCAATACCTAGACAAGGGATTTCAGCTTGTTTAAAGTTTTGTAGTAAATAGCCATCATTTGAAGCGACTTCGATTACATAACTTGTTTTATCTAATTTGAGTTTGTTGATAATAGAATCAGTATAAGAAGCTGAGTGTTCTAACCATGTTTTTGAGGTGGAAGAAAAATAGGCATAGTTCTCAGTGAATAATTCATCAGAGCTACTATAGTCTTCGGTTTGAACTAACCAGCATTCATCACATACAAAAGCTTTTAAGGGGAAATAAGTTTCTGGCTTTTTCAAGTCGGTTTCAGAGAGATAAGCATTAGAAGGTGGTGCAAAGCCTAAATCTAGAAAAATATGTTGTAGAGGTTGTTGGCAATGACGGCAATTCATAACTGGATTCCCTTGAATGATGAGCTTAATAAAGGGTGATTCGTATCACGTTCAGAAGTATGTACAGCCTCAAGAGGCCATTTAATATTTAGCGCTGGATCGTTATATCTTAGACCTCTTTCAGATGAAGAATGATAAGTTTCTGTGTGTAGATAAAGCAATTCAGAATGGTCTTCAAGTGCTTGAAAGCCATGTGCACAACCTTCTGGAATAACGATCATTTTACCATTTTCAGCAGATAGTTCTTCAGCATGCCACTGAAGATAAGTCGATGAATTAGCTCTCAAATCTAAAGCCACATCCCAAACACGACCTTTAAGGCAACGTATTAGTTTCATCTCTGAATGAGGCGGGAGCTGGTAGTGCAATCCTCTAGTAGTTCCCGTGAATGTATTAGTTGAGTGATTAATTTGGGTGATTTTTCGTTTCCCAAGGATAGTATTGAGTTCATCGTTGCAAAAAAAACGGGAAAATTTTCCACGTTGGTCTTTAATAGAAGTGTGTTTGACAATATTCACGCCTGATATTTGTGTAGGTGAAATATCCATTAGGAATTTACCCAACTTATTTTTTTATGTTGTGCTTCTAAAATATATTGATTAAGTTGAGAAAGGGAAAGGCATTTATTATTTTGTTGATAACTACGATACCAATCGGCTGTACTCTTAACCCCTGTTTCAAGACCCCATGTAGGATGCCATCCAAGTTTTTTCTGTGCTTTAGAGCTATCTAAATAGAGTAAATTGGCTTCATGCACATGATTTTCTTCGTTAATATTCCATTTTAGTTCAGGCCATTCCGCTTTCATCTGTTGCAAAATTTCAATCACTTTACGATTGTCAGATAAATCAGGTCCAAAATTCCAAGCTTCAGCAAAGTCTTTCTTTTCTTCCATAAGTTTTTGACCCAGAAACAAATAGCCAGAGAGAGACTCCAATACATGTTGCCAAGGACGAGTGGCGTTGGGTGAACGAATTTCAACCGTTTTATTTCCACTCACCGCTCGTGCAAGATCAGGGATTAATCTATCTTCTGCCCAGTCACCACCACCAATCACGTTACCAGCTCTAACGGATGCGATAAGAGGGCTGTCAGATTGATTAAAAAATGATTGTCTAAAGCTATCAACGACTAATTCACTGGCAGCTTTACTGGCACTATAGGGATCATGACCTCCTAGTCTGTCGTTCTCTCTATATCCCCAAGGCCACTCCTGATTCTTATAGCATTTATCAGAGGTGACAATAATAATAGCTTTGACACTAGGCGTATGACGACAGGCTTCAAGCAGATTAGCCGTTCCCATTACATTGGTTTCCCATGTTTCTAGTGGCTCATTATAAGAAGGCCTAACAAGTGGTTGAGCAGCCAAGTGGAAAACAATTTCTGGCTCAAAGTTTTTGCAAACCTCAGAAATAGAATGAGCATTACGAATATCTTTGTAATGACTTTCAATATCTAGCTCTAGCAAACTCCAGTGGCTTGGCTGGGTATTGGGGGAGAGGGAATAGCCACATACCTCTGCCTCCAATTGTGAAAGCCAAAGAGACAACCAACTTCCTTTAAAACCAGTATGTCCTGTAACAAGTACCTTACGGTTCTTGTATTGATTTGAAAATAACGGCATTACCAGTTTTTCCATGGAGCTTTTTTAGAAGCCCATATTTCTTCTAATTGATTCTTGTCACGTAGTGTGTCCATAGGCTGCCAGAATCCTTCATGTTTATAGGCTTTAAGGTTTCCTGATTCTGCTATCTCTTTGAGGGGCTCTCCCTCCCAACTGGATTGATCTCCTTCAATATAGTCAATACAATTGGGTGAAAGTACAAAGAAACCACCATTTATCCATGCACCATCACCTTTGGGCTTTTCTTGAAAACCATTCACTGTGCTGTTACTTATGTCTAATGTTCCATATCTTCCAGGCGGTTGAACAGCTGTAACAGTCGCTAATCGACCATGTTTGAAGTGGAAATCAATGAGAGACGAAATATCAATATCAGACACACCATCACCGTAAGTAAGGCAAAAAGCTTTCTCATCACAAACATATTCTTCAACGCGCTTCAAACGACCACCTGTTAATGTTTCATCCCCAGTATCAACAAGTGTTATTTTCCAAGGTTCAGCTTTTTGTTGATGGACTTCCATCTTGTTATGTTTCATGTCAAAAGTGACATCAGACATATGTAAGAAGTAGTTAGCAAAATATTCTTTAATAACATAGCCCTTATAGCCACAGCATATAATGAAATCGTTAACGCCATGAGAAGAATACATTTTTAAGATATGCCATAAAATAGGTTTGCCACCTATTTCAATCATGGGCTTTGGTTTCAAATGCGTTTCTTCCGAAATTCTTGTGCCCAAGCCACCTGCTAAAATTACTGCTTTCAACCTTCTGACTCCGTAACTGTTTGGTTAGTTGTTTTAATAGGGTTTTGTGGGGTAGCTTGTAATGGTGTGGAAATGGTATCCGTTTTATATAATAGTGCTGTTATTTGTTCAGAAATCAGACCCATAAAAAACATGAGGGTGCCAGTAGTGAACATTAATGCGCTCATATTAGTAAAACGTCCAGCAGTTAAATAGGTATAAAGGTAATAACTAATACCTGTGCTGATAAATGCTAATGCCATGGGTAGGAATATTTTTAATGGCGAATATAGTGTACCAATCTTAAAAATAATGAGAACAAAACGAACCCCGTCTCGCATTAGATTAATATGGCTTTTGCCTATCCGTTTTGGTGCTTCAATGGGTAAATAACTAACGGTATATCCAGCGCGGAAAAATGCCATAGTGCTGGTTGTTGGGTAAGAAAATCCGTTGGGGAGTAGGTAGATAAATTCTTTAAATTTATTTGCCCGCGTAGCTCTAAAACCAGATGTAAGATCTTTTATAGATCTTGAAGTAACATAACTGGCTAGCTTGTTGTAAAAGCTATTTGCTAAGCCTCTAAAAATGGAAGCTTGTGACTTTTTACTTCTAGCACCTACTACTAGATCGTACCCTTCATCAATTTTGTGGAGGAGACGATTAATGTCTTCAGGTTTGTGTTGTCCATCAGCATCCATAAATACTAATATTTCACCTGTGGCATGCCTAGCTCCTGATTTTATTGCAGCTCCATTGCCTATCCCATACGGATGACTAACAACCTTAACTCCATTTTCTTCACAAATAAAAAGGGTGTCATCGGTAGAACCATCATTGACTACAATGATTTCTGCTTTTGGATGTGCTTTAGTGAGCTTTGGGAGTAAGATTTTGAGGCTTTCAGCCTCATTTTTTGCAGGTAATATGATGGAGTAGTCTTGCATGTGTGGCAGCCCTTATTGTTTTTATTTTTCACCAGTTCGACTAGTGTAATGGGTTTTCCTGTCGGTAGGCTGAATAGCTTTTGATGTATAATAACAAGTGTGCAATCAGCTTCATCTTCTTGTTCTATGGCTCCTGACATCATAGAAAATAATAGTAATGCTAAACAAATGAACGTAAGTTATTCCATAAAAAATGGATATTTAAGGGCGGCTTTGTTGAAATTGTTATTTAGAATGTTTCAGAGTCTGTCCCTCCTTCTGAGCATTTTTTAAGTACAGGCTTGTTTATATTGTAAATGGATAACGAGTTATTGGAGGGTTATCCTTGCTTTGTCCACGGACGTAATGCTTCTATCACATGCAGTCGGTGGGTAAAGGGTGGATAACCCGTGTTTAGGCACATGACTATGCCGCTTCGTAATGCTTGCCGGCCTGTGCCATCGCCCAAAATATTTGGGCATTTTTGTTCGCAATATTACCGCTGTCTTGTTAAATCCACGACGTACTAACAAGGCTTGGAGCCACCCATGAATAAAATGATAAAAATGGTTAGCGCACTACTAATTGGCTTACTTTTACCTATAAGTTTTGCACATAAGGCGGTGACTCAGTTTAAATACGGTTTCCCCTTGAGGGCAGATGAAACCATTATCTTTTTTCCCACGTCTTCCCATGATTTGGGTGGTGATAAGAAAGAGAAACCCCAGTGCGAAATACCTATTCACAGTTGGCTTTTTGAGCCTGAAGATGAATCTCTTGCGAGAAAATCAGCGGTCAAATTAGTAGGAGAGTTACTAGAGCATTACGCATTAAGTGAAGAACAGACAGAGTCAGATTTATTTCGTCAAAGAATTAGTCCGTTTTTGGTAGATAATCAGCGTTATAAAAAAGTCAGTATTACGTTAAATAACAAACCTTATGTTCTCAATAAAACGCATGCAAATGGACATAGCAAAACCTTAATAACGATGGATTGTTGGTCATCAGGCTGGAATACTTTCAAGCTAAATATGCCAGTAGGAGATAAACGAAGTTTTACAGGCGAAGTACTGCGTATTCCTCATAAAGGTATTTCGGTTATATCCGATATTGATGATACGATTAAATTCAGTGAAGTGTTGAATAAGAAAGCGCTTCTTCGGCACACGTTCGCAGAACCATTTAAGGCAACTTCAGGAATGCCTGATTTCTACAAGCAACTTGAAAGCAAAGGTGTGTACTTTCATTATGTGTCATCATCTCCATGGCAACTCTACCCAAGTTTGGGGGCATTCATCAATGATTATTATCCGCTAGGTACTGTGTCATTGCGTAATTTTAGAGTAAAAGACACGAGTTTGATTGACTTCATTACGGCATCTAAAGAATACAAGCTAGAGAAGATTAGAAGCATTATTCAGCGGTATCCAGAACATCAATTTATTCTAATAGGGGATAGTGGCGAGAATGATCCTGAAGTCTATGCGGGTATGGCTGAGGAGTTCCCTAATAACATTATGGCTGTGCTTATTCGAAGGGTCGAAAAGTCGGATTTAAGTGAACAACGCATTGCAGAAGTATGTAATAAGATAAAGGGTTATTGTCAGTTTTTTAGAAAGGTGGAAGATATAAAGCTTGAGCTCTAGTACTCCAACAAGTTAGGTTTGATGGAGTACTAGTATCTCTTTTGGATAGTAGATAGCTATAGTACTGTTATGTATACTAATTACACAATACGAAACTATAACTAAACATCCTGATTACCTCTTGCAGACCTTATGTACAAAAGGCCTCTGTTCGCTTTCGGGATAAATTGGGGCATACAGATGAATACTAGATTTAATTGGGCGGGCTTACTTTGTTTAGGATCAGCCTTCTTTGCGCTGTTAATTATTGTGGTTGATGCAAAAATTAATGACGGAAATACAGGTATATACGCTATTACCTCACTCCTGCTGGCTTTGCTAGCAATTCCGTTCTCTACCATCAACTCAAATTAATTCAGCGATGTAGCCCGTATGGAGTTTACGGAATACGGGGAACTGCATACTCGCACAATGATAATAATTGCTAATACATAAGCCTTTTTAATCCGTTATATCTTTCGTGCAAAGGTCTCATATGGTATGCGCTAATGCACAGTCTTCCCGTATTACGTTGCACTCCATACGGGCTACGCACTAGCTATTCCTTTCTCTACTAGAGCTACAAAATAAAGCCATCGCGTTTTCTACTACTTGGTCACATAAACCAAAAATATACTGACTATCTCTTGACTGTATACAGAGTTGTTTTAAGGTAGGCTATTGCCAAATTTAACAATGCTAGGTAGATGTAAGTTTATGTGTGATTTTGTTCTTTATTATAATCATGATCTTGAAGCCCCTGCGTATCAACTCATCGCTGCTGAAATTGCTGAGAATGATGAATACAAAATAATTCATTATTATGATGAGTTCGCTATTGATATTTACTTACTTCTGGGTGACCCCGAAGCAAAGACCATCGCCTTTGATTGGGATAATACAGTGGGTGCAGATCCAGTTTTCTTCAGCTATCTCATAGACCGTTTTCGTAAAGAGGGTTATGACCCTGTTATCTGTAGCTTACGTGGCCCTGGTGAAGGTAATATCGAAGAAATGTATCAAAAGCTGGGTCGAACCGATATAGAAATACATCTAACCGATGGTGAGCCCAAAATAAAATATATGCAACGACACAAATGCACGGTCAATCTTTGGATTGATGACTTCTTCCCCGCTATTTGTAAGCATGATAATCCTCTACTAAAACAAAATAAGATCGATTACGGTCACTTGCCAATGCTTGAGCAGCCCAACCCCTTGAATATTGATAACAAGCAGGTGATTGATAAATTCTTAAATGATGAATATGAGCAGATTATTTGTGACAAATGCATGAATACGTTTTTTACTAATATATTCAACTATTCTGATACCTGTGTCTTGCTAGAAAAACGCGCGTTAGGGCTTGAGTATTTTTGTCATGCCATTCATGAGTATGGGCTTTCTCAATTTCCAAATGTGACTAGGGTGGGTCTGTTGGACGAGAACGATAATGTTGTTGAACAGAAGCCTTATGAAGAGTTGTTTGATGTCAGTGAAACGGAATATCGCTATTTATACGTGATGGAAAAAATGGAGCACCTCAGCGAAGAAGAGGCAGGTGTTTTTAATGAGTTAATTAAAGATCTAGACTGGAAAGATGAAGCTGAAAGAGACCGTGCACTCAGTATGGTCGCCATGCAGTTTGGTAAAACCCTGCGTCGAGAAATAGAGCTACTCTTTAATTATTATCAACAGCATAAAGATTATATCTTGTGGGATCTACATGGTGATAATCTGATGAAGAAAATCGGCACTAAGGATATTGTGGTGTTAGATCCTTTTGCGATTAATGTGGATTAGAGGCCTTTCAAGTCATTAATATCCATCATTTTTTTTGTGCATAGGTCTCAGGTAATAATCGTACAATGAAGCTCGTTTCCCGCCCCCTATCAGGCTCTTTGCAAACTACTAAGCCCTCTGATCTATCACCCTTAATTCAAAGGATATATGCAGGGCGCGGGGTTAACTCCACCGACGAGCTGCAATTTAATCTTAACCAACTATTACCCATCTCTTCTTTAGCTAATGTAGAGCAAGCCGCTGAGTTATTAGCGGCAAGCCTTCAGCAACAAGAACAGTTGTTAATTGTGGGGGATTTTGATGCAGACGGCGCAACAGCAACTGCATTAGCTCATCGCGCATTATGTCTAATGGGTGCGAAGCATGTCGATTATCTAGTCCCTAATCGTTTCGAGTATGGCTATGGTTTAACGCCTGAAATTGTTAAAGAAGCACAGCGCTTCTCTCCTGACTTAATCATCACGGTTGATAATGGAATCTCCAGCCTTGAAGGGGTAGCTGCTGCCCGTCAAGCAGGTATTAAAGTTTTGGTCACAGATCATCATTTACCTGCTAAAACATTGCCTGATGCTAATGTCATTGTTAATCCTAATTTGCGGGATGATGATTTTCCTTCTAAGTCGTTGGCGGGTGTTGGAGTGATTTTTTATGTCATGCTTGCCTTAAAGCGTCATTTACAAGAACAGGATTATTTTACCCAACAAAAAATACAGCCTCCCAATTTACTAACGCTCTTAGACTTGGTGGCATTAGGAACGGTAGCCGATGTTGTACCTCTTGATGCTAATAATCGTATTTTGGTTGAGCAAGGTCTGCGTCGTGTAAGGGTAGGGCAGTGTTGTGCAGGGATTACTGCACTGTTTGAGATAGCAGGTGGTAACGCATCGCGCGCGGTAGCTACAGATTTTGGTTTTACCTGTGGCCCTCGCTTAAATGCAGCAGGTCGTTTGGCTGATATGTCTTTGGGCATTGAATGTTTGTTAACCGATTCAATCACTGAAGCTAGAGAAATAGCCTCGACCTTAAATGATATGAATAAAGAGCGGCGAGCTATTGAAACCAGCATGAAAAATGAGGCAATGCGAGAGTTAGAACAGCTTGATTTATGCTCAGTAGACAACCTTCCTGCTGTTTATTGTTTGTATAACGAAAGCTGGCATCAGGGTGTGGTGGGTATTCTGGCATCCCGAATTAAGGAAATGTTCAACCGCCCCGTGATTGCTTTCGCTCCTGGTGAGAATGAAGGTGAAATTAAAGGCTCAGCACGCTCTATTAAAGGCATCCATATGCGGGATTTATTGGATGAAGTCGCCAGTCAAAATCCTGAATTATTAAGCAAGTTTGGTGGTCATGCAATGGCGGCTGGTTTGTCTCTGGAGTCCTCAAAGTTTAATGAATTTCAGCAAGCCGTTAATCTCATCGCGGAGCGTTACAATGAAGATGATACCTTTTTGGAAACGCACTTTACGGATGGTGAATTAGCCGCCGAAGACTTCACCTTAGAGACAGCAGAAATACTCAGATCAGCGGCACCTTGGGGGCAGCATTTTCCTGCACCTGTGTTTGATGGACGATTCATTATTCAAAATAGAACCGTGTTAAAAGAGACGCATTTAAAACTAGTGCTACAGCCTGTACTTGCTAATGAGCCTATCCCTGTGCTTCCTGTTCAGGCTATCGTTTTTAATATTGACCCGACGCTATGGGCAGAGGTGGGTGAGGAAATACACCTTCTCTATCGATTTGATGTTAATGAATATAAAGGGTTTTTGTCACCTCAATTGGTGATAGAGAAGCTTTTGGCTTAGAGGCTGACACTGCATTTATCGGCTTTATTTGTCACATTGAAAGCCACATTGTAAAGTATTGCTAAGGAGATTATTAAAGCTTATAGGACTCATGTTTTCGTTCTAGAATACTTTTATACCTCTAACCACATATCCAATACCCATAATAATTATAAAAATAAGAGAGTTACTGATGACCGATTTAAGTATCGCTGTATTATCAGGTTTCCTGTTTGGTTTGTCGTTGTCACTAATAGTTATACCCATATTGACCAAAAAGAAACTAGAAAAAGAACAATTTGAAGCTAACCTTGATTTATACAGACAGCTACTTTTAAAGAAGCAAAATAGAGCCTTTGAATATAGCAAACACATCAGGAAAGTGATTAATGCCGTTCATGTGGCATTGCTAGTAGAAAATGGCAAAAGACCCGCCAACCAAGGTCGCGTTGTTCAAACAAGTAAAGATCGCTATAAAGCCAGTGCATAGTACAGGTGTTAATACCTAAAAACGCTGTCCAGCGATGATGGCTTTTGGTAGCATTATTTATCGTTAGTTTGTAAGCTAAATGAATGAGTGATTTTACATCCCCATCGTCTAATAATAATGACTTTGATAGTGATTGTTTTCTAAAAACAGTGCCGCATAAGCCTGGCGTCTATCGCATGATAGATGCGAGCGAGGAAATTCTTTATGTGGGCAAGGCAAAAGATTTAAAAAGCCGAGTGAGTAGCTACTTTCGTGGCACGATTGTTAATTCACGAACGTGGTCGATGGTAAAACAGATTTGTGATGTGCAGATCACGCTAACGGCGACGGAAGCAGAAGCTCTACTGCTGGAAAGCAACTTAATTAAAAAACACCATCCGCGTTATAACGTTCTGTTACGTGATGATAAAAGCTACCCCTATATCCATATTTCTACCGACAAAGCTTTTCCTCGTGTCGCTTTTTATCGTGGGGGTAGAAAGCATAAAGGGGATTATTTTGGCCCTTATCCAAGCGCAGGTGCGGTACGTGAATCGCTTAATTTATTACAAAAACTGTTCAAAGTGCGACAGTGTGAAGATAGCTACTTTAGTAATCGCTCACGTCCTTGTTTGCAATATCAGATAGAGCGGTGTACCGCACCGTGTACGGGGGAAATCACACAGCCTGATTATCAAAAAAATGTATCTCAAACGATTAAATTTCTAAAAGGTAAGAGTCAACAGGTTATTGATGAACTCGTTACTAGTATGGATGCTCACTCGGTTAAACTGGAATTTGAACAGGCGGCTGATGTACGCGATCAAATAGAACGTTTACGTCAAGTATCGCAACAACAGTCCATTAGTGGAGGGCAGGGCGATGTTGATGTTATCGCTATACAATATGCTTCGAAAACAGCCAGTGTCCAAGTACATTCGATACGCAATGGCAATCATCTAGGAAATAAGAACTTTTTCCCAAAAGTACCTGATATAGAAGAGACCGAAGCCAGTATATTGGAAAGCTTTATGGCGCAGTATTACCTTAAACGACAAATTCCTGGTGAGATTTTGCTAACACATAAGCCTGAGAACGCAGATGTATTAGCTGAAATGTTAAGCATAAAAGCCGAACGAAAAGTGAGCTTTACCTACAAGGTTCGGGGCGATCGGGCGAAATGGTTAGAAATGGCAGTGCGTAATGCGCAACATGCATTGAATATTCATATTGCGTCAAAAGAAGGTATTGAGAAACGCTTATATGCCTTACAAGAAGAGTTGGATTTGGGTTATATTCCTACCCGAATTGAGTGCTTCGACATAAGCCATACTCAAGGCGAAGCGACGGTCGCGTCGTGTGTTGTTTTTGGTACAGAAGGTGCGATTAAAGCGGAATATCGTCGCTTTAATATTACTGATATACAGCCTGGTGATGATTATGCCGCCATGCGTCAGGTATTGCGCCGACGCTTTAAGAGAATCGTTGAGACTGATGCTAAACTGCCAGATATTCTGTTGATTGATGGCGGTAAAGGACAAGTGACACAAGCGGTTACTATTCTTCAAGAGTTACAGATTAGCAGCGTCGATATTATAGGTGTTGTGAAAGGTGAAGGCCGTCGAGCAGAGTGTGATAATTTAATTGTTGAAAACCGTCGTGTTGTGTTATCTCCTCACTCAAGCGCCATGCATTTGGTGCAACAAGTCAGGGATGAAGCACATCGTTTTGCCATTACAGGCCATCGACAGCGTAGGCAAAAAGCACGCACTTCTTCCGTGTTAGAAGAGATAGCGGGTTTGGGTCCAAAGCGTCGACAAAGCATCCTCAAACAATTTGGTGGTCTTCGTGCGGTATCGCGTGCTAGTGTCGACGAATTAGCTAAAGTACATGGAATTAGCCAACAACTGGCAGAGAAAGTCTATGAGCAATTTAATCGGGAATAGGCAAAAAACTAGCAATTAGCTTCAGTAAACGGCTTAAAAGGAATAAAACCAGCAATGAACATTAACTTACCGACAGCACTTACCTTGCTACGCATTGCGATGATTCCGTTAATGGTAGTGACTCATTATATGGGGCATCCATTAGTGACGGCTATTATCTTTGGTTTGGCAGGTTTAACGGACTGGGCGGATGGCTATTATGCAAGAAAGCTGAATCAGGAATCTCGATTAGGCGCCTTTCTTGACCCTGTTGCAGACAAGTTGATGGTGGTGGTTGCATTGCTTCTGATCGTGGAGCGAGAAGCTGAATTCTGGGTTACGCTTGCAGCGATTGCCATTGTGGGACGTGAAGTCATTATCTCTGCATTACGCGAATGGATGGCTGAGGTCGGTCAAAGAGGTAAAGTAGCGGTTGCCTTTATCGGTAAGGTAAAGACAACAGCGCAGATTATAGCACTGATTTTCTTACTCTATAACCAGCCCCTGTTTGGTGTAATTCCTATTCGTGAGCTTGGTCTAATAGCACTAGCGATTGCTACGGCATTAACGTTGATCTCCATGGTGCAATATTTAATGGGCGCGTTTAAAGGCATGAATAATGAGTAGACGGATAGCTTCTTAGTTCTAAGACAGCCTCCTAGTGCGTTGTCTTTCATCACATACTTTAGGGGCAATTACATTATATTAATGATTTCATATGTATTGGCACATACTCATGGAACCGAGACTTCAGTCTCGGCTTAACGGGGCTGAAGCCCCGTCTCCAGATGTATGTCATTACTTTTGAAACCATTAATATTAGCTTAGCTTACTGACTCAATGACAACACGTTCAACTATCAACACTAACCACTATATTGGCAGGTTTGCCCCTTCCCCCACGGGTGAATTGCATATGGGCTCTCTGGTTGCAGCCGTTGGCAGCTACCTTCGTGCTAAAAATCATCAAGGCCAATGGTTGGTGCGCATGGAAGATTTAGATCCATTGCGAGAAGTCAAAGGCGCAGCCGACAGCATCCTTCGAACATTAGAAGCTCATGGCTTGCACTGGGATGGCGAAGTCGTTTATCAGAGTCAGCGTGAATCGCTTTATACCCATGCGCTTCAGCAACTTAAGAACGCTGGTCAGGTATATGTCTGCACTTGTACCCGTAAAGCCCTGATGCGAAGTGCAAAACGAGGTCACTACGGTATTATCTATCCCGCTACTTGTCGTAAAGCTCAGCACTCTTTTGAATTACCCAAAGCGATTCGTGTGCGAACCGATATACACAACGAAACTATTTGTTTTCATGATGCGTACAAAGGTAAGCAATGTCAGAATCTTGAAAAAGAGTTGGGGGATTTTATTATCAAGCGCTCAGATGGGTATTTTGCCTATCAACTTGCGGTTGTTGTTGATGATGAAGACCAAGGCATAACCGAAGTGGTAAGAGGTGAAGATCTGTTAGATAACACAGCTCGACAAATATATTTACAAAAGCTACTTGGCTTTAAGCAGCCTGATTATTGCCATTTACCAATGGTAAATAATGAACAAGGACAAAAGCTAAGTAAACAGACACATGCGCCAGCTTTATCTAACAGCCAAGCATCAGCTAATATTATTCAAGCGCTTAGGTTTTTGGGTGTCTATAATCAGCCTATAGAAGAGGTAGCTGTTGAGAACGAAGCCCCTGAAAAGATCTTGCAGTGGGCGGTTGAAAACAACCGACTGTAGTTTCCATTTCACTGTTTGAAGCAGCACTTTAGTGTTGGTCGGATAAGCGACAGCGTCATCCGACACAAGCTTTCTAGCAATCATTGAATATCGTAGAAAAAAGGAAAACTAAATGAATAAATGGATTTTATTAATGCTCTCCACACTTTTTTTGGCAGTGGCATGTTCCAACAAAGACGAGACAGCGATTGATGAGACCATCACTATTATCGATACTAGTGTTGAAGAAGATGTGTCTGCACCTGTCATGCTCGAAGTGGCGCTTAATACGGTTAATGTAAGAAAAAGTCCCAGTATGAATAGCTCAGTAGTGGCTAAGTTACCAGCAGGTAGTAAAGTAGAATGGCAGCATCAAATAAGCGAAGTGACGGCACCTGTCAAGTTACGAGGCATTCGCTATAACGACCCTTGGTTATATGTGAAAATATCTGATGATCAAATGGGCTGGGTTTATGCAGCAACCATCAATGTAACGACAAATAACAAAGCAGGCCAAGCGCTCATGCAGCAAATAGTAGCTCGGCGTATAACAAGCTTCTTTGGTAGTGAGTTATCTACGGCTATCAGTAATTATAATCAAGCCTATGTAGAAGCCAGCGATAGCGAACGTTTTGCTAATGTGTACACATATGGTCAAGGCTTAAGAGATCAGCTAGTGGCAGTTCTTGATAAGAAAGCCTCCGCAGCAGGAAAAGCCTTAGCAGATATGAGGTGGTTAGATGGTTTGCTAGTAGGTTATTCGCACACTGTTCTTAATGGCAAGCGTTACTATTTATATGCTGATTACCAACAGATGACTAAAAAAGCTCAGCAAACACAAGGTGATGAAGATAATAAATTTATAGCTTTTATAGCCAAGGTTTTTGCTAATGGGAAAGAAACTCCCAAAGTAAGTGGCGTTGATAAAAGTGTGTTATCTGAGATTGATGAACTCACAACGACTATTCCACTCTTTAAGGATGCTTTAACTACGCTGAGAACTAGGTTGTCAGCACAATAAATATCAATTAACAAACCTACACTTTGTATCTAAATGGCATGTGAAAGAAAATGCTGTTGATACGTTTAAGGAAACTCGCTAACCCATCCAACATGTTGTATTAATCGTTCCAAAAGTATTTACGTTTAAATTCTAATCAAGTCTCACAACTGTCACGTCGGCGGATGAGACTGTGAAAGGATTCATTTTAGCCTCCCCCTTTTTGAAGGGGGATTTAACGAAAGTTAGTAATATCCTGATACTTCAATATCTATTGCTGACTTTTTAAATCTCCCCTCTTTGAGAAAGAGGGGGACAACTAATATATACCGTCCCACTATAAGGTAATTGAACTTATGAGGGCTATTGTCGACTATAATATTAGTACTTTCTAATATATGGATTGAGCAACGCTGTGAATGAATTATTCGATAAAGTCTTTATATACGGGTTTACGCTGTTACTGACCAGTGTATTGTTAGCCGTTGCTACGCCTGCCTATGCAACGGGTTGTATCACCGCTAGTGCTTCCACGATCCTTAACAAGTCAAAGCGTTACCAGAAGCCTATTGCTAGTGCAGCGAAGCGCTATAAGGTTGATCCTAATTTGATCCGTTCTGTTATCGCGATTGAATCCTGCTATAACCGAAAAGCGGTTTCACATGCTGGCGCGCAAGGATTGATGCAACTTATGCCAGATACTGCTGATAGGTTTGGCGTAAAAGATAGCTTTAATCCCTCACAAAATATCCATGCGGGCACAAGGTATTTACGCTTTTTACAACAGCGTTACAAAGGTGATTTAGCTAAAGTATTAGCAGCATACAATGCGGGGGAAGGGCGTGTAGATCACTATAAGGGAGTTCCTCCCTATAAAGAAACTCGTCATTACGTCAAAAATGTTACGGCTGTTTATCATAAGCTACGCCCTTCTCTAGCTGTTGTTAATTCTTCACAGAAGGCTAACAAAGTAAGGGGAAAGCCTGGTCGACAGGGAATGCTGGCATTAAAAGCTAGAGCGCCTCATCTCTTCAAAAGATAGCTGAGAGAAGTCTAGTACTCCAGCAACTTAGGTTTGATGGATACAGAGCAACCCAAAGCGCTCAAGACAAGGCTTGGGTTGCAGGCAATGGTTGTTCCCTTGGCAAGACCCATAACGCAGTATTGAGCGCTTTGGGTTGCTCCCTTCGGGCGAGCCAGGAAGCGGTTAGCCGCTAGGCGCGTCTTGCAGGGAATGG
>JALXAX010000152.1 GCA_026991755.1 Thiotrichaceae bacterium | reverse complement strand
GATCAGAGGCTCCTTAAGGAAACTCTGATTAAGTCTGATCGGAATTTCTGAGAGATAGAATTTGTCAGGTTTTTGATAGAAAAGTTAGCAATAGCCGTAGCTATTGGTCACTTTTATAGCGAAAAGATGGCAGATTCTAGCCTCAGAAAAACGAATCATGAGTTGATCAGAGGTTCCTTAAGTCAACGATGCAACCAAGTGCTTCTAAAGCTCTGGACTAATGCTACGCACTTTCTTTAAATCCATCACTCTTATCATCGACGGCTTTAGTATCATCATCGTCAAATGTAACTTCATCTTTTAACGCTTTTGAGATACTACTCACGCTTGCGCCATCAATACCAATTTCACGCAGTAAACCATCTACCAAAGGAGCTTGTGCTTTATAACGTAGCGCGCTATCTACTATCTGATCGGATAAGCTAGCGCCACCGTTGCCACCACCATTGTTACCGCCGCCTTCACTTGAGCTACCACCGTTGTTGCCACCGCCACCAAAGGTATTAAGTCCATCTAGGTGCATAATCTTGATACCCTCAATATTTTCAAGAGGTTTAACACTCTCTCTCACAATATCAGGGAGCTGATTAACTATCTGCATTTTAACTTTCATATCAATTTGTTTATTTGATAATAAGTTAGCCGCTTCATTAATGGCACGTTTGCCCGCTGCTTCGGCTTGATAGCGCATTGAGGTTGCTTCGCTAGCAAATTTCTCAGCATCCATACCTGCTTCAGCAATAATACGCTGTCTTGTTGCTTCTTTCTCAGCACTGATGACTTCTACTTCACGATTACGTTCCGCCTGCGCTCGCTCACGTGAGGTGATTACCTCTTCTGAGGCTTTTGCTGCTTCTGCTTTTAGCTTATCTGTTTGAATCCAGATTTCAGCGACATGTTTTTGTCCTTCGGCAATTCGAATATTCTTCTTTTGTTGTAATACTTCAATATCACGCTCTTTAGCAATCCGAACACTTTCAATTTCCAGTTCAGTTTTTTGCTTAATTTCATTGATTTCCCGACGTTTAAGCTCTTCTTCCTCAACTAATTTCTTATCAAAATCAATCGCATTCTTTTCCGCTTCATATTTCAATTCACGGATTTCAATTTCATTTCGTGCTTCAATATCAACACGTTTCTTTTCATCAGCTGCCATACGTTCTTTCAAAGCAGCCAAGCCTTGAGAGTCAAAAACATTTTCTTTCTTGAAGTACTCAAGTTCAGTTTGGTCAATATGTGTCAACGCAACGGACTGCAACACTAAACCGTTTGACGCCAAATCATCTTTAATAAAGTTTTCAACTTCATCACGAAACTGCTCTTTTTTGATATGCAACTCATCCATTGTCATACGGCTGACAACCGCATTGAGTGCGGCCTCACAGCGCTCTTCAAACATATCAACTACTTTGTCGAGCTTGAAGGTGTTTTCACCCATAGTTTGCGCGGCTAATGAAACACCTTTAACGGTTGTTTCTACTCTTACAAAATAGTGAGCAATAATATCCACACGCAAGTGATCTGAGGTAATAAGCGCGTTATCTTTAACACGTTCAATGGGTATTTCAATCGTTTGCATATTCACTTTGATGAAATTATGAAATAACGGAAGCACCATCGTACCGTTGTCCATAACAATCTTTTCACCGCCCATACCTGTTCGAACAAACGACATTTGTTTGTTCGCACGACGATAAAAAAGGATGAAAACTGCTAAGACCAATAGGCCTATAGCAATTGGAATACCGAGTAAACTCGTTAAGGAACTCATAATTAGCACCAAAAAGTAGAATTAACATTAACTATATAGCAGGTATATAGTTAACCAGCAAGAAGGGATTTAGTTAGCCCGCTACTATCCCACGATGAAAAGTAATAATGCAGAAGAAAATTTAGTGTAAAGCTAAGCTTTGACCGTTAAGTATTACCTGAATCCGTGACTTCACTACGGCACTCAGAATAAGCTATTGATTCATTACGGGTTTATAAAATACCCACTTAACCAAAGGGTGAAGCTAAGATTTTTTAAATTCCCGTGCTAAACCAATACCTTACCCCCTGTTATCCGCATTGAAGTCACGGATTCAGGTATTAGTCATTATTGATCAGTTTTACAAAACTATCTTTCAAACTTTGATAACGCTCCCTTACCTGAGAACGTACAGCAGCAGCAGACTGTTTATCAGCATATTGCCCTACTCTAATCTTATACTGACGACCCATTTCACTTTCGTAGGTATCGTAATAGGCATCATAACCATCGTCTTCTAAATCATTGACTAAACCAATAGCGTTGGCTTCATTCGGAGTGACCGACACTTGCACCGTGTAATAAAAACCATCTGGGTTTTCAGCACTGCCCGCACCAGCACCTGAACGTGTGGTAACATCAACACGATAACCTTTGTAATACATAAAACCGATACCCGCAGCAACAATGCCGAGGAAAATCAATGTAGTTAGGTTAACAAATCCATTTTGTTTGTAAGTTTTCAATGGGGTCACTCCAAATCACGAACGGTTGCAATTAGGGATAGCTGTATTTTTAGATAGATACAACCATTTATTATAGTACATTATGAGGGATAGATGTCCAACAACTTAAGCTTTCTTTGGCATGATTATGAAACATGGGGAGTTGACCCTCGCCGCGATCGTGCCTCGCAATTTGCCGCTATTCGTACTAATGAGAATCTCGAGGAAATAGGCGAACCCATTAATCTTTTTTGCAAACCCAATGATGATTTCTTACCAAACCCAGAATCGGCACTTATTACGGGCATCACTCCACAATGCTGTGTAGAAAAAGGTATATCTGAAGCTAGTTTCTATCAACACATTAACGACCTATTACTACAACCCAATACCTGTGGCGTTGGCTACAACTCCATAAGGTTCGATGATGAATTAACACGAACGGGCTTTTTCCGAAACTTTATTGATCCCTATGCCAGAGAATGGCAAAACGGTAACAGCCGATGGGACATTATCGACCTTGTTCGTATGACTTATGCACTACGACCAGAAGGAATAGAATGGCCCTTGGGTGATAACGGTCTAGCTAGTTTTCGATTAGAGCTATTGACAAAAGCTAACGGTATTAGCCACGAAGGTGCACACGATGCGTTAAGCGATGTTCGTGCAACCATCGCACTTGCTCGACTTATTAAGGAAAAACAACCAAAGCTCTATGTCTTCTACTTTAAGCTCAGAAATAAGCTAGAAGCGGGTCGTTTACTTAACTTACGCAAGCAAAAAATTGTATTACATATTAGCGGTATGTATCCCACCGAAACAGGATCGCTGTCTCCTGTCATACCTCTTATGCAGCACCCTGTTAATAACAATGAAATCATTGTCTATGATTTGCGTAAATCACCCGATGCTTTCTTAGCGATGAGCAGTGAAGAAATGGCTGCGAACCTCTATTGTAAAACGGCAGACCTACCAGAAAACACTGTCAGAATCGGTCTAAAGGGCATTCATCTTAATAAGTCCCCTGCCCTAGCGCCTATCAATACGCTCAGTGCCGAGCAAGCTGAACAATGGCAAATAGATTGGCAACAAGTAGAAGCGCATAAGCAACAAATTCTCACTGATAACACACTGCAAAATAGGCTCAAAGAGTTATATCAATTGCATAAAAAAGAGTTTGCTGCCTGCGATGCTGAAAGTGCTATTTATGAAGGCTTTATTAATAAAAATGACCGTGCATTGTGCAATCAAATATTAAAGAAGAAACCAGAACAATTAGTTGACTGGGTTCCCGCTTTTGATGATAAACGCCTAACGACTATTTACCCCCGTTATCTAGGCAGAAACTGGCCTCATCTATTGAATACACAGCAGTTACAACAATGGAAAGACTATTGCCATGCACGTGTTATTGATGGCGAATTTGATAGTACGATGACGCTAACTAGATACCAACAAATACTGGAAGAACTAATCAGCCAGGATTTAACCGAAAAGCAGCAAGGAATCATTAAAGCACTTGTTGAATGGTGTATATAAAAAGCATCTAGTACTCCAGCAACTTAGGTTTGATGGATACAGAGCAATCCAAAGTGCTCAAGACAAGGCTTGGGTTGCAGGCAATGGTGGTTCCCTTGGCAAGACCCATATCGCCGTATTGAGCGCTTTGGTTTGTTCCCTTCGGGCGAGCCAGGAAGCGGTCATCCGCGTTGTTGCGTCTTTTGTGAAGGGAACAACCATTCCCTGCAAGACGCGCCTAGCGGCTAACCGCTTTCCTGACTCGCTGTATCCATCCAACCTAACTTGTTGGAGTACTAGTTTTTATCGCGCCTGCGATCGCCAAGTTGCTGGTGGCAAGCCAGCATGACGTTTAAATGCACGACTAAAGGCAGATAAACTTTCATAACCCACTACACTAGCTATTTGCTCAATGCTTTGCTGGTTACTAACCATCATTTGGCTCGCTATATGCATTCGCCATCTAGCCACATACATCATTGGCGACTCGCCCAGCTTATCTCTAAATCTTGCTGCAAAACGAGAGGGTGAAATGGATACCTTATCGGCTAGTTTTTTTACTGTCCAATCATGACCAGGCTGATGATGGATAGAGTCAATTGCACGACCAACCACAGGGTCGTTGATAGCTGAGAGCCAACCTTTTGATTGCTCAGGCAGGCTATTAACATAGCCTCTCACCATATCCGTACACAACAGTTCCAAATAGCGAGGTATAACATAACCACTACTTGTCGTTGCAGTATGAAAGTCTTCCATTAATAATTTCACTATCGGCAAAAGACGAGGGTTTTGCTTGCGAAGATTGAATTTAAGTACCTTCGGCAATGAAGCTAGCAAGGGGTTCAGAAAACTATCATCCAGCAAAAACGCCCCACAGACTAATGAAGTTTTCCCGTTTTGTTGAGATAGGTTCTGCTGAAAAGCACTCTGTTGAATATCGTGACTTTGTTTTGTTAATAATTCTTGAAACGGTATGACATTCTGTTGATTACCTTCATAGAGAATATGACTATTTCCAGAAAAGCACACCGCTATTTCGCCCGCTTCTAATGAGATTGTCTTTGCACTCTCCCTTTTTATTACCTTGTTATCTTCTTCCTCATCCACTCTTAGTTTTATTCGTCCACTTTCTACTAAATGAAACGCAGCTATACGAACATTACGACTGGTTTCAAACACCCTATTTAAGGTATCTGAGTCAGGAATAGAAACAGCCCACGGGGTCGTGTATTTATCTTTTAATAATAGGCTTCCTGATATACGCATTGAATTTAGTACTTGAGCCAATGTATCCTCTTCAGGCTCTATCGGTATTCTGTCAATTTTATTTTTTGTCATTAGAGTGAACTTCCTATTTTCTACTTAATTTCCAACCCCAATCCTACCCCTACACATTCAAAAAGTTGTTTCTGCATATAAAACAGTTGTCGCACACATAGGAATTTAATCGTTAAATTCTTAGTATAAGCTGCCATTACAACACTAATTACTGAGAGGAAACTTATCATGACAACCGAACTTTTCTGGCTTGTTTTATCTATTTTATTAACCGCTATTCTTTGGCTTCCCTACATCATTAATCGGTTAGCCGAACAAGGTTTCTTTAAAGCACTTTGGGATCCAGACGGAGAAACAGAAACAAAAGTAGCTTGGGCTGACCGCTTGATGCGCGCTCATGCCAATGCCGTTGAAAATCTGGTTATTTTTGCACCTTTAGTTATCATCTGCCATGTATTAGGGCTAAATTCAGAGCTAACCGCTATTGCGGCAACTCTGTATTTCTTTTCACGTTTAGCCCATGCCGTACTTTTTACATTACGTGTACCTGTACTTCGCATCCTCGCTTTTTTCGGTGGTTTTGTTGCTCAAATGATAATGGTTTATACACTACTCATGAGTTAAACCTAGAAACACAAGTTGACCACTACAAAAGAGCAACACTAACATTTTGATAATTGATTAGATACCTAACCTACAGTAGAGTCATTCATTTATTGAGTGGAAACGTTACAACTGGTAGTGCTACCCTGTTGGGCTGACTGGCTATATGAAAAAACTCATTTAAGGATCAATCATTAACTCCTTTTTTCATTACGCCATTCAACTCAACAGAATTACTCTACACGTTGGCCAGCTACATTATCTAGGTTAAAAGTAGGAATTTAAAAAGCTACCCTACCCCACAATAGTCGTATGCGCAACGTTGTGAGGTAATCTGACCTTATGTTTGTACCATGAAACAAACAATGACCATTCAAAATACACAACAAAAAATAGCTATTATCTCAGGAGTGGGAGCGGTTTGGGCGCCTGCATTATATAGACAATTTATAAAGGCCAATTATCTGGTTGCTGGTTTATCCCAAACGGGTTATCAAAAGATATTCTGAATAAGAGTAATTCAAGTACAATAATTTTTAGATAAAATCTAGGAAATTCAAGCCTTTTTAATCCGTCATATCTTTCACGCAAAGGTATCGGTCAATAGCCTGCGATGTCACCCATAAAGACTCGGTAGATAAGGTATTAACCAAATAGAAAACACCTTGGGATCAGTAAGTATTTATATCCTAACGCCGCTTCTTACTAAACAATAGCTTTCTTGATACCTCTACGGATAATTTTATTAACCAATGGGAGGTCACTTGTCTAGGTGCAATACATGGTTTTCATCGGGTACTGCCTTCTATGCATGAAAACAAATCTGGCACAATCTTAGTCACAGGGACCATTGCATCTATAAAAGCCAACCAAGGATTCTCAGCCTTTGCTTCTGCCAAATTCGCATTACGCGGATTGGCTCAGTCATTAGCAAGAGAATATTAGCCAATTGGGTATTCATGTAGCACATATCATAGTCGATGGTGCAATTTGGGGATGGTAAGTAAAAAGCAAATTTGCTCGTGATATTGAAGATTGTTTACAACCTGATGCTGTGGCACAGAACCATTTGCATCTTGTTAAACAACATCATTCCACCTGGGCACACGTACTGGATCTAAGACCTGATGTGGAGCCGTTTTAAATCTAAATGAGTTGTAATAGCGGAGTTTTAGAGCTTGATAGAAATATAAGATTAAGGTAACTACTCAGTTACTGCCCTCTACTTTGCCCAAGAGCAAGGCGAAAGCGCGCAGTTTACAGGCATAAATGAGCACTTTCAAAGCTACCGCGTCCTGCTTTCGCTCCTCACCTGCAGGCGACGCAGCTATTGAGCAAAGTAGAAGGGAAGCTGAGTAGTTACAGCTTAAGTATTTCAATTGCCGACATATGAGGTATAAGGTAGTCTTGATGCCGTGTTATCTATTGAACCCGTGAGAGGCTTATTTGATAGGGCTTTAGGTGGGATATTTGATCGTGGTATTTTGAATTGGTCGGGACGGCAAGATTCGAACTTGCGACCACCACACCCCCAGTGTGGTGCGCTACCAGACTGCGCTACGCCCCGACTTCGGAGTGGAGAATACAGCAACTTCTTATAAATGAAAAGAGCCACTTCGTATTTGTCGTAACAATAATAATGTTTCTCAATGGCTTTCAGCTATAATGCCTCTTAACAACTTGATTATGACCTTAACCACCCAAAAATACAGCACATTATTATGGATAAAAAAGACCTAAAAGAAGCAGGCCTGAAAATCACTCAACCTCGAATGAGGATTCTAGAATTATTAGAAAACTCAGAGCAACGCCATTTCAGTGCTGAAAGTATTTACCAGATCTTAATGGAAGATTCACCGGGTATCGGGCTTGCTACGGTTTATCGAGTACTCACTCAATTTGAAGCTGCAGGCCTGGTTGAACGCCACCAATTTGAAAGTGGACAATCGGTATTTGAACTTAACCGTGGTGAACATCATGATCATATTGTTGATGTTAAGTCGGGTAATATTATTGAATTTCATGATGAAATCATTGAAGTTCTACAACGTGAGATCGCTAAGGAGCATGGATTTGAGCTAGTAGATCACTCGCTGATTATGTATTGCAAGCCTTTAGAGCAGGAATAATCTAAGATTTGTTTTCAAGATTTGTTTTCAAATAGCTCAGGCATAAAAAAGGGCTAAGAAACAAAAACAAAGCTCCTTAACCCTTTACTATCGGATTACAAATGGGATCTAGTTATTCGATTACTCAACAACCGTTACTTTATTCATAATAACAGCATCTACGGGCACATCTTGGTGATAACCCTTATCGCCTGTTTGAACGGCTTCGATTTTTTCAACCACATCCATACCATCGACTACTTTACCAAATACAGCATAGCCCCAGCCTTGCATATCTTCACTTCTGAAGTTTAGGAAGTCGTTATCTTTTACATTGATAAAGAACTGTGCAGAAGCTGAATGTGGATCATTGGTACGTGCCATAGCAACGGTACCTTTGTCATTCTTTAGTCCATTATTTGCTTCGTTCTTGATAGGTGCTTTTGATGTCTTTTCTGACATATCAGGGTTCATACCACCACCCTGTACCATGAAATTAGGGATAACTCTGTGGAAGATTGTGCCATCATAGTGACCATCTTTTACATAAGCGATAAAGTTCTCTGTTGAAATAGGTGCATGAGTAGCATCCAGTTCTAATGTGATATCACCTAATGTTGTTTCAATTTTTACTTGTGGATTCGCAGCCATTTTATCTCCGTGTGATTGCGTTGCATTCGTCGTCTCTTCAGTTGCCTTTTTATCCGCACTACATGCAGATAATGAGAATACCAAAAAGGTAATAATAGTAATTAAACGTTTCATGCCCCTTCCTTTATTATTGTGCATCATCGTACAGCCATTTTTAGAGCAACTAAGGCTGCTTCTATTTGAGACCGTGGATAATACCTATTTATGACCAATACTTCATCTATTTTCTGAGTGCTTCTTACAATGGTGTTTCTAGTACTTCATACGAACTATTGGCAAATGCTCTCTCAGCGCTATACCAAGCTCGTTGATCACAACTGCGTGGAATTACTTGTACATTCGAATTCGGATCTATGGTTTTACTCCATGATAATGCAGGTGTTGAAGTTCCGATAGGCTCGTCATAATCAACCCAGTAGACTTTTCGCAATACTTTTTGACCATTATACTTTGCGTCATAGCCTAAGTAGCGAATGTATTCCGTTTTCCGCTTGGCCTTTTCTAAGTTCTTAAAAAAGCCAAAGGTGATGGTGTTTTTATAAGGACCACTTTCCACAATACTGTACTCACCCACTGCTTGCTTCTTTAAATCGTGAGTGATTTTTTTCGCATCTTCATGACTATTAATGTTATCGATATAAACCAGATAATTGAGTGTTTCTTTACTATTTAGGCTTCGAATAGTTACTGCCAAACCTGATGTGCGAATATTACCCGCCAAAAGCTGAGCGGCTTTTTCACTATAATAGGGACCAATAGTAAAGCAACTGCTGGTACCCGTTGAGCGTTGGGCAGAGTATTTTATGCTCGGGGTTTCAGGCAAAATAGTGAGCGTAGGAATGCCCTCAACCGTTGTTTCTATCGGCTTATCACCCATATTGATAAATAAATTTGCTAACAGAAGTAGCACATTTATAGCTGCCAGCGCAGCGATCACATTACGCATTATTGTTTCTCTATTATTATTAGCCCTTGCATGACAAGATCAGGTATTACCCTATAGGGTTGATAAAAGCAGCTATCTTCACTTGGAAGGTACTCAGACAATTGCTGGCTATTACCACCACAGATTATTCTTATTGAAGTATTTATCGGGGTATCCATTGATGCATTGCTTTTGTGCGTTAATTTAACCCGTTTTTTCTCATCCATCACGTTACAGACATGATGAATCGCCCCTGACAAGCCATAAAGGCTGCCACTATTAATACCCTTTTTTGTATCATTAGAAAACACATTAGCATCATTTGCAATGTCTACAATAGATGACAAGGGTAACTGCGTATTCTTTATAAGGGTATCTGACCATAATTGCAAACCTGGCATGATAACCCCACCTAAATGGTGTCCTTTTGAGGTTATCGCATCTATGGTCACTGCTGTGCCTGCATCAATGACCGTTATAGGGTGCTCAGGATAAAGGTGATAAGCGCCAATTAACGCGACTAAACGATCCGCACCTAATTGCTTTTCTTGATCATACCCATTGGTCACTCCACATAGTGTGCGAGTAGATTCAACACTTCGGCATTGGATGTGATGATTTAAGCAGTAGTCACTCAGCTCTTGTGCAAATGTTTCACCCAATACATGTACAATGCAAATCCTTTTGGGCTTATTCGTATCGAGCAATGCTTTTATAGTTAGAAGCTTATCGTCATTTCTATAAGTAATTGCTTTAATAGACTCACTTGCGTTGCTTATACTGCCACTAGCTTCGAGTAGATCTTCTTGCTCAATATCACTCAACCACGCCCACTTGAGCCTACTATTCCCAGCATCTATTAGCATCACCATCGCAAGCTTATCTCCGCTGAATGAAAGTGTTGAAGTTGCCCCTTTTCCAATTCGATTATAATCTGACCATTCTTGTCAATGCCTCGTGCTATACCTTCAGTTCTTCGATTTTTATCCAGCATATAAACCGCTTTATTATAGACAGCATCCCACGTCGACCATTGCTGTTTAAAGTCTTCAAAGGCAAGGTCATTCATTGAATGAAGCATTGAGACTAAACCATTTAACAATTGGCCTGACAGCCTGTTAACTTCTATGTTTTCGGTATCTAATCCCGTATTAATGAAGTCCTGTAAACCACACCAGTTTGGCTCAGATTGAGTACTCACATTTAATCCCACACCGATAATGACCCGTCGTCCATTATCCGCTGTTTCTACTAGAATACCTGCTAGCTTTTGATTATCAATATAGATGTCATTTGGCCACTTAAGTCCATGACCACTTAAGCCTTGCGCCTGTAATGTTTCACACAGACTGATACCCACCATCAAGCCCAGCAATGAAAAGTTAGTAGGGATTTCATCAAAATACCAACTGAGGGACATATAAATATTGCCCAAATCGGAGGACTGCCACGTATTGCCTCTGCGCCCTCTTCCCTTAGTTTGCTTTTCTGCTAAACATGCTACATTTCTATGCTTATGGTTAAAGCTATGCTCCAAAAGCCACGTATTAGTGGAGTCCAATACAGTAAAGCAATGAATATCATTCATTAGCTGTCGGTTAGCTGAAGATAAGCAACTCATTATCTTTTTTGAATCTAGACACTCCATAAGACACTCTTTTTTATCATTGTAATGGCAATCAACCATCCCACAAAAGCAATTGCCGCCATTATAAACAATGTGGTAGTGGATGAACTAAAGTGCCAAAGATAACCACTTAACACACTACCCACTGCACCACCTAATCCGAAGCTCATACCAGCATATAGTGCTTGACCACGACCTTGTAAGCGACCAGGAAACCAATCATGTATTAAGTGTATGGCAGATGCATGAAATAAGCCAAAACTTGCAGCATGCAAGAGCTGCGAAAACCAGAGAATAGTCATGTTATCAACAAACTCACCCAGCAACAGCCAGCGTATTGCAGTGATCAATAATGAAATCGTAAAAAGTTGATAGGCAGGATAACGAGCAAATAAACGATGTGCAAAAAGAAACAATACGACCTCAGCAAGCACGCCTAAAGCCCACATCCAGCCGACGAACTCGCGAGAATAACCTTGCTCTTCTAGATAGATACTAAAGAATGTGTAGTATGCGCCATGGCTAACAGCTTGCAATATACAGGCTATCAACAGAGCAATAACCATTGGATGTTTTAAAACTTTTACTAAGCCTTGCGAGGTTTGTTCAAGAGCGTGGTGGTGCTTATCAGTAACAAACCATGTGGATACCCATAGCACTATAAAAAACGATAGAAGCACCCATGGTAAAATGCCAATATCAGTTTCAGCAAATAAAAAAGGCAGACAGGCTGAACTGATAATGAAACCAATCGACCCCCACAATCTGACACGACTATAGCGACTACTTTTATTACCAAGGTGGTTGAGCGTTATCGCTTCAAACTGGGGTAATGATGCATTCCAGAAAAAGCCAAACAACAACGTTACGCTAGCCACCCACAGGTAACTTTGCTTTATAAAGATAGGCAGCAAACCAAGGATACTTAAGAAAGCGGCTAGCCTTATCCACTTCAATCGTTGACCCGTGTGGTCTGCAAGCCAGCCCCATATGAGCGGAGCCAAAAACTTACTAAACATAAAAATACCAATAAGCTCGCCTATTTCCACTGCATTAAAGTTAAGGTCTTTAAGATAGACTGACCAATAGGGAACGTAGCTACCCAATGCAGCGAAGTAAAAAATATAATACAGAGATAATCTAAAATAGGGTGGTGATTGTGCTTCAGCTATTGTCATAGAGTTAAACTATTAATCAGACTTATAAGTATTGGCATAATAGGTATCTGTAAAAATGCAGGATGCGAGAATGTAGACAATTATCGACTAATCGGTGAATACTAGAGTAGAACAGCATCCAACTAAAGTACTCATTTTTGTTGCTCTCAGTTGCAGAGAATAAACTCTCCTATGCTACTATCATTAAACCTAAATTCCTCAGTTATCCGCTTCCAGTATTAAATAAACTACTGATAGTAATAAAGTAAGCAGCTTTATCTATCTTCACTTATAGAGTGAAGGCGCTACAGCCTAGAGAGTAACCCTCTTCGACTGACTGGCTATGTAAAAAAACTCATTAAGGATCAACCATTAATTCCTTTTTTTACTACGCCATTCAGCCGAAGAGAATCACTCTATAGGCTGTCTAACTGAGGATTTTAGGTTAAACCCTTATCACTCATTCTGCCAGACCCAATCATGTCAATTAATACCAAAAAATACTTACTCACCGCTAGCGATATAAAGCAAATGCCTGCTGATGAAATTACTCATTTCCTCAACCCAAATGCGACTCGTCTTAATAAATCTTTAGGCGATGCGGTAGGCATGAAAAATATGGGGTTTCACTTAATTACTGTTGAGCCAGGAAAAGAGAGTACGGAATATCATAAACATCATTATGAAGACGAAGCAGTCTATGTGCTTTCAGGCAGTGCTACTCTTATTATTGAAGGCGATAGTTACACAGTTCACCAAGGTGATTTCATCGGTCTACCCTGTAATGAAGTAGCCCATACGATTATTAATGACAGCGATGAAACACTGGAATGCTTGGTGGTGGGGCAACGCTTAGCTCAGGATGTAGCTGACTATCCTAATCAAGCAAAACGCTTGTATCGAAATAGCGGATCAATGAATCTGGTTGACTTTGAATCCGTACAGTTACCGCTTATGCAAAGCCATCGTAAAACAATACATCTTTTTCCTGCTGATATTATTGAGTTTTGGTATTCAGATAACATGCGTAAAAGCTGGTTTAACTCAACACCCGTTCTAGATTTTGCTATACGTGAAAAGTTTGAAGTGGTATTGGAGCTAGCACTTACTGGTCATTTTGATGATTGGAGATCATCCCCTGAAGGTTGTTTAGCTTTGACTATTTTATTCGATCAACTACCCCTCAAAATGTTTCGTCATCAAGTGAAAAGCTTTCAGACAGAACGACAAGCCATAGCAATTACAAAACTTGCCGTTAAAGAAGGTTTTGACCAACAATTAGATCACGAGAAGCGCGTGTTTCTCTACATGCCTCTTATGCATAGCGAAGATAATGTAGATCAAGCACAATCCGTACAGCTATTTGAAACCTTAGCTATTGAAGGAAACCTTCGATTCGCCAAACATCATCGCGATATTATTAAAAAGTTTGGACGCTTTCCGCATCGTAATGCGATATTAGGAAGAAAAAGTACTGCTGAAGAAATCGAATATTTAAATTCTAAACAAGCTTT
Organism: Thiotrichaceae bacterium; assembly: GCA_026991755.1. GTDB lineage: Bacteria > Pseudomonadota > Gammaproteobacteria > Thiotrichales > Thiotrichaceae > HyVt-477. Next base: position 30,644 of record JALXAX010000152.1, on the reverse strand, counting down.
TACTGGATAAATCCTAGCCGCTTTCATACAGCATGTCGTTAGTCAGAATACCTAAACATTACAGGCATAAAAAAACCTGCTAACAGCAGGCTTTTTTACATTCTGACTTGCTAAACATCAGAACTTTGTAATGGCGGAGAGGGAGGGATTCGAACCCTCGATGGGAGTTAAAGCCCATACTCCCTTAGCAGGGGAGCGCCTTCGGCCTCTCGGCCACCTCTCCGAATTTCTTCAGTATTGTGTCAATCTTATGATGGTTTTGACAACAAAATTTTAGAGAATTATCTTCCCTAAAATTTCAGGTCGCTAGGATACAACTGGATTGTCTTGAGGTAAAGGTCTAATTTGCAACTTCTTCAGTTTCAGAAGAAGTATTAACCTGCTCATTTTGGATTCTGTTATAAATTTCTTCCCTGTGGACTGAAACATCTTTGGGCGCATCAATACCTATACGTACTTGATTGCCCTTAACGCCCAATACAGTAAGGCTGATATCATCACCAATCATCAGTGCTTCGCCTACTCTGCGTGTTAGAATTAACATTCTATTTTCTCTCCATGATGTGTTTTGTAAACCCTACTTGCTTGTAAGGCTACCCCGTTTTACGTCAAATACATTACCTGCGAGTAAGTATTCGACAAAAGCTCAAAACACTATCCCATATGCAAACTTAATCCTCACTTAACAAGTGAGCAATTATTGCACTAATCAGTTATTTAGTAACTCTATGAGTCATTCTTGGAAGGCTCTTTAAGGAATCTGATTAACTCTGGTCGGAATTTCTGTGAGATAGAATTTGTCAGGTTTTTGATAGAAAGTTAGCCGTAGCTATTGGTTGCTTTTATAGCGAAAATCTGGCAGATCTCTAGCCTCAGAAAAACGAATCATGAGTTGTTTAGAGGTTCCTTAAGCTGCCGAAGCTCTGACAGCATCAACGATTTTCTCAGCCAAAGCAGTGATTTCTTCAAGATCTTCACCTTCTACCATGACTCTGATGAGTGGCTCTGTCCCCGATGCTCGCAACAACACTCTGCCTCGACTACCCAATACTTCTTCAACATCTTTTACAGACTGTTGAATATCTTCTGAATCATCTAACTCAATGCGTTCTTTTATAGGTACGTTGACTAGTATTTGCGGATACTTTGACATCACTTTTTTCAGTTCATGCAAGGGTTTATCGGAATCAATCAAGGCATGCATGACTTGTAGCGCCGCAATTGTGCCATCGCCTGTTTCGATGCGATCACGGATGATAATATGCCCAGAACCTTCACCACCAATGACACCCTCACAAGCACGAAGCTTTTCCATGACATAGCGATCACCCACATTGGCTCGATGAAAACCTAACCCCATATTTTTAATTGATTTTTCAAGACCCAGGTTACTCATTAACGTACCCACGATGTCCGCATTCAAGCCATCACGATCTAGACGATGTTTAGCGATAATAGCGAGCACCTCATCACCATCAATGACTTCTCCCAATTCATCAACCATCATCAGACGATCACCATCTCCATCAAGGGCAACACCAATATTAGCTCTATAGGTCTTTACCGCTTTTTGTAGATTAGCTAGCGAGGTTGCTCCACATTCATGGTTGATATTTACACCATCAGGTTTATTAAAGATAGGGATGACTTCGGCACCTAATTCTTCAAACACATCAGGTGCAATGTGATAGGTGGCTCCATTGGCACAATCAACAACAACACGTAAATCATTCAGTGTGACTGTATTAGGTAAAGATCGCTTACAAAACTCAATATAACGCCCTGCTGCGTCATCAACTCTCATTGCTCGACCTAAGTGATCAGACTCGACTGTTACCATTTCACGCTCAAGATATTCTTCTATTTCTATTTCTATCGCATCATCTAGTTTTGTGCCGTTTGATGAAAAGAATTTGATACCATTATCATAATAAGGGTTGTGCGATGCACTAATAACAATGCCTGCTGAAGCTCTAAAAGTTCGAGTCAGATAAGCCACCGCGGGTGTAGGCATTGGACCTACGAGCTTTATATCAATCCCCGCTGCAACCAAGCCCGCTTGCAATGCAGACTCGATCATGTAACCTGAAATACGAGTATCTTTGCCGATAACAACCAAAGGGTTTGAGTTTTTTGCAAGTACCTTACCCGCAGCCCAACCGAGCTTTAGAGCAAAATCAGGCGTCATTGGATAAGTACCAATACGCCCACGAATACCATCGGTACCAAAATACTTTCTACTCATAACTTTTTACCCCTTGAACTATTTTTATTACTTCTACTGTTTCTTTTACATCATGTACGCGGATAATAGCAGAGCCTTTCATACTTGCAATAACAGCCGCTGACAAACTGCCCATTAATCGCTGACCTACAGGCGCACCATTCAGTAACTCCCCAATCATTTTTTTCCTTGATATTCCAACTAAAACAGGCAAGCCGAATGATTGAAAAGACTCAAGATGGGCTAGTAATTGCAGGTTATGCTCTAGCGTTTTACCGAAACCAAAACCAGGATCAAGGATAATCTTTTCTCGATGGATTCCAGCCTCAACACAGGCTTTAATACGCTGTTCAAAAAAAGCGGCAACTTCTTTCACTACTTCCTTATAGTGAGGTGCATTCTGCATAGAACGTGGTTGACCTTGCATATGCATTAAACAGACGGCTGTATTAAATTCTGCACATACCTCTAACGCATCTGGCTCTTGCAGTGCTCTAACGTCATTAACGATATCAGCACCTGCTATAAGCGCCTCCTTTATCACTATGGCTTTACTGGTATCCACGGAGACAACAATGTCAGTTTCATTCTTTATTTTCTGAATAACAGGAATTACCCGATCCAGCTCTTCTTGCAAAGAGACATCAGCGGCTCCAGGCCGAGTGGATTCCCCACCCACATCAATAATAGACGCACCATCGGCTACCATTTTTAGTGCCTGTGTTAATGCACGATCTGTTGTATCAAATGACCCTCCATCTGAGAATGAGTCAGGGGTAACATTCAGAATACCCATTATTTGAATTAAAGAATCCATTTTCTCTGTATGCATAACGTTTTACCTTCCTAAGAACTGACTCGGCCATTACTAATAATCAGGCTTGATCTATATATTACGGACATAAAAAAGGCGCCTAAATTGCGCCTTTTTTATTAATTCACTTAAGGAAACTCTGATTAACTCTGATCGGAATTTCTGTGAGATAGAATTTGTCAGGTTTTTGATAGAAAAGTTAGTAATAGCCGTAGCTATTGGTCACTTTTATAGCGAAAAGCTGGCAGATTCTAGCCTCAGAAAAACGAATCATGAGTTGATCAGAGGTTCCTTAATAGAACCGAACTTACTAGTGTGTGCTAGCGGGTCCACCAATTGAATCATCTTCTTTCTTATCTTTAGATTTTGAGCTATTAGCCGCAACATCATCATCAACCTTATCAGCGACTAAACCAGAATCTGAATCGGAAGAATCATCATCGCCATCAGACCAACCTGAAGGTGGAGGTGGTGTTTCACCCTTCATTAATGCAGCTAGTTGATGCATATCAATGGTCTCGTACTTCATCAATGCTTCAGACATTGCATGTAATATATCTTTTTTATCGGTCAAGATATCAACAGCACGCTGATAGTTTCTATCGATTACACTACGAATCTCTTCATCAATTGCATTCGCGGTATCATCAGACATTTGCTTATGCTGAGTAACTGAACGGCCTAGGAAAACTTCTCCTTCATCTTCACTATAAGCCAAAGGCCCCATGCGATCTGATAGACCCCATTTGGTTACCATGCTGCGAGCAATTTCAGTTGCTCGCTCAATATCGTTGGATGCACCTGTAGTCACACTATCACCACCGAAGATAAGCTCTTCTGCAATTCGTCCACCGTATAGGCTAGACAACTGGCTTTCCAAGTGTTGTTTACTATGACTGTAGCGATCTTCTTCAGGCAAGAACATGGTTACACCCAATGCTCTACCACGAGGGATGATCGAAACTTTATAAACAGGATCATGATCAGGAACCGTTAAACCAACAATGGCATGTCCTGCTTCATGATAAGCCGTAAGCTTCTTCTCTTCTTCGCTCATCACCATAGATTTGCGCTCTGCGCCCATCATGATCTTGTCTTTAGCTAATTCGAACTCGTTCATGCCTACTGTACGTCTATCCGTACGAGCAGCAAATAACGCCGCTTCATTAACCAAGTTAGCTAAATCCGCACCTGAGAAACCGGGCGTACCACGAGCTAATAATTTAGGCTTAACATCATCACCAAGAGGCACTTTGCGCATATGCACTTTAAGGATCATTTCACGACCACGTACATCAGGCAAAGGTACAACCACTTGACGATCAAATCGCCCAGGTCTTAATAATGCTTTATCCAATACATCAGGGCGGTTGGTTGCTGCAATGACGATAACGCCTTCATTACCTTCAAAACCATCCATCTCAACGAGCAATTGGTTTAGTGTTTGTTCACGTTCATCATGACCACCACCAACACCTGCACCACGTTGACGACCTACGGCATCAATCTCATCAATAAAGATGATACAAGGTGCATGTTTTTTGGCTGTTTCGAACATATCCCGTACACGTGATGCACCGACTCCAACAAACATTTCAACAAAGTCAGAACCAGAAATACTAAAGAAAGGAACTTTCGCTTCACCCGCAATAGCACGCGCTAATAATGTTTTACCTGTACCAGGTTGACCCACCATCAATAAACCACGGGGGATTTTTCCTCCAAGTTTTTGGAATTTACTGGGGTCTTTCAAGAAGTCGACGACTTCTTCTACTTCGTCTTTAGCTTCTTCACAACCTGCTACATCAGCAAAGGTGACTTTAATTTGATCTTCAGTCAGCATCTTTGCACGACTTTTACCAAATGACATGGGGCCACCTTTACCACCACCGCCTTGCATCTGACGCATGATGTAAACCCACAGACCAATGATCAGTAGGAAAGGCGCCCAACTAATGATGATTTCCCACAGTAGTGAGTTTTCTTTAGGAGGAACTACATTAACGTTTACGTCGTTCTCATAAAGATCGTTAATTAATTGGGGATCATTCGGATAAGCCTGAACAGAGTATTTCTGACTACCTTTCGTTTTAGCGATAATTCTTTGATCCTGAATATCGACAGCGGTAATATCACCCTCTTTCACTTTTTTCAGAAATTGTGTGTAATTCAAAGCGCTAGATTGCTGTAATGGCTGTTGAAATTTCTGGAAGACCAGAATCAACATCATCGCAATAGCGACCCAAATTAAAATGTTTTTTGTTAAATCGTTCAAAATCTCACCTTGAAATCGTTATTTGCTTCATTTTATATAGAAGCCAAGTAGTGTTTATTTTACACTAAAAGTAGTTGCGCAAGTACATAAACTTCACGACTTCTTGGACGTGATGCTTTTGGTTTAATTATTTTTACTTTTTTAAACATTTTCCGTACTTCTTTTAAGAACTCATCAGAGCCTTGACCTTGAAAAAGTTTTGCAATAAAAACCCCTTCCCGTTGTAGTATTCGACCTGCCATATCCAATGCAAGTTCACATAGATAGATAGACTTAGGTTGGTCGATAGAATCTACCCCACTTATATTGGGCGCCATATCCGATATAACAAGGTCACACTTCTCTGAACCTAATGTTTCCAGTAACTGATCAAATACATCATCCTCACGAAAATCGCCTTGTACAAATTCCACATGGGCTAGCGGGTCAATAGATAAAATATCGCTAGCAACTACTCTGCCCTTATCACCAACAAGCGTTGCACAGTATTGGCTCCAGCCGCCTGGCGCCGCCCCTAAATCCACCACTTTCATACCATGTTTGATAACGCGGTTTTTTTCCTGAATCTCAATTAATTTATAAACAGCACGAGAACGATAACCATCACGCTGTGATCGCTTTACATACTCATCATCAAAATGTTCTTCTAACCACTTTTTACTGCTATTACTTCTGGACATATCTAAGGGACTCTGTTTTCCTTGTAACATTATTTATAGCAAGAAGATTATCATGGAACTCACAAACCCTCAGAAGAAAAAACTCAAAGGAATAGCTCACGATTTACACCCCCTAGTGACTATTGCACAAGACGGACTCAAAGAATCAATTCATGATGAAGTTGACACCGCCTTAAATTTTCATCAGCTAGTCAAAGTAAAAATTATCGCGGATGACCGTGAAAAGCGTAAAGACTTTATTGATCAATTAAGCAAAAAACACAACGCTATTGTGGTACAAACAGTGGGGCATGTGGCTGTGTTTTATCGTCGCAACAAAGATAAAGAAAAGATCCTATGAGACTGTAATTGCTCGTAATAAAAGAGGAATCCATCATTAATTCTGCAACCCATTGCCTTACTGATCTCAGTGAGTTACCTGAAAGATTTATTCAGGTGCATTATAACCCTTCCGTAATTCCTGGTTCTAATTATCCATCTGATTTAGCGCTAGGAGCTAATTGCCAAGTCTATGCCTATGAGTTACTTGCCCATTTCGGGCTACCACTCAGCGAGTTCCCTGCATTCCGATCTAGTGATTTATGGGATGATCAAAGGTACACCCAAAAAATAAAGCCCAACCTTAACCATACACAACAGAATGACCTTGAGTGGCTTGATCTAATGCTTTATAACCATATTCCAGATGCATTCGGTGCTCATGTGGGTGTTTATATCGGAAAGCAAAGAGTACTTCACCTCTCTCAAGCGAATGGTCATCCAGCGATACAAACACATACTGACCTGTTATTAGAAGATAAATATTGCTACTTTATAGGAGCTAAGAGAGTTTTAGGGCTCAATAGAGAATGGATCGTCACATGACTTATGTTGCCATAACGCACCACAAAGAAGATGTACATTTATATATGGATAAAATCGCTAGACAGAAAAGATATCGCCTTAATAATGCCCCAGAACCAGGACAAATCGTCTCTCATACAAAAAGGAGATGGAGACCACAATTTTTACATTCAAGGCTTAAGACACAAAGAGATCACTGCTAAATAGCTGTAATGGTTCATCCCATTTCATTGATTTATACAACTAAGCTAATATACCTATTTACACTTGGTAACCAGAAAGTTGATACAATCAAACCCTCAACACAATGAGTTTATAAGCCTCCTTTTTTCAGAGACACTTTCAGTCTTTTACTCCAGATACCAAGTTCTGCGTAACAGGTTTAAACAAGGGCGACATTCATTTATGTTAATTGGTTATTTTATGCTTTTTCTTTTATGAGTAATTGAATTTTAATGACAAAATCTATTACCAATGATTTGGTTCGTTCATCAAGAGCTGGTGATGAGTTCCACTATGTATGGGCTGCTCGTCAATGTTTACGTTTGCTGGATTTCAATACCACATTAAGTGAATTATCTATCGAAGGTGCATCAAAAAATGCTGATGATACAAGTATTCAAGCAGGTGAATATGTAATAGATGTTGGAGAATATCATAACAATAATGAAACTGATGAATTAGATCATATTATTTATCATCAGCTAAAACACTCAACAACAAGATTAGATCAACACTTCGTTCCTAGCGAGCTAGGAACGACCTTGGTTGGTTTTTCCAATAGATTTAAAGAATTCATAAAAATACACGGGGAAGACTTTGCTAAAAACAAACTAAAGTTTAGCTTTATTTCCAATCGTCTAGTGGATACTAAAGTCAAAGATAGCTTTAGAGCTCTTCGTCATGGCACAGCAAAGGAAACAGGAAGTATTGAACAAAAATTACTACGTTATACCGAATTCACCTTTGATGAATTACAATCTTTTGCAAAGTGCGTTACTTTTAACGACAATGAAGGGGATTATCTTGCTCAAAGGGGGCAACTGAAACTGGAGTTATCTCCATTATTCGCAGGGGGTATCTCAAGAGAAAAACTAGAATCATTGGTAGCAATGATAAAAAATAAAGCTTTACCACACTCAAGTCATCGACCAACAATCACACGTGAAGATGTATTAAAAAGGTTTGAAGTTTCATCAATGGATGAACTTTTTCCTGCACAGCCCAAATTTGATAGATTAACAAATCGAATCCCACGCCAACAAGAAACTACATTCCTTAAATCCATACTAGAAAGCCAATTACCTATAGTTATCCATGCCTCAGGTGGCGTTGGTAAATCAGTACTGGCTCAATCACTTTGCGAAAGCCTTCCAGAAAATTCTATAGGGATCGTTTTTGATTGCTTTGCAGCAGGCACATATCGAAACCCTAGTAGCCCCCGACATGAACATAGACAGGCATTAGTTCAAATTGTTAATGAAATTGCGGTTAAGGGGTTGTGTGACCCTTTACTACCATCTGTAAGCTCTACCCGTGATCAATATATTCACCTATTTCGCGAGCGTATAAAACAAGCAGTTTTGAAATTAAGAGATGTTGACCCTACTGCTTGTGTCGTAATCTTTATTGATGCTGCTGATAATGCAGAAATCGCAGCAGAAGAAATGGGAGAACATTGTTTTGCTCATCAACTGATGAATGAAGCTCCACCTCAAGGCGCCCGTATAGTTTCATTGTGCCGAACAGAAAGGATGTGGCGGCTTAAATTACGTAATAATGAGTATCTTGATCTTGCTTTAGAAGCTTTTAGTGAAGCTGAGACACAACAAGTATTGGTATCAAAGTATGCTGGTACATTAGATGAAACAGAAATAAGGGAATTTCAGCGTTTAAGCGGGGGGAACCCTCGTGTACAAGCCAATGCTTTAGATCAGGCAGAAACATTGAAACAGGCTTTGGAATATCTAGGACCTCACAAAACTACTATTGATGAACAAATCGGTTTTCAGCTGAAAAGCGCAATTAATAAGATCAAAAAAAATCATCCTGATGTTAATGTGGAATTGCTCTGTTCTGGATTAGCAGCCTTGCCACCCTTCATCCCGATAGAGATTTTATCTATTGTTGCTGGTATACAGCCAGAAACAATAGAAAGCTTTGCTACAGATATGGGGCGACCTCTTTGGTTAATTGAAGATTCGTTACAGTTTCGAGATGAGCCAACCGAAACATGGTTTAAAAAAACATTTGAAACATCTCAAGAGCAACTTGATACTTTTATCCGCAATATCAAACCACTAACACATAGGCACGCTTATGCTGCCGAAAGCTTACCGCCACTTTTATTAAAATCTCAACATTATGATGAGCTCATCGAATTGGCATTATCTGAAGACTTTTTACCTGATGATAGCCCGATAGACCGACGCAACATACAAGTCAAACGCTTACAATTTTCATTAAAAGCAGCACTGAAAAAAAACGATCTGTTAAGTGTTGGAAAGCTTGCTCTACGAGCTGGAGAAGAAACAGCAGGTAATCAAAGGCAACTGGATCTATTTGCCAAAAATATTGACTTACTACCCAAATTACAAACTCCCAAGAAGGTTCAAGAAATCGCATTTCAACGACAAATCTCAAGTTCTTGGGATGGTTCAGAAAACACTTACAGTGCATCACTGTTATCACATATCAAAGCCTTTAGAGGCGAGGCGAAAGGTTATTTGCGTAGTGCTAATAATTGGCTACGTATCTTTTTCGAAGAACGAGACAAGAAAAAACAAAAAGATAGGAATTATAAAGATAAGCTTACTGACGAGGACATCGTCGAACATGCAACAGCCTATATGAATATTCATGGGGAAATATCCTTAATTGAGTTTTTTTCTCGATGGCAACCATCTGAATTGGCATTTCGTATTGGTAGTCCAATTATTCGTCGTTTGTTGGATCAAGCACAATTTGAAACTGTTAATGAGCTAGCTATTACAGGAAAAAACAACCCTTATTTTATTTTGGCCGTTGCCAATGAGCTGGCAAAACTGTGTAAGTTTATTCCCAAAGAAAGTGTAGAAAGTGCCTTAATAATACTGACACACAAAAGGACTCGGATACCTAAACCTGTAAACAGGTTAGGAAGAGAGGAAAGTTATTTATCAGCCTATGTTGCTGTTGCTGAGGCTGCTCTATTTTATAATATTGATTCTTCACAGACAAAACGATTACTACGGTTATATACACCTGAAAGAGCCTCTCAATCTTTCACATCTAACCATGGCTTAGAAGATAGAACCAGTTTTCTAAAAGCACATACCATCATTAATTATTTGAGCCAACAAACACCACATATAGAGAGTTTGTTGCCTAAAGAGTGGGTTTCAAAGGACGATAGTTACGAGAGAGAATCAGACAAGGAAGAATTTAAGCAAATTATCGATGCTGTATCACCTTGGCTATCACTCCGCCTTAATATTATTCTAGACAATATTCAAATAACAGAATTTCACTTTTGTGTGGATGAAGCCCACAAGCAATCTAGTAAGGCTACATCATCAAGATATAAACAATATGACCCTTTGCCACATGAAATAAGAATTATACGTTTCGAAATGATTGCTTTGTCAGAAGGAACCCTTACTACCGAAATTGAGAAATTTTCAAGTTTGCTAAAACCAAATGATAATACCATTCGCTTTTTTGATCGAATGCGGTTTTGTCGTATTGCATTCAGGGATAACAACCTAGAAACACTTCGCCACCCTCTTGAACAGTCCTGCTATCAGCTAGTCCAAAGCATTAATGATGAACCCCCAGATTCAATTGCAAACTATTATGTTGACCTTGCCAGAGCTGTTTTACCGCAACAGAAAGATGATGCTAAAGCATATTTTGATATTGCAATTGAAGTAGTCTCAAAGTTTGGAGATGAGGGTATGGATCGGTGGCAGGCTGTCAATGCTTTAGGTCTACAAGCCTCACGTAACGATGAACTTTCACCCACTTTAGCTTATCGTTTTGCACGGTGCTGTGAGGTTATTTCAGAACACACTGATAGAGGCTTGAATTGGAATGAGGTAACCAAAACACTAAGTCAAATTTCTGCCGCAGGCTCTTTTACCGTACTAAGTCGACTACGTGACAGAAACGCCATTTACTTTGACGATAATGTCGCAGTACTTGCAGAATCTCTCGTATCTCGGCGAATCTTATCGCCAGAAGCCAGTTGGGCTTTAACAAGTTTTTTTGCGACAAGCGAATCTACGAAGCTAGTAACCAGCTGCCTTGAGCAGTCTACAAATAAGGACGTTATTTTTAATAGATTTATACAGAAAGCACGACTGGAAACAAAAGACTTGCTTACATGGGAGAACATCAAAGCAATTGCTCAGAAACATCACCTCCTAATGAAGGAGATTGATGAGGTTATTAACTTTACCGAGAAACAGGGTTTATCCAAGGAATCTCACCATATTCATTCCTCCTACCAATCAGATAAACAAAAGTATAACTACGATGAGCTTGTTGCAGATATTGATTGTTCAAGAGCGGAAGCTGTTGATATAGCGTATAAGCGTTTTGATGAAATCAACTCTGCTAGAAGCCCAGAAGTTTTTTGGAAAACCATTATTAGCAAAGTACCTGTTGGTTCGGAACTTTTATTCGTTAATGCAGTGACTAATTCACAAAAGGTCAGCCTTTATATTCTTGAAAGTATCTTTGAACAAATCCCTGAAAGCTGGTGGCAAAAAATAAGCTTTAAACGTAATAAAAAGAAGATATTTACAGATATTTGTCACCAACACGGCACATCACTGTTATCTAATACCTATTCTTATAAACACCACCTTGAAAACTTCTTTGAAAAATATGATATATCAGAACAACTTATAGCTACAGCTATCATTCAAGGTCTCGTTGGCGGACAAGATATTCTTTATCCAGGGTTGCTTTTTGCATTGGTGAAGCTGCTAGCTCGTATGCTATCTAAAGATGATGCGGAACAAGCGTTCGAATATTCTTTAGAGCGGCTTGAGTTGTTTATCGATGAAACTCATGCTGGTGGAGAGTGGGAAGATAATCTAGCGCCACCTACAGATTTAACCGAGGCTTATACAGGTATGGTGTGGGCTACCTTAGCATCACCTCATGCAAAAGCACGATGGCAAGCCACTCATTGTGTACGACAATTAGGTGAATTAGGTTGCGAAAACGAAATTTCAGCTCTAATTGCATGGATGAACAGAGGTAAACCAAATGCTTTCATTGATATTGGCTTACCTTTTTATGAATTACACGCTCAGCAATATTTGTTGATTGCTTTAACTCGTATTGCGGTGGATAACCCCAATATTTTATTACCACATGCAGAATTTCTTAAACACCTTGCTTTAACAGGCACTCCGCATGTACTAATTCGACATTTTGCAGCTAAAACAGCACTACTAATTGAAGACAGATTACCTAGTACTTACGACACTCAAACCAAAAAGAAATTACAAACAGTCAATGCATCTCCATTTCCCAAATTAAAGCTAGAAAGAAATACCAATAACTCCCAAAAAACACCATGGGATATTGAGGGTGATGAAGGAACTCATGAGAGAATTCATTTTGGCTGGGATTTTGAGCGTTATTGGTATGAGCCACTAGGCGATGCTTTTAATGTCTCTTCTAAACAGGTACAAGATATTGCGGATAAACTGATAAGAAAAGAGTGGAAGCAAAATGTTACAGGGTATATTGATGACCCTAGAGCTGCTCAATGGAGAAATAGACAGCACGATTATTCAATTAGTCACAGCCATGGATCTTATCCCAAATCAGATAACCTCAGGTTCTATTATTTTTATCATGCCATGTTCTGTGTAGCTGGAAAACTATTAGAAGCTATGCCCATTGTAAGATACGGTAATGATTGGCAAGAAAATAATAAATGGAAATATTGGTTTAATCGCCATACATTAACCTTAAATGATGACCGCTGGCTTGCCGATACCCTCGACCCTGAACCCTTACAATATAGACATTGGTTTGATGAACTAGAAAAGAATAAAGATTGGCGATGGCAAGTTATGCCAAACGACTTTCTGGACGTACTTATTTATCAGGATAGGCTTAACAAAGGGCTTAATATCGGGGGGCGATGGTCTTACGCGAAAGGACATAATAAAGAAAGTATATCAATTGCATCTGCTTTTGTTTCACCTAAAACATCTATGTCCTTATTACGTGCATTGCAATCATGTTCAGATTTATATGACTATAAAATTCCAGATGCTGATGATGAAATGGAAATCAATAATAATAATTTTGTTATGCAGGGCTGGCTATCATATTTCGATGCGGATAAGAATCTTGATGAATATGATCCATACGCTGAAAGTGTCCCTTATCCTGCTTTGTCACCTGCAACGTTTATTCAGAAGCAGTTCTCACTTTGTATCGAAAAGACACGACGTCAATGGTTGAATACAAGTAATGAAGTTTGCATGATTTCTGAAATATGGAGTAATGGAGAAGAAACTGATCATGGAGAATGCAAAGCCCGAGGTAGGCGAATAAAAGCACCTCTTAGCTTCTTAACAAAGGTACTTACCAAGCTGAATAAAGATTTAATAATCGAAGTGCAAATAGAACGTGAATACTGTGACAATTACCGCTACAGGAATGAAACTGATGAAATCCGATACGCCAAACCCTACTGTCAACTTTTCCTCCTTGACCAGTCAGGAACACTCAGAAACCTCCATACGTATCATGAACTTGGGGAAATTGATTGTTAGAGAACTTGAATTACAATCTGGAGTCTACACACTTCAACGATGGATGGCTCATTATATTGCAGAACAAATGGTTCAAGCAGAATCAACGGATAGTGATACACAGCAACAAGCTCAATTAAATTGTTTTAAAACTATATTGGCTCTATGGAGAGAAAGAAGTTCATTACCTGATGGAAGTAGACCTTTTGAAAAATTCGATAGTATTTGGGATACTTTACAAAAACTAGATCCTAACAATAGCAGATCTTTTTATAATCTTGCCAATGCTGATGATTCACCAGAACCCGATAATGAACTAGTCAATAGATGGCTTGATATTGCTTCTAGTATTGATTATGCCGCTCAGTCATTAATTGAATATTCGGTGCGCAAGTCAGCCTCTGCTGCTCTTGATAGTGACACTATTTCTTGGTTGCAGACTGCAAATGGACTGGATATTCAATCTGACATTAACTCAATTACTCATTTAGTACTTCCGACGGGTACCTCAGATGACAATAAAAAATCAGAAGTTGAGCTAGAGACTGAAAGATTAGAAGTCTACAAGGAAAAACTACAAGGTCTGTTATCCATATCGGCAGGAGTTTTAAAATTTATTGACGAGCAGCTTATAGAGCTTGAGGACTTGAGAAAAAATAAGCAAAACCTTAATAAGTAATCGGCTCTGTACCTTTTTCAAGGAGATCAACAAGGTCTGAATAAATAAACAGACGTTCTTTTCCAGTACCACTAATATCTTTTACAACCCCAAGCTCTTTAAGATTATTAAGGGCAGCTCTGGCAGTAGGTGTGCTTACACCAAGTATTTCTGTTGTACTCTGAGCGCTTACAATAGCTTTCTTTTGTAAAAAATTATGGGCTTTTTGGGCTGAGGCACTTGAACGGTTTAACGTCTTTATTTTATCTAAATCGGATTTGAACAACGCTGATATCGCAGAGCTTGTCTCAACAGCCTGATTAGCTGTTTCGGTAACGCCTGTAAGAAAGAACTCAAGCCAACCTTCCCAGTCACCAGTAGCGCGAACCGCACTGAGCCGTTCATAATAAGATTGACGGTTGTTTTTAAAAAATAAACTAAGGTAAAGGTTCGGCTGGCGAAGATCCCCCATCATCATCAAAAAGAAAGTAATCAACAAACGACCAATACGACCGTTTCCATCCAAAAATGGGTGGATAGTTTCAAACTGAACATGGATAAGTCCAGCATCAATTAAAGAAGTATAAGAACGTTCTTCTAAATGAAGATATTTTTCGAAACGATCTAAACATTCCATCAAATGTTCGGTTGGAGGTGGAACAAATGAAGCATTCCCAGGCCTAGAGCCACCAACCCAGTTTTGAGATGTACGAAACTCGCCGGGCTGTTGATTACTCCCTCTGCCTTTAGACAAAAGGATTTTATGCATTTCTCTAATAAGCCGTAATGAAACTGGAAAGCCTTCTCGAACACGCTTTAACCCATGTTCTAGTGCAGCAACATAAGATGAAACTTCAACAACATCATCAATAGGAACAGAGGGAGCTTCGTTGCTTTCATAAAGCAGAAGATCAGAAAGAGAAGACTGTGTTCCTTCTATCTGTGAGGACAAAACCGCTTCTTTGCGAACATAGTAATAAAGTAGCAAATTACTATCTGGCAAAATATTAGAAGCAGCATCTAGCTTTCCTAATGCCTGATTGGCTTTTGCTAGGTGGTTTTGAAGAAAAATAAGGTTAATTTCTGGCTGTGGTGGCAATGGAGATGGTATAAAAGCCTGATAACTCTCACCAACAACACTACAACGTATATATGTTCCTAAACGGTTATTTTTTGATTCTTCCATAAGTTTATCTTTTCTTTTTAGAGCTATAAAAGAAAGATTAAAGCCATATTCTTTCTTTGTAAAGAGGAAAAACAAGTAAGCTTTGCACATCTTGCCTAAAAAGAAAGAATAATAGCCTAAATTTACTTTAGCATCGCTTATTAAGCACACGGCAGTTAAAAACGGACAAAAGAGCAAAGATTTTGGGAAAGTTACTTACGCAGCCAAAGCTTAATTGATTAACAAATCTCATTCTTGATATGGTTTGCTGTTAGGTCGGCAGCTTTTGGTAAAAAGCTTAAAAATGATGTTTTTTAGGAAACATCTACCCGATTGCATAGAGCCATCGGGCGACGTTGTGAACGTACCACCGGCTAAAAGACTGGTGGCTTCGGGTTTCAGCTTAAAGCCGGATTTGTCGTATATCGTAGTAGTTCTCGACACCTATGCCCTACTTCTCCTTCTAATAATTTATAACGATATTTTGTTGTCCATACTAGTACTCCAACAAGTTAGGTTTGATGGATACAGCGAGTCAGGAAGCGGTTAGCCGCTAGGCGCGTCTTGCAGGGAATGGTTGTTCCCTTCACAAAAGGCGCAACAACGCGGATGACCGCTTCATGACTCGCCCAAAGGGAGCAACCCAAAGCACTCAATACTACGTTATGGCTCTTGCCAAGAGAACAACCATTGCCTGCAACCCATGCCTTGTCTTGAACGCTTTGGATTGCTCTGTATCCATCAAACCTAAGTTGATGGAGTACTAGATGGGATTTGCTGATCCCCTATTCGGGGACTTTAAAGATGCTCGGAGTCAACGACTAGAACAAGCCAAGCATGGCATGTCGACCATAAAGAAGGATATAATAAAAACAGATAAGCAAATTGATCAGCTCCTTAACCGTATTGTCGAGACTGAGAACCTAACGGTTGTCACAGCATACGAAAAGAAGATTGCAATGTTAGAAAAACAAAAGCTGATTTCTGCTGAAAAACTGCAAAATAAGGAAAAACCAAGACACGCCTTTGATGAATTGTTCGAACTCGCTCTACAATTCCTCGCAAACCCTTGGAACATATGGAATTCTGGACAATTACATTTACGCAGAGTTGTGCTGAGATTAGCGTTTTCTCGGCGTATATCTTATCATCGGAGTGAGGGGTTTCGAACCCCGCAAGCTACTGAACCCTTTAAGGTTTTTGGATGTTTTTTAGAAAAAAAAGAAATGGCGCGCTGGGGAGGATTCGAACCCCCGACCCTCTGGTTCGTAGCCAGATACTCTATCCAACTGAGCTACCAGCGCGTGATCGAGATTATTACTTGAGTGGTGTTACTGAGGACGCGTATTTTCCTTGTTTTCGGGGTCAAGTCAAGCTAATTATAGCTTATATTTTACTCGCTCTCGTTTTAATAGTTCCAAAGCCATTAATTGCCGATAGTACCTTCATTAAAATAGGGGTTCTTAACAACCAAGCCCAGTCAAAATCTGAGGTTGTTCATGATTGGGAACCTACCGCTGACTACCTCGCGATGAAGCTACCTGGCTATGACTTTGAGATTGTACCGCTAGGCTTTTATGAGATTGAGCAAGCAGTCGGCAAAGGCAAAGTTGACTTTATTTTAACCAACCCAGGTATTTTTATTAACCTGGCTGCGAGAAACTGGGTAACACCTTTAGCAACCATCAACACCGTTATTGGTGATGAATCATTTAGTGTATTTGCGGGTGTTATCTTCATACGAAGTGATAATGACACGATCAAATCCCTTGAAGACCTTAAAGGCAAGCGTGTAATGGCTGTTAATGAGACTTCATTAGGTGGTTATTTAATGGCCTGGAGGGAATTGAAAGAAAAAGGCATCACCCCAAAAACAGATTTTTTCCAGCTTACTTTTACCAATAGCCATAAGCAGATTGTACAATCCATTATTGAAGGTAAAGCGGATGTTGGTTTTGTAAGAACAGATACACTTGAGCAGATGTATGAGGCCAATCTACTAACACCCGCAATGATAAGGGTAATTAACCCTATTCAGTCTGCCAACTTCCCGCTGGTACGTAGCACAAGACTTTATCCAGAGTGGCCATTCAGCCGAGTCCAGCATACTAATAAAGAACTCGCGGAAAAAGTGACGCTTACTTTATTACGCATGCCCAGTGATTTTCCCTCACGTTTCTCTGGTGGTTATGCAAAGTGGACACTGCCTCGTGATTACTCCCAAGTGCATGAACTCTTTAAAAAACTGAAACTACCACCCTATGCTTTTGCGAATGAATTTACGTTAAGTGATGCGCTTAAACGCTATTGGTACTGGGCCTTGTTCGGAATACTAACGTTATTGCTATTGATAGCAGGCATCTCAGCTACCATTCGAAGAAATAAACGCTTGGAAATTGCTAAACAAAAATTAGAACACCAGTATGAATTAATTGTAAATTCAGTCACTGATGGTATTTACGGTATAGATACCGAAGGTCAATGTACATTCGTCAATCAGGCAATGCAAAAGATGACGGGATGGCAAGCTAAAGATGTTTTAAACAAAAACCTACAACCTCTTTTACATCATACTAATAAGGATGGCACTAAAGCCGACGTTGAAGAATGCCCAATGTATCAATCTTTTGAAGACGAAAAGCCTCATTTTGTGAGTGATGACATTTTTTGGCGTAAAGATGGCACCCCTATTCCCGTAGAATATAGCAGCACCCTAATACGTGACCAAGAAAACAAAACCGTAGGAGGTGTGGTGGTTTTTCGTGATATCTCTGAGCGTAAACAAGCAAGAGATGAGCTAGAACAACATGAACTACAATTATCTCATGTGGCTCGTTTAAGTATGCTGGGAGAAATGGCATCGGGCATAGCGCATGAAATAAACCAGCCATTAACAGCAATTGCCACCAATTCAAAAGCCTGTGTACGCATGCTTGAATCCAGCACACCCAATACCGACCATTGTGCCGACATCATGGAGAAAATTGCAGGTCAGGCAGAAAGAGCGGGGGAAGTTATTCGCCATATCCGTCATTTTGTACATAAAGAAACGCCTGAGATGCAGCCAGTACGCATTCAAAATATACTAGATACTGTATTAGATCTACTTCATAACGAACTACAACGACAGGATGTTAAATTAACGGTTGAAGTATCCGACACCCATAGCAAAGTGATGGCACAAGAAATTCAAATTGAGCAAGTTATCTTAAACTTGGTGAGAAATGCGATAGAATCTCTAGCATTAGTAGATGTATATAAGCGTGAAATTACACTATCCACCACCGTTATTGAAAGCAATAAGCTTGAGATACGCGTAACTGATAGCGGTTTAGGGTTAAGCGAAAAAGTA
Organism: Thiotrichaceae bacterium; assembly: GCA_026991755.1. Taxonomy (GTDB): domain Bacteria; phylum Pseudomonadota; class Gammaproteobacteria; order Thiotrichales; family Thiotrichaceae; genus HyVt-477. The sequence continues at coordinate 11,869 of JALXAX010000152.1, read as the reverse complement.
CAAGAACAGCTCTTTGCCCCCTTTGTAACCACCAAAAAAGAAGGCATGGGCTTAGGCTTGTCCATCAGCCAAGGTATTGTTGAAGCTCATGGTGACAGAATACACGTTGACTCTACCCCCCAAGGCGCAAGTTTTTATTTTTCACTGCCCTTAACAAAGCTCTGAGTAAGTATGACAAAAGAATCCACCGTTTTTATCGTAGATGATGATCAAGAAGTTCGTGAAGCCATTGCCTTGCTGATGCAATCTATTGAACTACCTGCCCTCACTTACACATCCGCACAAGAATTCCTAGATCAATTTGATCCGCAGCACCCAGGTTGTTTAGTGTTAGATGTACGCATGAAAGGAATGAGTGGATTAGCCTTGCAAGAACACCTAAAAACACTACCGCTAGCACCACCTGTTATTATCATCACAGGCCATGGTGATGTACCCATGGCCGTACAAGCCGTACAGAATGGCGCATCAAATTTCATTGAAAAACCTTTTAATGAGCAAACTCTGCTCGACAGCATTCACCGTGCTTTAGAAGAGGATGCACAACAAAGAGGTAAAGCTATTAAACTGGCGGAAATCCAGAAAAAACTCGACTTATTAACTAAACGAGAGCGGCAAGTCATCGACCAAGTAGTAAAAGGCAAACGAAACAAGACCATTGCTAGCGAACTTCACATTACGCAATCCACCGTAGAAGCACATCGTGCTAAAGCTATGGAAAAACTAGCAGCTAACTCTTTGTCAGAACTCATGAGAATAATGATTACCGTAGACTCTCAACAGTAATCATAAATTCAATACCTTATCAGCATTTATAGGGGTAAACCCCAATCATTTTTCACATTTACAGTAATGTAATTAACAGCTCGTTTACCGCATAATCATTGCCGTTCAGAACTATGAATTAACACCAATTGGAGTATAACTATGAAACGTAGAGCTTTTATTAAAAGCACAGTTGCCGCAGGTATCGCTACAGGTACTGCTGCAATTGCACCAAACGCTTTTGCTAAGTGGACAAAAGAAAACTTCGAAGCTAAAGGAACTGATGCAGTAATGGCTGCTATCGGCGCAACTGATGCTACCGTCTCTAAAGACATCAAAATCAAAGCCCCAGAAATCGCAGAGAACGGTGCTGTTGTGCCTATCACTGTAGAAAGTGGTATCGAAGGTACTGAAACAATCAGCATGATCGTTTCTAACAACCCAACCCCTCTAACTGCTGTTTTCACTCTAGGTGAAGGCACTGCTGCTAAGGTTAAGAGCCGCGTGAAAATGGGTAAATCAAGTGACCTAATTGCTGTTGTTACAGCTGGTGGCAAGACTTACAAAAATCACGTTTCTGTTAAAGTAACTAAAGGCGGCTGCGGCGGCTAATCAAGGAGAATTATTATGGGTACTATTAAATTACGTACAAAAGTAAAAGGTGATTTGGTTGAAGTGAAAGCACTAATCAAGCACCCAATGGAAACAGGTCTTCGTAAAGACAAGAAGACTAAAGAGAAGATACCTGCTCACTACATCCAAGAAGTTATTGTAGAAGCTAACGGCAAGACACTATTGACTGCTGATTGGAATACCTCTATCTCTAAAAACCCATACCTTTCTTTCTCTTATGCGGGGAAAGCAGGTGATGCGGTTAAGCTTTCTTGGTCTGATAATAAAGGCGAGAAAGACAGTGCAGAAGCTACTGTAAAATAAGTTAATACTTTTCTAACTTATTTAAAACGCGACCCAAGGGTCGCGTTTTTTCGTTTTGGGCTTATTAAACCTAGAAAGCGCAGTTGGATCACGAAAGTCCACACAAGCTATTGGCGCACCTAGCAAAAGAGAAAAACTTCTTATCATCAATAAGGTGGCTACGAATTTTTTCTGTTTCACTATGCACACCAATATTTTACGCGTCTTTTTCGCGCCCAACTGCGCTTTCTAGGTTAAATATTTCTTTGGTTGCAAAACCCTAAAAAGAAGGATCTAACAAAGGAACAATCGAGATCGCAACTAATGGACTCATAGCGCGGGAGGCAATCGCTGTTGCGACCATATCAGCCGCATCATGGAATCCATTGGTGAAGTCAAAGATTACGACAGAAATAACGACAATGATGAGTAGCAGGGTAATTAAATCCATTACTTGATCAGCCCGCTATTACATCCGTATCAGGGCTGTTCAATGCTAGGAATCTGTTCATGGAATAGACAAAGTTCCCTCCACCTAGCAGGGGGAGGGTTAGGGAGGGGGTAGATAGTCTGACAAAAAAGACGACCTTAGAACATCTCCCCCCTCCAGCCCTCCCCCCAAAGGGGAGAGGGAGCTTATTTCATTTAGCATTAAACAGCCCTGACATCCGTATAGGCAATACCAATAAAGCACAACACCAATAACACGCTTAAAACGGCCTCACTAATAAAGAGTCGATGAAACCAGCTATGAGAATGATAAAAAGATAGAAGGCGATGTATCAGTTTTCTTTACCTTGCTCATGCCTTTTCCTTTTTATCATTCTTAAACATAGAACCCTGTTGAAATGGAACCAGTACAAAATCACAACAGGCATGATTTTGTACATATCTAGGTGTAGAACCTAGTAGCTTGGAAAGTCCTTTTTTTCGAGTTACTCCAAATATAATTAAATCGGTTTTTTGTGCTTCAAGATATGAAAGAATGGTGGTATCCGTCTCACCAATAAGTTACTTCTGTTTTTATTATGATATTACTATGTAGGTTTATATATTGTTGTTTTGATTATCCAACAACTCAATATCATAGGGATAACTAATCATATTACCTTCATAGTAATAAGGAAATTGTAGTGCTTCTTGGGCAACATTTAATAAAGTTAAGTGGGCTTTATAATAGGTTGCCAGCTCAATAGCCCGTTTAACGGCATGCTTTGATTGAGGGGAGAAATCTACCGCAGCGACTATTTCTTTATAAGGATATAGCTGATCTGCCGCTTTTTCCATCTCCTGCTTTTCACGTAACCAATCCCAGACATCTTGCAAATTCTCTCTATTAAAATATCGAATCTTGCCAGATGACAAAATGGTTTTGCAATTAATACCATCAAATGCTCCCATGCTTTATCACTCACAATCGCAATACAGTCAAAACCTGTGCGATGCTGCATTACAAACTTAAAAACATCTTTGCCGCCTCCAGTTCCCAACCTGAAAAATTATCCAATTCGAAGAGAGTAGAGACTTATTCGAAGGTGTGGATTTGTGCTTCTAGTTGAGGCAAAATTTCTGATAATCTTCATGAGTCAATTTTCCTGAGGCACGAATAGCAATGGTATTTCCATCAGATGCGGGTAAAAACTATAACAACGTAAATTCCTTTCCTTGTAGCCATCAGTTGTTTTTTTATAGTGTGAGACCTTTGCATGAAAGGATGGCGAGTGAAAAATGAGCGTAATTTTCTCAATTTTTGCTAAAAAAGAGGGTAATAGCCGAGCTATTGGCCGAATTTTTAGCAGAAATAGAGGGAATTCAAACCATTTTTTAGTGAGCTTGCCGTTTTATCAAAACGGTCAACTCAATTATTAAGCTTGCTATATCCGTCATATCTTTCGTGCAAAGGTCTCTCTTATATTGATAAAACAATCATAAGGAAACTCTGATTAACTCTGATCGGAATTTCTGTGAGATAGAATTTGTCAGATTTTTGATAAAAAAGTTAGCAATAGCCGTAGCTATTGGTCGCTTTTATAGCGAAAAGCTGGCAGATTCTAGCCTCAGAAAAACGAATCATGAGTTGTTCAGAGCTTCCTTAAGGAGAAGGTAATGAACACACTCAAAATAGAAAAGGACAGATGGACTGAGTATTTTGATCATTTAAGCAATGTAACTGACTCACAACTAGTCACTATTAAGGTAATTAGTATGGCAGTTGGGGATCAGGTAGAAGTTGAAGACTCCCCTTTTAACGGCATTAGTTATGACGAGAAGGATGATGTTGTTAACGTACATACACATGCTTTAGGACACATGGTCAAACAACCAAAACAAGTTTATGTGCTAGAAACAAGTAGTGGACTGGAAAATATGGAAATCACAGATACAGCTGAGACGAAACATTTTTGTCTTTTAAATCGACCTGAGCATTGGGCTCCAGATTCTATTTTTGACTCAATAAAAAATAGGGATAAGGATATATTAATTGTTGCAAAAGTTTTTACATACAAGCATCGCCTTCGACTCCGCTCAGGCTACAGAGTAGCACCCTGAGCGGAGTCGAAGGGCGCGGTTTTTACTGAACATACTTTTGCAACTATTAATAGTCATTCCAATTAGCCACTACACTGAACAATCTATTGAGAGACTCTCTAGAACAAAACTGCAACGACTTAAGGTAAGCTCTATGGCATCTTCATACTATGCTGTTAACCATTATTATTAACGATCACTGTTGAGGTAGAGAAAGTTACTTAAAACTGAAGACTTAACCCCCATTTATGTCCAAGAACCCGAAGATGAATCGGTTCATGATCTATCCCGTGCTCGAGAAACCGCAATGAAAGACTTAAATGATGCACGTTTTCAACTCAAAGCCCTGTTGCTTCGTAATAACATCAACTATAAAGGCACCGCCAACTGGTCAAAAAAGCATTTACGTTGGTTAAGCGAATTGGTGTTACCTCATCCTGCGCAACAGATATTTTTGCAAGAATACCTACAAACCGTCAATGAACGTATAGCAAGGCTGGAACGACTGGTTAATGAATTACAACACCAAGTTCATCAGTGGCGTTATTATCCTGTCGTCAAAGCTTTACAGGCGATGCGTGGTGTTAGGCTACTTGTCGCCGCAGGCGTCATAGCCGAGCTAGGCGATTTAACTCGTTTTGATCATCCACGTAAGCTAATGAGTTACTTAGGGCTTGTCCCCAGTGAACATTCCAGTGGAGGAAAACGCCATCTTGGGGCTATCACCAAATGTGGTAATTCAAGAGCAAGACGTTTATTAATTGAAAGCGCACACAGTTACCGTTACAGCGCCAATATTTCTGAAGAACTACAAAAACGGCAAGAAGGTTTGCCAAAAGACATCGTTGATATTACTTGGAAAGCACAACAGCGCTTATGCCGACGTTATCAACGTCTCATGCAGCGAGGAAAGCACCGCAATTTAGTGGTCGCGGCAATAGCCCGCGAAATGATTGCCTATATCTGGGCTATCAGCAAAGAAGTGGTGTTAACCTCCTGTAGACCCTAAATTAAGACTGTCACGGGTGCCTGCATAGCATGAGTTACTTATATGAGTTAATGCACTGGATCAAGCAGCGGAAATGGCATAACCCCCGACGGCGTTAGGATGGCAAGGCGATCACGATTGCCTTGACCCACGAGTCTAGACTGAGGATAGGTGCCACGGCGGAACAGGTAAGGTAGGGTCAGCTCTGCTCATTTAACAGTGAGTAACCTACGGATACCAGCATGCCAACCGACGAAAGTACATCGCTTCATCTTGATGCATTAACTCACTCTTTTTTACACAAAAGCAAAAGGCTTAAAAAAATAGGCAGGACATTCCTTGCTTTTTATTGACAGGGAGAGCCATACCAACGAGGCTGTAGAAAAACTCAATCAACAAAAAAGAGAGGCTCTGAGCTTTCTTTAAAACAGTTTAGTAGATGAAAATAGACCAAATATTCACGTAGAGTCGTTATTTTCAGTGTAAAAATAAACAAATTTAGTTCTTAAAAAACGGTCTGGGGTTTTCCTACAGCCAGAACGCCCTCATGAGGGGCTTGCGGTTCGAAGGCACTGAACGACAAGCTACGATAAACCATAAGAATTTACTAAATGCAAATCAACAACTTATTCAGAAAACCCCTTCGATGAATTTTACGATTCACACATAAAAATAGTCATTACTGCCACAGCAGAGCCAGAAGAGTTCTATACTTCAAGTAAGCTGGAGTTCGAATTTAAACAGACCAGCAGCAGACTACGAGAAGTGCAATCTAATGAATATATGGTGAGTCATTAATTAAATGAGCGCCTATTGAAAACAAATGAAATGTAAAACGATCAGGAGCCTATAATGTCTTGGAATGATAAACGCCCCATGTCACCACACTTGCAAATATACGACTTACCCCTTGCTGCAAAGCTCTCTATCTTTCATAGAATGACTGGTGCTGTTTTATTTATGGGTTTAATACTAATCACTCTCATGCTAATTATTCTAGCTAATCAAACAGAGTATTGGCCTTCTATACAGCTATTTTTATCCAGTTGGCTAGCCAAATTCATTTTCATAGGTTTTACTTTCTCACTCTACTATCATTTGAGTAATGGTATACGTCATTTGTTTTGGGATATCGGTAAAGGCTTTTCTCTTGAAGATACAAAACGCTCTAATAGGATAGTGATCATTTCTAGTAGTTTGCTCACTTTATTCACATGGCTTTTACCACAACTCATTGATTAAAACTAATATATGCTCCTAAGTGTGGATACATTATGAAAATTGCTTATTCAACTACCATCAAGACAGTGAAAAAACATAACCCTTCTTCTCACTATTTGCTGCAAAGAGTATCTGCATTACTACTGATCCCCTTAACCCTTTGGTTTTGCATCAGTATTGCCATGCTACCTGATGTCTCTTATCAGAGGATCATCAACTGGTTACAAAGCCCATTTAATAGCATCATGATGGCATTGATTATTATCATTGGATTCAAACATGCACAATTAGGCATGCAAACCATTATTGAAGACTATATATCGACACCCTCGACCCAGAGAATTAGCATACTTGCTATCAATATCATTAGTTACCTAATGATAATACTAGGTATTTATTCCATTATAACCATTGCCTTGCTTCCACACATAAACCTCGCTTAGCCTAGATAGGAGACACTACATGCCAATAGATGACTACAAGGTAATCCATCACGAATATGACGTGGTTATCGTGGGTGCTGGCGGTGCTGGCTTACGAGCAACACTGGGGATGGCTTCCGAAGGACTCCGCACTGCTTGTATTACCAAAGTCTTCCCAACCCGCAGTCATACCGTTGCTGCACAAGGAGGGATGTCTGCTGCATTAGGCAATATGGGAGAAGACAGCTGGCAGTGGCATATGTACGACACCGTCAAAGGCTCAGATTGGTTAGGTGATCAAGATGCGATTGAATACATGTGTCGTGAAGCTGCACCTGCTGTTATCGAACTTGAGCATTTAGGGGTACCTTTCTCTCGTACTGATGATGGAAAAATTTATCAACGACCTTTTGGTGGTATGACCACCCATTTCGGCGAAGGTGTTGCTCAACGTACCTGTGCTGCCGCAGATCGTACGGGTCATGCCATTTTGCATACCCTCTATCAACAGTCGCTAAAACACAAAGCTGAGTTTTACATTGAATATTTCGCCACAGACTTAATCATGGATGAGGGTGTATGCAGGGGAGTTATGGCGTGGGATCTCAATAAAGGTGAACTACATTGTTTTCGTGCTCACCAAGTTGTATTAGCCACGGGCGGTAGTGGTCGTGTTTTCTTTTCGGCAACTTCTGCGCATACCTGCACGGGCGATGGTAGCGCCATGGTGCTTCGAGCAGGATTACCCCTACAAGATATGGAGTTCGTGCAATTTCACCCCACAGGTGTTTATGGAGCGGGAGTACTCATTACAGAAGGAGTTCGTGGCGAAGGCGGGTATCTGACTAACTCAGAAGGTGAACGCTTTATGGAACGCTATGCACCAAATGCTAAAGACTTGGCATCACGAGATGTAGTCTCAAGAGCCATGACTATCGAGATTAATGAAGGACGAGGAGTAGGTGCTGAGAAGGATCATCTCTATTTAAACTTAATGCACCTCGGCCCAGAGGTCATTCAGGAGCGTCTTCCTGGTATCGCAGAAAGCGCCAGAATATTTGCTGGAGTCGATGTCACCAAAGCCCCTATTCCCGTTTTGCCCACGGTACATTACAACATGGGCGGCATACCCACCAACTACAAAGGCGAAGTCGTAACGCTAAAAAACAATGATCCTGATACCACCATTGAAGGTTTAATGGCAATAGGAGAATGCGCCTGTGTATCGGTGCATGGTGCCAATAGACTAGGATCAAACTCACTATTAGACATCATTGTATTTGGACGTGCAGCCGCGATACGTGCCACAGAATTGATCACGCCAGGTACAGCGCACAAACCCTTAGATACCTCTATTTTTGACGGTTTACTAAAGCGCTTTGATACCACTCGCTATGCCTCAGGAGAGCATTCAACAGCAAGCATTCGAAATAAAATGCAACGCACCATGCAACAGTATGCTGCCGTTTTCCGAACCGGTGAGAACATGCAAGAAGGCGTAGAAAAGATGCAACAAATTTTCGAAAGCTTTGAAGACGTGGGGCTACAAGATAGAGGCATGCAATGGAATACTGACCTGTTAGAAACGTTCGAGTTAGAAAACCTGTTAGCACAAGCCCAAGTGATCATAGCGGGAGCACTCAATAGAAAAGAAAGTCGTGGAGGTCATGCCAGAGAAGATTACCCTGACAGAGATGATGAAAACTGGATGAAACATACCCTCGCTTGGCTTGATAGCCATCCAGAATCCAGTCAAGCAAACCCATTACCCCGAAGAAAAGGGAATATTCACATCGACTATCGCCCCGTACATATGTACACCCTAACGGATGAATGCGAAGTCATCCCACCCAAGAAACGGGTTTACTAGGAGAGCACCATGGCTGATTTTAAACTACCTGCTAACTCCATTATCAAAAAAGGAAAGGTCTTTCCAGCCGCCACCTCAACGGATAATAAAACGGCAACACCACAGATAAAAAAGTTCATCATCTACCGCTTCGACCCCGAAACAACCAACAACCCACGTACCGACACCTACGAAATCGATTTGAATAATTGCGGTTCAATGGTGTTAGATGCCTTACTTAAAATCAAAGATGAGATGGACTCGACACTAGCGCTACGACGCTCTTGTCGTGAAGGCATTTGTGGCTCTTGCGCCATGAACATTGATGGACGAAATACACTAGCCTGCATCAAACCTATTGCTGAAGTAGAAGGTGATGTCAATATCTACCCCCTACCCCATCAAGCTGTTGTGAAAGATTTGGTGACAGACCTTAGTAACTTTTATGCGCAACATGCATCTGTTCAGCCTTGGATACAAACTAAAGAAGCCCTACCTGCTGGCAAAGAGCAATTACAATCAAAAGAAGATAGAGAAAAACTAGATGGGTTATATGAATGTATTCTCTGCGCTTGTTGCTCTACCAGTTGCCCTAGCTACTGGTGGAATAGTGATAAATATCTAGGGCCAGCTGCCTTGTTAAATGCTTATCGTTGGATTGTAGATTCTCGTGATGATGCGACTAATGAGCGTTTAGATGATTTAGAAGATCCGTTTAAGTTATATCGTTGTCATACTATAATGAACTGTACGGATGCTTGTCCGAAAGGTTTGAATCCCGCTAAAGCTATTAGCCATATTAAGCGGTTAATTGTAGAGAAAAAGTAAGCGTTGATACCACCAACCCAGCCCTGCTTTGATAAAGGTATGGAATTTTTTCTACACTTCTAAACTCACTGATAATAAGGGAGTTTTCCTTCATCTCTAAACTGACCACTATGACAAAGCCAATAATCCCTAGACAAGAAATATCAAAGCTTAAATGGCATTGCCGAAGAGGAGTGAAAGAACTAGATTTAGTGCTACAACTATACTTGGAAGAACGATATAAAAGTGCAGATGAGAAAGAACAGGAAGCATTTAAAAGCTTATTGAAAAAAGATGATCCTTTGCTTTTAGATAGGCTAATGGGGAATGTAAAAACAACAGACTTAGCACAAATACAGGTATTAAAAAAACTAGCTAGTTACTATACGTAATGGACATAAACGCCCATCTCTAGCAGAGACAAAATTGAAACAGTTACTAGTAGATAAATAAGCATGGAATCACAATATTATTCATACGAAACTGTAGGTTGCGGGTGAGGAACGAACCCCAACAATAGTACTACACCATTTGTTGGGCTTCTTAACGTCAGCCCAACCTACAGATTTTATGAGATAGCTACGTAATCAGAAAAACTAAGCCTTCTTGTGATACTCCATCACCTTCTCAACTTCGTTCTTAGAACCCATAATGACAGGAACACGTTGATGTGGGTCGCCATTAGGTTGTACTTCAAGGATACGCTCATAACCCGTATAAGCAGCTCCACCCGCCTGCTCCACAATCATCGCCATTGGGTTACCTTCATATAACAAACGTAACTTACCACCAGCCGCACGATTACGCTCATCAATTGGGTACATAAAGATACCACCACGACATAAGATACGATGAATCTCACCCACCATCGCAGCCACCCAACGCATATTATAACGCTTACCTAAAGGCCCCTCTTCACCCTGTAAACAATCTGCAAAATAATCCTGAACAGGCTTTTCCCAAAAACGCTGGTTCGAAGCATTAATAGCAAACTCAGAAGTATCTTCAGGAATAGACATATTAGGGTGAGTCAGAATAAACTCACCGATTGAGCTACACAGCGTAAAACCGTTAACGCCAGAACCCGTAGTCAAAACCAACATTGTAGAAGGGCCATATAAACAATACCCCGCTGCAACCTGCTCAACACCAGGACGAGAGAAATCTTTAGCTTCTGGACACTTCACACCTTCAGGCGCTTTAAGCACGGAGAAAATAGCACCCACATCCATATTGATATCCATATTAGATGAGCCATCTAATGGATCAAAAGTCACTAAGTAAGGGCCTCTAGGCTTATCTTCTGGAAGACATAACACATCATCTAACTCTTCAGATGCCATACCAGCACAATGCCCATTGTTCTGAAGTGCATTGATGAATAAATCGTTAGCGATCATATCCATCTTCTTCTGTTGATCGCCCATGGCGTTCTCAGTACCCGCTGTACCTAAAACACCCGCTAAATCACCTCTGTTGACCAGATTAGAAATACCTTTACAGGCAATAGCGATATCATTCAAAAGCCCTGTAAAAAGACCGCTAGCGCTGTCCCCTAAGCGGCGTTGTTCATCAATAATAAATGAACTCAGTGTTGTTCCTGATTGTGCTTTTTCCATAGTGTAATTAATCCAAACAATTCTAAAGTTAAAAAATAGCGGGATTATACATGGAATATAACAATATTATAATACTCTTATTTATCTATGAAATAGTGAGGTATATAATCAACTCAAAAGTATTAAACTTAACAGCAAAACGTAACTAGTATCCCGCATTAACTCTCTGACAGATGGTCTATTTTCTAGATATATGAAGCCTACCCAACTAGACAAAACAGAAAAAATGATGAATGTGCGCTGTCATTCATCTTTTGTTCACTAATCATTCATCTGGACTAAGCTTGGGTTACAACTGATCACTTCTTTAAAATTCCATTGAGTTTTCTGACGTATCAGCACCGGGTTATCATATTTAACAGTAATACAGGGTTATTGTAATGTTCTTACGCCAACTAACTTTAGGGGTTGCACTCCTTTTAAGTTCCACTCTTTCGTATGCGATTGACTTCATAGGTCAAACACCAAAAATTTTACCTTTAGGTGACTCAATCACAAGTGGTAGATTTAGCCAAGTTACCGTCATAAGTTAAAACTCCTTTCCGATGCTAGTAGCACCGTTAATTTTGACTTTATTGGCACACTTCAGTCTCAAACAGGTCCTATCGGAACTTTCACTGATATTGATCACGAAGGTTGGAGCGGCCGAACGGCTAATGACCTTCTTAAGTAATCTCTGAATAACTAAAAAATATATTTCAAATACCCTTAAATTTGTAATTTTTTGAAAAAATATCTTTTTTTAGCATTATAT
>JALXAX010000151.1 GCA_026991755.1 Thiotrichaceae bacterium | reverse complement strand
TTTTACTACGCCATTCAGCCGAAGACTTAGTTGAGCTTTAGCGAAACTTAGAAGCTTCAGCAGAATCACTCTATAGGCTGTCTAACTGAGGATTTTAGGTTTAAGGGTATCTCTATTAATTCTAGCCTCAGCAAAACGAGCCATGAATTAATAGAGGTGCCCTTAAGCCTAAACCTTCTTATAGATTAAGTCCCATACCCCGTGGCCTAACTTTAGGCCGCGTCTTTCAAATTTAGTGACAGGTCTAAAATCAGGTCGCTCAATATAAGGGCCGTCAGCTGTACTCATGAAGTACTTCGTTGCTTGCATCACTTCTGCCATATGCTCTGCATAATCTTGCCAATCCGTTGCCATATGGAAAATGCCGTTGTCTTGAAGTTTACTAGCGAGTAAGACAAGAAAGTCCTCTTTTACAATCCGTCTCTTGTGATGCTTCTTTTTATGCCATGGGTCAGGAAAGTACAGATGGACTCGTTCTAGAGATTGATCGGTAATTCGGTGTTTGAGTACTTCAACGGCATCATCATCTAATAAGCGTAGGTTTTGGATGTTGTGCTCTTCAATGAGTTTAAGAAGGTTACCAATACCAGGAGCGTGAACTTCAATACCCACAAAGTTACGCTCTGGGTCTGCCATGGCCATTTCTGCTAATGAGCCACCCATGCCGTAACCAATTTCTAAAGTAACAGGCGCTTCATTTCCAAAGAGTTGTGCAAAGTCCAGGGTTGAATCGCCTTTATCAATACCAAACAGTGGCCATTGAGTGGTGATTGCTTTTTCTTGTGATGGGGTTAGACGACCAGATCTTAGTACGAAGCTACGAATCGTTCTCAGGCGTTTATCTTCAGTCAAGGGGAGTTCTCATGCTGTGTATTTATAGTATGCGGATTATAGGTGAGTATGGGAAGAGAGACTATAGGGCGCCTCTATTAAATGTACCCAAAGGGCATAGCAATCTTTTCGGTCGATTTTGCCTTGAACCTGAATCCGTGACTTCACTACGGCACAGAGAATAAGCTATTGATTCATCACGGGTTTAAAAAATGCCCGCTTACACTAAAGTATAATTGAGTACGGTAGTGCTCACTAAACCTAAGGGTGAAGTTAAGATTTTTAAAATCCCATGCTAAACCAATATCTTATCCCCTGTTATCCGCATTGAAGTCACGGATTCAGGTTGAACTCAAACTAAAATCCTACATAAAAGGTTATTTTCCAAAAGAGCGTATCCATTTTCTTGCGGGTGTTTCAAATAACTTATAAGAAGCGATAGAAATTACAATAAGTAGGAGTAAGTACAAATAGAAATGTGCGGTTTCAGATAGCTCAATGCGACCCTGTAATATTCTTTGGTAGATACCGTAGATGGGACGTTGCAGTATATACATTGAGAAGCTAGCTTCACCTAATAACATTAGCCATTTATTGCTAAAGACCTTGCTAATGGCTCCCGTATTGAGTGATAAGAAAATAATAAAAAGCAAAAAAAGAGGTGCTAGTTGCCCATTGGTAAAAGCAATTTCAAACCCTAACCAAGAAGAGATGCCTTTTTGATAGGTGACTAATACAGCGAGTATTAAAGATGTGATAACAACCCCAAAAGTACTATAGGGCTGTAAAGCAATAATCAGTTTGTTTTTATGTTTGAATGCAGCGCCTACCACGATGCCAAGAATAAAGGCATTGAGATGCATGAGCGGGTTGTAATAGATAAAGCTATGTAGAGAGTTTTTGGCCTCATAGCCATCACTGTTTAATAGCATAGTATGAACTATCTGGGTGATAAGCCAGAAAATCACGGCGAGAATAGCAACTTTACTCAGGCTACTGCGGTAAAGCAGTGCTAATAGAAAAGGAAAGCAGAGATAAAAGAAAGCTTCAACCGAAAGTGACCAGCCTGGAGAATTTAAAGAAAGTGCATAATCAGGTATCCATGATTGCAATAAACTGGCATTTAACGCCAATGAGGTAGCAATATCAGGTTCTTTCAATTTACCTACTGCAATGAGTAAAAAGGCAAGCAGATAAACAGGGTAGATACGTGCAAAGCGGGCTAGCCAATAGGTTGCCTTGTTAAATGACCCTTGTTGGTCGATTCGGTAGTAGGCAATAGCCATGATAAAGCCTGACAACAAATAGAAATAATTGACGGCAATGGGGCCTGCTTTTAGTACAGGCTCTAATAAGGAGATATTAAGCGGGAATACCTGGTTTCCGTAATGGAAGAAGACCACGGTAAGTGCGGCAACAAAGCGGGTAAACGTTATCTGGTCGAGTTGCAAAGAAGTCAGATGCCTTTATTGATAGATGAGAGCTGTATTAAAACAGAAAGTAAGCAGCAAGACCTCTAATTAATAGGCGTTTTTATCGGTAAAGCCACGGAATATGGTAAAGATAATAATCTTAATATCCAATAATAATGTCCACTCTCTCATATATTCTAAATCGAACTCAAGGCGTTTGCGCATCTTATAAAGATTGTCTGTTTCACCGCGCCAACCATTTATTTGTGCCCAGCCTGTAATACCGGGTTTCACTAAGTGTCTTAACATATAACCGGGGATTAATGCTCGGTATTGTTCATTATGAACAACGGCATGAGGCCTTGGGCCCACTATCGACATATTACCTGTAAGTACGTTAAAGAACTGAGGTAGCTCATCCAGAGATGTTTTTCGTAGGAAAGCCCCCAAGGGGGTGATGCGACAATCATTTTTAGTCGCTTGTTTCACCTCGTCACCATTCTCGCAAACCGTCATAGAGCGAAACTTCCACACTTTAATTTGTTCCCCTTTCAGGCCATATCGACATTGCTTGAAGAAAACAGGGCCTTTTGATGTGAGCTTTATAGCAATCGCAATAGCCAGCATAATCGGTGAAATCAGCACTAAAATAATACTTCCAAAAATGATGTCTTCAGCACGTTTGATAAAGGCGTTATTAGCAGAGAAAGGAGAATCGTAAACAGACAAAATCGGGGTGTTTACAATTTCCAGATATTTACTCTTCAGTAGGTTTGATGTGAAGTAATCGGGTAAGATTCGGATAGGTGTTGCGGTATCGCTAAGTTTGTCAAGCAAGCTGGAAATACGTTTCTTCGATTCAATGGGCAAGGCAAGATAAATTTGATCCCACTTTCCATTTCTTGCGACATCAATGAGTTCTTTATAATCACCTAGTACAGGATAATGTTGTTGTATTTGTTCGGACACAATGTTGTCTTTTTCACAGTAGAAGCCAGCGACCTGGTAACCATAATCAGCGTTAGATTCTAATTCTTTGGCAAAACGTAAACCGTGTTCAGTCATGCCTGCAATAACGATGGTTTGGTTATTAAGGCCTAATAATTTGAGATAAGAGAATATGCGACGTAGTCCATAACGCGCTAACACCAGTACCAAAGGTGTGGCGAATAACCATGAAATTAAGGTAACACGAGAGAAGTGAGCGCTGGTTTTGGTAATAAAGGTAATAAAGATCAAGCTGAAGAAGGCAACTAGCCATGTGGATACCACATGCAAGGTTTCTTGTTGAAAGGGACGCGCGGTCCATGAGCTATAAATGTCTGTAAAGCGTGCACTAAGGCTAAAAAGAATAATACTGACTAGGCCAGCGATTAAGTAGCCTTCAGGGTAATAGTTATCTGTATATAAGAAAGTTACAAATAAGGTGAAGAGTATAACTATGCTGTCCACACTTCTGTAGATTATTTCTGAGCTGACATGTTTGTCTTGCACTTTATTGCTCCTGAGTTATTGGTAAACTTCCTTGTTACCAAAACATCCTAACTGGAATGTTTAGGGTTTTTTATAATTATATCAACATCAATATCAACATTAGTATCAAATATACAACATTTTTAGCTAACGGTAAATATTGTGGTAATAATAAGACGTTAATGCATTTTTTGTCTTCATCCTCGTGATGTATGGTCTGTTTCCCATACGTAATTTTCGATTTCTGAAAACTGTTTTTTTGCGCGAAGTCTAATGGCTAGCGCAATAGCGATATAAACAAGAGTAGGCACAAAGTTTTTACTTAACAATTTTTCTTTCATTGAACCAGAGTAATTAGCTTGTTTGGGTTTGGCACAGAGTTTGGATACTTCAAGTTGCATGTTTCCCAAACGTGCACGGGTTTTTATCTTGATCAATGAAAAAAGTGTTTTAGGCGCTTTGATATGAATAGTTGAGGCTGGAACATTTGCGCGTTCATGGCTATCAAAGCAACATCTTACAAAGCCATCATCATTGATAATATCGGGGAAGCGATCAAAACGTTTTCTGCCTTTTTCATTCATGATGAAACTACAGGTTCCTATAACGCCATCTTGGATATAGGGTAAATTAATCCAGATTTTGTAGTATTGTTTTACCCACCATGATGACCCGCTGGTATCAATTTTTGGAGTGGGTGCTGTTAACAACACTTCTTGGTTTTTGGGGTTATTGTAGAATGCATTGATGGTTGAAATAGAATCGGCAGAAATCACAGTATCAGCATCCAAATAATAGATAGGAAAGCTACTGATGTGCTTTTCTGCTTCATTCAGTGCATTGGTTTTGGATGGTTTTTCAATATCTAAACAAGTGATATCGGGGTAATTCTGTCGAACAATCTCTACTGTGTTATCAGTACAGCCGTTACAAGCTACTATAATCTTGTCAACACCGTGCTGGTTAACAATACTTTCTAAGCAATCACCTATCACACTGGCTTCATTATGTGCGGGGACAATAACCGTTGCCATTATTTAGCCCAACCTTTTAGCCATGCTTTTTGATCTTGCATCACTTTGCTCCATTCTAATGCCTGCTCTTTCTTTGCAGGTTTTAGGGTGGAAAGAAGCGTTGATGTTAGCCACTTGTTACTCACGTAGAGCCAAAGTAAAGCTCTGTGGAGTGGTTTTTCCCAAGATGTGGAGTGGCGATTAACCAGCTCTACCTTCCCCTTTAATAGCTTGATCATTTTCCCTGAGAAAGTGGGTTCACTGGCTCCACCATGATGAATAATTCTAGCATTGGGTGTGATAACAGGTTGATAGCCGAGGTTGATAGCTTTTAGGCAAAAGTCTGATTCTTCTCCATACATAAAGAAGGTTTCATCTAATCCGCCGAGTTCTTCCCACAAGCTACGTTTTGACATGAGAAAGCAACCCTGAATCATATCTACTTCAAGCTCTGTATCGCGTTTCCAGCAGCCATAGTTAGCTTTGTTGAAAAAGCAACTACCTGAAAATAGCTTACTGAGACCTAAAGCGCTAAACAACAAGGTCAGCGTGGTAGGTCGGGACCAGGCATTATGTGAGTTAATACTCAAATCATTATTGAGGGTAATACCGCCCCAAATACCCTTTGAAGGTTTGCTTAAAGCAAATTGATATAAGTGATCTATAGCATGATCAAGCACTACAGTGTCAGGATTAAGCAACAGAATGTAATCTGCATTGGATTGTTTTGCTGCTATATTATTACCACCTGAAAAGCCAGTATTAGTCGTTGAACGAATCAATGTGACTTCAGGAAATTCAGCGGCAATGAGATTAGCTGAGTCATCCTGTGAATCATTATCTAAAACGATCAAATTAAAATCAGTCTGAGTAGTTTGCTCGTAGACTGAGCGAATAGCGCGCAACGTTAACTCAGCGGTATTGTAGGAGACCATGAGTATATCTAATTGTGGTTTGGGCTGGTTCACTGTTAAGTCTTTACGTGTCGGTAGTTTAGGTGTTTTCTGTTTCATAAGAGGTATCAATCATGCCATAGGCAATGGTATGAATACCTTCTTTAAGGATTCTTGCAGGGTTTCCACCTACTGCACAATGTGAGGGTATATCTTTGGTGACTACGCTTCCTGCACCTACGATGACTTGGTCGCCAATGGTGACATTTGGCAGAATAATGGCTCCTGCACCAATAAAACACTTTTCACCAATGACTGTTTTGGCAGAATGTTTGCGGGTAGAGAAGTCATGAGAAAGCACAATGGCATCAAATGCTATATAGGTCTGTGAGCCTATATATAAGCCTTTGGGGTTAGTTTTATCAATCCTTGCTTTAAAAGAGATGCGAACATCGTCAGCAATATTCATTCCGTAAATAGTTCGGTAGTACCAGTTTCTACTTGATAACAGTGCGTTTCGCACTTTAACAAGCATCATAAATACATTTTGATTAACAAATCTGGCTCTCATGGTTTAATCTTTTTTGTTTCGTTATTTCTACTAGTATGGATAGTTTCTTTATTAACCGTTTGCATTAATGAAACACGGGCAGCAATAGGGTAATGGTCAGAGTGCGCATACTGAGCTATACGCTGATAATCGTCAATCTTGAAGTGATGGCTGAATAATAAGTAATCTATTTTAATTAAAGGAATGGGTGAATGAATGATCCCTTCAGTGGTTGGGTAAGTCAGGCTAATTGGATTAGCCGCTTGCTTATAGGCAGGTTGTAGAGTATTCATAAAAAGCGGCAATATATTGTTGTGTGGTGTGGAGTTAAAATCACCACACACTAGTTTGTGATCGGTATTGTCGGCATGCACATCATCATAAACTTTGTCGAAATAAAAGTGCTGATAGTTCATTTTAGTTAATGATTTTGGTGCATGTAAATTCCACACCTTAAGGGTTGTACCATTAATAACCACAGAGGCTTGTAAAAAAGGCACGGTTTTGTGGGGAATGATGGGGTGCTTAGCGAGAATCATTAATGCTTTATTCTTTGAATAAACATGTTGATAGTCTAATCCCGCTTTCTTCATGTGTTGAAGAAATAAGGCATAGCGATTAAAGGGGACTTCTTGTAAGCAGATGATGTCAGCAGGGTTGTCACGTAGTAATTGGGTTACTTTTTCATAGTCTTTATTTCTTGAGTTAACACTAAATGATAACGTTTTGATGCTGGTGGTAGTGGCTTCAATGTCTAAGGGTGGTTGACTGGAAGGAGATGAAATAAAGGGTAGCAGGTAGCTTGTGATGACAAATAATAGCGCTGGAATGAACCACAATATTCTTTTTGACTTTGTCAGCAATAAGTAGAGAAAAACCAGACATGTGGTTATGAGTAAAACGACATAACTAAAATGTAAATACCGTACAGCGATAAATGAATCATCAAAAATGAGCTCAAGAAGAATAACGGTG
Source organism: Thiotrichaceae bacterium (assembly GCA_026991755.1). GTDB lineage: Bacteria > Pseudomonadota > Gammaproteobacteria > Thiotrichales > Thiotrichaceae > HyVt-477. The sequence continues at coordinate 37,641 of JALXAX010000151.1, read as the reverse complement.
TAAATGCTAATGATCAAAAAGGCTGAAAACAAAGTGTGTCCTTATATAATTCTTAGGTCAGAGCTGTTGCTGTCTATTTTTAAAGCGTGCAAGTTTACTCATATGTTGATTTAACTTAGGATATTTAATCCAGCCTATCGCGCCAAGTGTGAAAAAGAACATCGGTTGTAATTTACCGAAGTAATCAACCGTAAAGCCAATCAATATTAATGCCAGAAAAGATAGCACCCAGGCATTAGCCATCCAGCGATATAGCTCATGTTGTTTATGTAAGTTATTTAGCACATGAAAAACAAGGTAAAGAGAGCAGAACAGTAAGATGAAACCCGCAGGGATGCCATGTTGCATCGTAATCAATAACCAGAAGCTATCAATACTATAGTTTAACCAGTCAGGTCGAGACCATTGGCTAACCCCAATACCGAGCAAGGGATTATCAAGCACATCATCCATCGCGTATTTCCATTGGAACATACGGTAGTAGCCTGTGTTGGGGTTGAAGGTAAGGTGTGAAATGAAGAGTGCAAAGAAACCACGATTTGATAATAAATTGATAATGAAAGCACCCGATACCCCTGTTAGCAATAAAGCAAACCAAAAGCGTTTTGCACCCTTCCAATAATGAGAAAGTATAGCAGCCCCGCCTTGAAATACGGTTGATAGCAAGGGTGCGGATGACAAGGTCAGCAACATAGAAACTAGCAGTGCTACCGTCATAACGAGATAACGTGGCTTAAAGGCAAATAACGTTAGCAAAATAGCAAAGGGGAAGAAGATAGCGGTGAGTGTTCCATAAAGAATAGGATGAACAAACAGGTTGGTGGCGCGCATGATGCCATTACGAATGTAGTACTGTGTGTATAGGCTAGGGTCTAACGATTGATGCCCCGTTACTTTGGTAGCCCACTCGTGCAAAATTCGGTGCTGGGTGAAGCTTTCATAAATAGTGAATAAGGCAAATATCGATAAAAGGCTGATAAAAGCAATATTGACCTGAAAAAAGCGCTTGGGGGTAGTTATCAATGTTCGGGCTAAATAAAACGAACCTAGTACTTCAATGACGAAGATACCCGCAGACTCAATGCCTTTTTGTAACCCATGATTATAGATAAAACTTGAGATCGCCAAGAGAGTGAATGCAAGAACCAAAATATCAACAAGGTCTGCTTTTTCTAGCAGTTCTTTGAGGTTAAATAGGCTATAGACTAATACTATAGCCAGCACGATGCGGTACGTTTCTAGTCGTAACCCCCCCGCTAAGTAATAGAACTCGACGGGGATAAAAATAGAAATAATAAATAAGATGCCTAAAATTTTAATCATTAGTGGGTTTAACCTAAGTCCTTTTTAGTGGAGACCTTTGCACGAAAGATATGACGGATTAAAAAGGCTTAAATTTCCCAGATTTTGTCTAAAAACTCAGCCAATAGCTCGGCTATTACCTTCCTGTTTAGACAAAATCTGAAAAATTACGCTCTTTTTTCTCTCGCCATACTTTCATGCAAAGGTCTCGTGGTTTATTTTGTAACTACTCAGCTTACCCTCTACTTTGCCCAATAGCTGCGTCGCCTACAGGGATGTAGGTGAGGAGCGAAAGCAGGACGCGGTAGCTTTAAAAGTGCTCATTTATACTTATAAACTGCGCGCTTTCGCCTTGCTCTTGAACAAAGTAGGGGGCAATCTGAGCAGTTACGGGTTACGCTGAGTAGTTACGCTCATTTTTATCCGTCATATCTTTCGTGCAAAGGTCTCTTATAGCCTGCAAGTAACTTCTGTCGGTAGAAGAGTAGTACAACAAAGCCAGCAAGGAAACCATTAGCTAATAATGTAGCTATTGCGGCACCTTGCATACCTTGGCTTTGGATAAGTAGGTAATTGGCGACCAAGTTTATAATTAACGCGACAACTAAAATAATATTTAAATATTTTACCTTCTCTTTGATGATAAACATAAAAGAGAAGGTAAGGCTTGTGGCACGAAGCCATTGAGCGACTAGTAAAATCAATAAAACGGTTGCTGCTTGCTGAAACTGTGGGCCAAATAACCACAATGTAGGTTTAGCTAGTACAGCCATAACGATGGTCACTGCTAATAACCCGAAGACAACCAATGAGGTGGCTTTCCAGAAGAAGCCACGTAATTGATCAGGTTTGTTTTTGCTGATGTTTAATAAACGTGGGTAAATGGTGGCATCTAATGCACCTAAAACAAAAAGGCTAAGAAAAGAGATGGAGGCCGCTGTGGTATAGAGACCAAACTTTTCATTGCCAAGCATTGCGCTCACCATAAATGCGTCAGAAGAGAGCATTAAAAATGAAAATACGGAGATAGGGGCTAGTGGCAAAGCGCGCTTAGTTAAGGTTCTTAGGTTAGGAATATTATGTTGTGTTGCTAACTTTTTGCTCTTGATATCTTGCTTGTTTTTTAGCCATGGAAGAAGCACTAAAAACGATATGATACCTGCCAGTACATTAGATAGTGTGTAAACGTTGATATAGGCTTGATTAATAGGAAAGTCTTGCCAAAATACTAAAACAAGTAATAAGAAGCTAATAGCAGGTAAAGCGTTTTGTGTGAGAGCTGATGCGGAAGGTTTATGCAATGCTTTAAAGTAGAAAGCATTGATGGTAATTACATTAAAAAACAGCACTCCCAGGCTAGCAATGACTAAATTAGTGAGAGTAATATCGTCGAAAAAAGTCTGCTGCAGAAAAGGGCTAAACAGTATCCATAAGCTTATGAATACAAGTGAGCTGATAAAAACAACACTATAGCTTCGTTTTAAAAAAGCGCTGCCGAAGGTGTGTTGATTATCTTCTACGCTTGCTACTTCTTTAACAATTAACTGATCAACACCGATTCGGCTAACCAATGCTACGCTAGTCACCATGACGATGACCATGCGTATATCACCGTAATGACTAAGTGATAAGATGCGTGCCAAAAGGATCTGCAATGCGAAATTTAAGCCAACACCTGTAAAGCGAGCAATGATGGTATATAGGCTTTGTAAAAGTAGACCTTTATTAGCGGACATAAGTATTGGCGAGCCTAGGTGCGAGTGGTATAGCTATTAGCGGCATAGTGAGAAGAGGTGGCATAAAATGATTGCAGGAGATAGTACGTTATAACTCTGTAGGAATCAGAAAGATGGCGCGGAGTATATTATCCATGTTGTGCTATGGCAATGTTATAAAGTGTTGCTTAGGTCTTCAGGCAGGGCTGTTCAATGCTAAATGAAATAAGCTCCCTCTCCCCTTTGGGGGGAGGGCTGGGGAGAGAGGAGATGTTCTAAGGTCGTCTTTTTTATCAGACTATCTACCCCCGCCCTAACCCTCCCCCTGCTAGGTGGAGGGAACTTTGTCTATTCCATGAACAGATTCCTAGCATTGAACAGCCCTGGGTCTTCAGGTGAGATCCAAATATAGTGGGCTTAAAAATTGTAGTTAATAAAGAAGCGACTATTTTTGCCGTTAACATCCATATCGCTAATGATCAAATCAGCGGATAAATTCTGTTTGATTTGATAGCTCGCGTTAAGATCAAGTTCATCACCTACACCCTTGTTAAAATCAATCTTACGTACACCTAGTGTTGTATCTTTGATGCCTGAATATTCGACGCCAATAGCATTCGCACGAATGCCAGCAACACCATCAATGGTATTTTGCTCAGCTGATGTAAAGAAAGGGCCACCTCCAACGCCACCCACTGCATTAATAACAGGGCTACTTCCCGAAGCTTTATTGTAATCGGCAGAAAGTGTGAAATTTACGATAGAATATGCTGCTGTAGCTCCCCATGCGTTTGCTTTTCCTCCGCTACTATCATCTTTTTGGGTCGTATACTGTAGGCCAATGTCAAAGCTTTCTAATGGAGTGAGCGCTAACTCAGCATAACTGATGTTTGTCCCCTTGTTTTGCTTGTAATGCCAGAGCTGAGTATTCCAACTATCAGCATCATAGAGTACGGCTAGTACGTTTACCGCAGAATTGCTTTGTGCGATATTGATAGATGTAAAGGCTTCTTTCTGCCCATCAACGCCAGCGGCTTTATTAAGATGCATGCCGATGAAAGTTGTATTGGGCAGCGATGTGTGAGTGATGACAGCGCCTTGGAAGGTGTTTGGTATCATACCGACATCATCAGTATCCGTGAATGGGCTGTCAATTACTTGACGACCTACTTTAATGCGAGTGTTAGAGAACTGAGCTTGTCCCCATAGTTCGCCCAGGATGTTGTAGCCACTACCGTTTGGACCGCCATTGCTATTAAGGAATAAATCATCGTCATCATGGTTGCCTATAATATGGCTGGTATAGCCTGTTATGCCAGCCGTTAAACCTTTCCATGTGGGAGAGGTGTAACCAAACTTCCCTCCTAATGCAGCTGAATTGACGTTATTATTACCTGTCGAATCTTCTGTTTGGCTAAAGCCAAAACGAATCTGAGCAGAAAACCCAGAGTTAGGTTGGTTGATATGTGGGTTATTTTCTTCGGCGAGTAACATCGAGCTAATACTCATTAGCGCAAGCAAGCTCATATTAGAAAAAATTGTGTTCATTGATAATCCTGATATTACACTTGGCACCTTATTAAAGGGCACCTCTATTAATTCATGGTTCGTTTTGCTGAGGCTAGAATCTGCTATATTTTCGCTATAAAAGTGACCAATAGCTACGGCTATTGCTAACTTTTCTATCAAAAATCTAACAAATTCTATCTCACAGCAACTTCGACCAGAATTAATAGAGATACCCTAAACTGTGCCTAGGGTATTTAGGGTGTGGTTATTGTGTCGTATATAAGTTGACGGATTAGAAACGTCCTGAATGGATGTGTCAATACAGTGTTGAATAAAATTAACCTAGAAAGCGCAGTTGGGTGCGAATAAGATGTGTAAGTTATTGGTGTGCATAGTGAAACAGAAAAGATCGTAGTCACCTTGTTGGTAACGGTGTTGTTTTCTGTTTTTTCCACAGGCAATGTTTCAAGCACTTCATAGACAAAGGTTGATTTCAATCGGGTAATCACTGTGGCCTTGTATCTTGTCTTACGTTCATCCCAATAGCGAGCCTGAATATAAGCATGATCCATTACATAGATCACATTTTTTATACACGTCCAATAACGCTGCTGCCAGTACTTTTTAACAAAGTGCATTTCATCCACCGATGAGGTATCTGTTTGGGTAAAAGATAGCCAAAGAAATAGCCAAAGAAAAAGACAAGCTCATTGAAGAAGGGAAAAAACATTGCCTGAAATCGGGGAGAGTGAAAAGCCGTTTGAATTGCCAGTTGGATGGGAGTGGACTAATTTACAAAATCTTCTAGCATTAGTTACAGATGGAGATCATCAAGCACCACCAAAAAATGATGTTGGTGAATACAGGTAAAGTAACTTTCAATAACTGTCTGTATGCTCCAGAAGATTATTATTCAAAGTTAGATTGGAGTAGAAAGCCATGTGCAGGAGATATTTTGTACACGGTAACTGGGTTATACGTGCTGATGATGGGCTCAGAAGCTAATGCGCCAAATATCAGAGAATGATTGTGTATTACAGCTAAAGGTTATTCAATAGCATGTAAGTCTGGTAGTTGAAGAGAGGGGTATCATGCTTAAATACATATCAATTAGCATGAGAAGAATCATTAAAAATTCATAATAACAATGAGAATATATATCAAAAAAATAGTGACTTATACGATAGCTCTATTATTGTGTGGCATTTGTGTGAGCAATTTCTCGTATGGGAATACCTATCGCTGGAAAGATAAGGATGGAAAGGTTCATTACACGCAGTCGATTCCTCCAGCAGATTCACAATATGGTCATCAGGAAATAGATGAAAAAAATGGTATGACGGTAAAGGAAGTTGAATCGAGTGATACGCGTAAACGACGTTTAAAGAAAGCACAATTAGAAAATGAAAAGAATCTTCTCAAGAAACAGGCTTTACGCGAAGAATTAATGATCTATATGTTTTCCTCAAGAGAGGAGTTAATTGCACATTTCGAAGAACGTCTAAAAATGATCAGTGTGAATGTGCGTCTTTTGCAATTCCATCAAAAAAAACTACGAAACACTATCAAAGATACTGGAAACAAAATAAAGAAAGTAAAGGCCGAAAAGCTAAAGAAGAAATTACAGGCAGGCTTAATAGATTCCCAACGTTCATTAGTTGATCACTCTCGTGCTATTGAAACCAATGAGAAAGAAAGATCGGCGGTTAGTGAGCAAATGGCTAGAGCTATAAAAACCTATGATAAGCGGTTTGGTAGCTCTGGGCTTAATGTGGGCAGCTTAATTGGTACTAGTGTGCTTGAGGAGTTTCGAAATAACGGGCTAAAGTCTGCTCAAGGCAAGGGTAAAAATATGTGTTCTTGTCCTTGTACTGCTAGTAAATAATAACGTTCAACGCTTCTGCACTCTCAGTGCAAGACCTTTACAAATGTTATCTAATAATCTTATAACAGGGTATATATTCCGTACCAGGTAGTTTCATTCGTTGTTGTGAAACGAACGATTTTAGAAGTATATCCATACGTTCCATTATTTCCGTATCACCTTGTAACTCAAATAGACCTTTCTCTTCAATTGCGCGTATGCCTTCGTCTTTTACGTTGCCTGCAACAATGCCAGAGAAAGCACGTCGTAGGTTGGCTGCGAGTAAATGTGTATCTAGATCTTTACTCAGGTCTAGCTCAGACATGTTTTTGTGAGTAGGTTCGAAGGTGCTTTGAAATTCTTTATCAATTTTCAACAACCAGTTGAAATAGAAAGCATCACTATTATTACGTCTGAAATTGCGAACTTTTTTAAGTCCTTTCTTCATTTCTTTGGCTACTTTCTTAGGATTATCAATAATGATTTGATAGCGTTGCTGTGCTTTTTCACCCAGTGTATGGCCAATAAATTCATCAATTTGCGCAAAATAATCACGTGAACTTTCAGGTGCAGAGAAGATAACAGGGAAAGGAATATATTTGTTATCAGGGTGTAGCAGTACGCCTAGAATATATAAGATTTCTTCCGTTGTACCTGCACCGCCAGGAAAGACTACGATGCCGTGCCCAGCGCGTACAAAAGCTTCTAGACGCTTTTCGATATCGGGCAAAATGACTAGGTCATTAACGATAGGATTCGGTGATTCTGCAGCGATAATCCCTGGCTCTGTGATACCTAGATATTGCCCATTACAGATGCGTTGTTTGCCATGCCCAAAGGTTGCACCTTTCATTGGGCCTTTCATAGCGCCTGGGCCGCAGCCCGTACAAATATTGAGTTCTCTTAGGCCTAATTGATAGCCGACTTCTTTAGTGTATTCATATTCGGTACGTGAGATAGAGTGACCACCCCAGCAGACGACTAAATCCGGTTTGTTACAATGTTGAAAAATACCTGCATTACGCAAAATGTGGAATACAGCATTGGTGATACCCTCACTGGTTTCCAGATCAAACTTTGGGTTGTCAAGAATGGTATCGTTGGCATAAATAATATCACGTAACACCGCGAATAAATGTTCGTTGATACCACGTATCATTTTGCCATCAACGAAGGCACTGGCGGGTGCATTTTTAACTTCTAGTTTGATGCCGCGTTCTTGCTGGATAACACGGATATCAAATGTTTTATGACGTTCTAATAATTCTTTAGCATCATCGGTGTAGTCACCGTGACTAAGCACTGCCAATGAACAACTTCGGAATAAATGAAATAAAGCACTATTACTTGCACTTGAATCTAATAGCTTTTCGACTTCAATTTTGGAAAGGACATTGAGATGACCTTCTGGAGTTATTCGAGCATCTATCAGTGATTCGCTCATGCGTTGCTTCCTGTTTGTTCTTCAGGTTGTTCTGCGATGAGACCAATTGACTTGATAGTTTTTTTGTAAGTTTCTAAAAAATCGGGCATTAGCACTTGTTGGATATAATCCAATGCCCATTTGCGATCGCGTGGGCCAAGCACTTCAGCGATATGGTTAGCGAATACACGCCCCATATTGAAGCCAGGGTTATTGTCGGTATCATTCCAGCTGGTGTCCGCATAGTCCTCCATACGCTCGTTGAGCTTGGCAATGAAGGGGGTGCGGTAATCTCCTGGGCCATCGAAATCACGTGCATTATCTTGTACATGATCAGCCAGTTTCTTGGCGTATAGGGTGACTAATGTGGCTCGACCTTCATCATCAATATTCTCGTAAACCATACGGTCTAAGGTATGCACCATGAAAGACATGATTTCTTCCATAACAGCGATACGTTGCATTTGAGAATCGACCTGAAAGTTTTCATTTTCGATTTCTAACAAGACTTGCATCCCAATTTTCCAAGCATTAAAAGCTAGAATACCTACGGAGTCCTCAACAGAAATCTCTCGTTCGTATTTACTCCATTTGGTTTTGATACGGATGCGCACGTGTTTCTCCTAAAATACAAAATCATAAAGCGTATTATAAGGGTTTAGTTTGTGGAATAGCGAATTATGTTGCTAACACTGGTAGTATTATCCTAACTCAAATGTAACTACTCAGCTTACCCACTACTTTGCCCAATAGCTGCGTCGCCTACAGGGAAGTAGGTGAGGAGCGAAAGCAGGACGCGGTAGCTTTGAAAATGCTCATTTATACCTATAAACTGCGTGCTTTCGCCTTGCTCTTGAACAAAGTAGTGGGCAATCTGAGCAGTTACGAATTACACTGAGTAGTTATACTCAAATTAATGAAGGTACTCACCTCTCATGAATGATGATATTAAAACGATCATTGATACCGTACAGCATAATTGCCACATTGCTGATGCACGTCATGCAGGTGACTATACCTTGTGCGTTTATCTCCTTAAAATGCGAGAAATGTATCGCTGGGAGCAACAACAAAGCTTTAACATTAGCCTTACCACTGATGATGTAGGTGATTGGTTAACAGAGCGTGAAGGCTTATGGGATGATATTGAAGCGCAAGAATATAAACAGTTGCTCATTGATGGAGTTGAGTATGATCCCTTTGATAATGAAGCGATTAACGTGTTAATGCATGACAAAGGATTAGTGTATAACGCAGGATTAGGTATACGTTGTCGTCCTCATTTCTTTCTTGCAGAACTAGAGAAATCAGAACAAGACAAGCACCACAGCATTATTATTGCAGGTAAAGAACACGCAAGAGATATGGCAGCACCACCAGCTATGGTTCAGCAAGATCGTATTTATATCAGACGTGAATCATTACGCAGAATGCTATGGGAAAAAGTTGAAGAATGGCGCATGAGTGGCTTAGATAACCCCATTGGACGTGCAGCCGCTTATTACGATTTTGATAACGACGTAGAAGCTTCGCTAGATAAAATGGCAGATGTCGAAACCGCCATGATTATCGCGCATGAGAAAGGTGAAGCCATAGCAGGAAGAGAGTTAGGTGATGGGTGGTTGGATATGCTGACAGCTATGCCACAAACACATGCTGAAATTATGTTAAGAGCCATTCGTGACCATTACGCAGATGCCATAACCACCTTGCCACTGCTCATCAAAAATAATAGAGATGCATCCATACATTTTTATTTCGGTACGATGACCGCGATGAGAAAAAAGCTAGCACCTGCGCTCATAACTGCTTACCAAAGCTGGCACGAGAGTGCTGAGTTAACGGAGCTAGAACAGCTACTACCCGCGCTTCAAGCGCATTGGAAAGATACTACTAAACAGGCTTTAGCTATCTACACATCAAGGATTGATAAAACCGATGACATACACACTATTAGCAATGAGATTGAAAAAATGATTGATTCAAGGATCCTGTCATGAGCCTACGTGAAGTAAAGCCCGGTAGTTTTATATTCGAGAAAAAAGACGCACTACCTGACTTTTTATGCAATGACATGATCGCTCGTTTTGAAGCACAAAAAGAAGATCAAAATGCGGGCATAGTCGGTGCTAACAGAGGTGAAAATACTCAGCTAAAGAAAACCACCGATATTTACGTCAGTAATAAAGAACACTGGAAAGATGTCGATAACAATTTATTTCGATCATTCGCCATGGCGCTACAAGAGTTTCATACCTTGTATCCTTACTTTTCCGATATGAGTCGTTTTAAAGACATGGGCTACAACTTGCAACGCTACCAAGCAGGTGAGTATTACCACTGGCATGTAGATGCAGACAACCTCGCGCTAGCTCCGAGACAGTTAGTAGCACTGTGGTACCTCAATGATATGGATGGAGCAGGGGGTGAGACCGAGTTTATTTTTCAAGATGTAAAAGTAACACCTAAGCAAGGTACGTTAGTACTATTTCCGCCATTTTGGACGCATGAACATCGTGCGGCAGTGGTGAATAGTGGGGCTAAATATATTGCTACGACTTGGCTTACTTTTAGGTAGGTGTTGATAGGTGTTTAGTTTTTAAAACTTTCCTGGTTACGCAGCTGTCTCAGCCATGCTTATAAATATCTAATAAGATTTTGTAGGTTGGGCTGACGTTAGGAAGCCCAACAAACGATATGGCACTCATGTTGGGGTTCGTTCCTCACCCACAACCTACCGCGTTATATACATATTTATATTTCTTTAGGGTGGCTTCGTGCAAAGGTATCAAACTATATAAAGCTATCAAAAGGTTGTATCAGTACCTTTTCTCCCGCTTCAAGCTGTGTCATTTCTACGGGTAGTAGAATGAAGCAATTAGCCTGACTCATGGAAGTGAGGATGCCTGATCCTTGTTGTCCTGTTTTTTGTACGCTGATTTCGCCATTCTCTTCCTGTTGATAAATACCGCGTTGAAACTCAAACCTTCCTGCTCGTTTTCTTAGTGATGTTAAGCAGTTAGCTTGTATGGTTAATGGGTATTTAACGGTGCCACTGGCTAAGTAGTGCAGGGCGGGTTGTACAAATTGATAGAATGTAGCCATCACAGATACGGGATTGCCAGGCAACCCGAAGAAGAGGGTGTTTTCAATACTGCCGAAGGTGAGGGGGCGACCTGGCTTCATGGCTATTTTCCAGAAATCACAATCGCCAATTTCGTCCAGGATGTCTTTGATATAGTCGGCTTCACCGACTGAAACACCGCCTGATGTAATAATTACATCTGCCATTGAGGCTGCGCTAAGAAAGGTTTGTTTGAGTATTTGCGGGTCATCCACGATCACGCCCATATCAATAATATCGACATTTAAGCGTTTTAGCATACCAAAGAGTGTGTAGCGGTTGCTGTCATAAATATCGCCTTTGCCGAGGGTTTCACCGACTGATTTTAGTTCATCACCTGTTGAAAAGAAGGCGATACGGGGGCGACGTATAACGGCTACTTCGCTAATGCCTAATGAGGCGATTACGCCTAAATCGGCAGGAGTTAGTCTGCGGCCTACGTTCAGAACATCACTGCCGAGTGCAATATCTTCCCCTGCTTGGCGTACGTTTTGACCTGCTTTGTGGTTTGAGCCGATTTTGATCTGAGTGATACCCTTGTCGGTATCAACCCCTTCAACCCCTTCAACCCCTTCAACCCCTTCAACCCTTTCAACCCTTTCAACGTGTTCTTGCATGATCACGGTATCACAACCCTCGGGCATGACAGCGCCTGTCATAATGCGAATGACTTGTCCTGATTCGCAGCTGCCTTCGTAGGGGTTGCCTGCAAAGGCTTTGCCGATCACTTGATAGTTTTTTGTTGTAGCTTTTTCACCATCAGGTAAATCATTTCCTGCCATAGCGTAGCCATCCATTGCTGAGTTGGTATGTGAGGGTACTTCTATGGGCGATATAACAGGTTGTGCTAGAACGCGGTTTAGGCTGTCTCTTAGGGCTAGCTTTTCGGTGTCTTTAATAGGCGATATAAGCTGTTTTATGCTGGCTCGTGCTTGTTCTACGCTTTTTGATTGTGCGTCATAATCATCTGCGCAACTGGGGTCGTGTTTGATGGTGTCTTTAGGCATGGTTAGTTCTCTCAACGAGTATTAGCAAGTGGTTCTATAAGCTTAAAAGTTCTTTGGTATAGGTGACATGATCTATAACAAGTAAGGTGAATTATGGCTATCTTAGTCATAGTTTCAGACGTCAGCTTAAACCCAATATGAGGGCTACTTTGCTTGTTTTGGGCTTGGTTTGTTGGGCTTCCTAACGTCAGCCCAACCTACGGATACTAGAGTTGTACCTCAATGGCATTCGAGGCGTTAGTTGCTTTGGCTAACGCTTTATCAATACTTTCATCTCTAGCTAACACTACTCCCATTCTACGTTGCCCACTGACTTCGGGTTTGCCGAATAAACGTAACTGTGTGTCAGGTTGGGCTAATACATCTTGCAAATTTGAGAAGCTAACTTGGGATGATTCACCTTGAGCTAATACTACGCTACTGGCAGAGGGGCCATGAAAGTGGATGTTGGGAATAGGTAGCCCTAGTATGGCTCGGGCATGTAAGGCAAATTGTGATAAATCTTGTGAAATCATCGTCACCATGCCTGTATCGTGCGGTCGTGGGGATACTTCACTAAAGATCACATCATCGCCTTTGATAAATAATTCGACACCAAAGATACCTCTACCCCCTAAAGCACTAGTCACTTTTTCTGCAATCTCACGAGACTGGCTAAGTGCGTTTTCGCTCATCGCTTGAGGTTGCCATGATTGTCGATAATCGCCGTCGACTTGAACGTGTCCGATAGGTTCACAAAAGCTAGTACCGTCAATGTGCCTAACGGTGAGCTGGGTGATTTCATAATCAAAATCAACAAAGCCTTCGATGATGACTTTACCAGCCCCTGTGCGACTGCCTTGTTGTGAATAGTGCCATGCGCTATCAATATCATCTGCTGATTGAATGGTGCTTTGGCCTTTGCCTGAGGAGCTCATAATGGGCTTGATGACACAGGGTATACCGATCACTTCAATCGCTTCTTTAAACTCAGCCTCAGTTTCTGCAAAGCGATAGGGTGAGGTAGGTATGCCGAGTTCTTCAGCGGCAAGACAGCGAATACCTTCGCGGTTCATGGTCAATTTGGCAGCGTTAGCCGTGGGAATAATGTGATAGCCTTCGTTTTCCAATTCTACAAGCGTATCGGTGGCGATAGCTTCGATTTCGGGAACGATGTAATGGGGTTGTTCTAACTCGATCACTTTTCTTAGTGCCTCGCCATCTAGCATAGAAATACAATGACTACGATGTGCCACTTGCATAGCGGGTGCATTTTCATAGCGATCAACTACAATCACTTCTACCCCCAAGCGCTGTAACTCGATAACGACTTCTTTACCTAACTCACCACCTCCGCAAAAGAGTACGCGAGTCGCTGTAGGGGAAAGTGGAGTGCCTAATGTGGTTGATGTCATAAGGAGTCCTTTGGAAGTAAAGTGGGGGGTAAAAGGATAAAGGATTAAGTTAGCCGTAAAGGCACAGATAAGCCGTATCGCTCGCTATGCTCACCTCAAATGAGCTATTGGCTTCTACGTCGAAAGACTCACCTGCTGAGAAGGTTATTGCTTCCGCATCATCTTTACGTTTAATAGTCATAGCACCACTGACTACGGTCATTTTTTCTTTGTCGCCCGTGTTAAAGGTGTAATCACCTGCTGCCATTACGCCAACTGTGGCGGGTAAGGTTTCTGTTTGATAAGCCACGGAGATGACTTTGCCGTCAAAATATTCATTGGTTTTAAACATAGTTGTATTCTTTGGTAGTTGTAAGTTGGTAGATATAAAGAGTGTTGGATAGATTAACGGAGTTAGTCTAAATCCTTAATCAAAATTTTTGATTTTCTGTGGTAGTTATAGAGTTCTTTCTTCGCTTTAGGTAGATCATCAATATTTCCAATGCTAAAGCCTCTTTCTTGAAACCAATCAGTGGTTTGTGTGGTGAGCACTAGCAGTTGGTTGAGGTCGAGTTTTTTAGCTTTTTCTGAGATGTAACTAAGCAAAGTGTCTCCACGCTGTTGCCCATAATAATCAGGGTGTATCGCCAGACAAGCAAGTTCACCCACTTGCGTATTGGGTATTAGGTAACAGGCTGCGCAACCTATCACTTTTTGATCTCGCTCGATCACGCTAAAGTTTTCAATTTCCAGTTCTAGTTGTTCACGAGAGCGCTTAATAAGAATGCCTTTTTCTTCTAAAGGTCTGATCAAATCCAGAATGCCTGTTACGTGTTCTATCGTTGCGGGACAAATATCTTCGTAATTATTAGTTGAGAAGAGCGCACCCACACCATCGCGGGTATATAGCTCTAATAATAATCCACCTTCAATATCAGCATGAATCATATGAACACGCTCAACACCTTGCTCTAGCGCATCATCAATATCCTGATACAGATGTTTGCCAGGGTATTGCTTGATGAGTGCTTGTAGGCCTTGTTTTTCTGTTTGCTTGGGTAAGTTGAGGTCTTCAGCATGAATATAAATTAACTTATCCGCTTGCATGGCTTTTGCGGTAAAGCTGGCAATATGTTCATAACGTAAATTATAAGTTTCTCCTGTAGGAGAAAAACCTAAAGGGGATAGCAATACGAGGTTTCTTTCCGCTAATAAAGATTCAATGAGTGCTGTATTTACTTTTCTTACTTCACCAGTATGTTTGTAATCCACTCCATCAATCACACCGAGAGGGCGTGCCGTAATTAAGTTGCCCGAAAGAATGCCAGTGCCGTTGTTGGTGCTGGGTGGCGTGTTGAGAATGCTGGTGAGCTTATTCTCAATATCAATGCGAATACCCCCGATGATGTTTTTTGCAGTGGCTAAGGTTTCGTCATCGGTGACTCTGAGATCATTCTCAACATGAATACTATGGTGGATAAGTGCTAACTGATGATCGACTTGAGGCCTAGCACCATGCACTAAAATAACCTTAACCCCTAAGCTATTGAGTATGGCAATGTCTTTTAGTATCTGAGAGAAACGAGGGTGAGCAATGGTCTCGCCACTTAGTGCGATGACAAAGGTTTTATCCCTGTGGTTGTGGATGTAAGGCGCGGCTTCATGGAAGAAACTAATGCGAGTACATTTTTTTTCACTCATATTGTCTTATCTTTTCTCTATCAGGTGGTAGCTGATTAGGTTTGGTTGGAAATCTGAGACTTGATCAGAGTTCCATTGAAACAAATGTTTCATAAAGAGACCTTTGCACGAAAGATATGACGGATTAAAATGGCTCGAATTTCCTCTATTTCTGCTAAAAATTCGGCCAATAGCTCGGCTATTACCCTCTTTTTTAGCAAAAATAGAGAAAATTTCGCTCATTTTTCTCTCGCCATCCTTTTATGCAAAGGTCTCATAAAGTATATTCGTTTTGGTTTTATTTATACAGAGTACCTCTATTAATTCTAGTCTCAGCAAAACCAACCATGAATTAATAGAGATGCCCTACAGTGAGACCTGTACACGAAAGGTGTGACTAGTGGGTCTTTTAGTTGTAGGCAAAAGGGCATAGCAATCTTTCCGCTCAATTTTGGGGTAGAACCAAACGGAACCTCTGATCAAGTCATGACTCGTTTTTCTGAGGCTAGAATCTGCCAGCTTTTCGCTATAAAAGTGATCAATAGCTACGGCTATTGCTAACTTTGCTAGCAAAAAACTGACAAACCCTATCTGCTGAAGCTTCTAAGTTTCGCTAAAGCTCAACTAAGTCACAGAAATTCCGATCAGACTTAATCAGAGGTTCCAAACGAAAATTCTAAATAACATAGGTGCCTCATAAAAATATACTCGTTTCTTCACCCTATCATTTCATGCAAAGATCTTGCACTGGCTTCTTATAAAAATGAGTTATGACTTTATTTAACCTCATCAACATTATTAAATTAACTGATTTTCTTATAGTGTTTATAAACTAAAAATTGCGCTTAAAATGCCGTTAATATACCGTTAAGGTTACGTATGGGTTTTGGATTGGTTAGTTAATAAACATCTCATAATTCTCAGTCAATAGAAATAACTTATCAACAAAATACAGAAAAGAAGGTGATATAATGATCAGTTAAATTTACTTTTGGTGTATTTTGTAACACTTTTTATAAGTCACTGATAATAATAAATATTCATTTTCTGCTGATAAAGTATTCAAAGTGATAAGGTACTTTAATTTATAATCATTTAGATTGGTTATAAGGACTTTATGCACAGACTTATCCACATAAAATGTGGATAAGTACCGTTCATCTATATTCTAGCTACGTTTATTCATAATCAGTTTGGCTTTGTGTGATTAAGTAACACTACTGATTGTTTTTTAATCACTCATGGTGCTTTATAAATTCCTATACCTATTTAGGGTATCTCTATTAATTCTGGTCGGAGTTGCTGTGACTTAGCTGAGCTTTAGCGAAACTTAGAAGCTTCAGCAGATAGAATTTGTTAGATTTTTGATAGAAAAGTTAGCAATAGCCGTAGCTATTGGTTACTTTTATAGCGAAAATATAGCAGATTCTAGCCTCAGCAAAACGAACCATGAATTAATAGAGGTGCCCTTTAGTCTTATCTTGCTCGAATTCTCCCTATCGTTGGCCGTTCCAATTAGGTATTATTCAGCGCATGAGTTTACAAGCCCACCAATTAGCCTGCCGACGAGGTGATAGATTATTATTTGAAAACGTAAGTTTTCAGGTGAATGATGGCGAGTTGCTGTTAATTGAAGGACATAACGGCTGTGGTAAGACAACCTTATTAAAGACGTTAGCTACGCTGCGTTACCCTGATGATGGCTATGTATCCTGGCAAGGTGAGCCTATATTAAAACTGGCTGATGAGTTTCGTTCTGAACTCACCTGGTTAGGCCATCACAATGCTATAAAGCTTGATTTAACCGCTATGGAAAACCTTAAAATAGCGTGTTTTTTAAATGATCTCGTTGTAACTGATGATGAAGTGCTCAATGCCCTTGAAGCTATGGGGTTGTACGGCTATGAGGATCTACCTGTTCGGTCTTTATCGCAGGGTCAGAAACGTCGTACTTCTTTGGCTTATTTACTATTGACTCAATGTAAACTTTGGATTCTGGATGAACCCTTCAGTGCGTTGGATGTCAAAGCGGTAGATTTTTTGCAGCGTGTTATCAGCCAACATATAGAAAAAGGAGGCATGGTTATTTTAACCACGCATCAGGAAGTTGCCTTAACTTCGGGTTCTATCAACCGTTTGAATTTGGTCGCCTGAAAGTATGTTTAGAATATTCAAAACCATCCTCTACCGTGATCTGATGCTCGCGATGCGACATAAGACAGAGATACTGACTACTTTATTTTTCTTTATCATCGTCATCAGCCTGTTTCCGCTAGGTGTAGGAATTGATAAAGGCTTGCTGCAAAAAATGGCGCCTGGTGTTGCTTGGATAGCGGCTTTATTAGCATCCATGTTAGCGCTAGAACGATTGTTCGCTAGTGATTATGAAGACGGCACCTTAGAACAAATGCTGTTATCCCCTCAGCCTTTGTTTATTATCGTGCTGGCAAAAGTGCTAGCGCATTGGTTGTTGACAGGTTTACCTCTAGTCTTGATAGCCCCCTTGGTTGGCCTGCAATATCACCTTAATATCGATACGATTGTTATGATGATGTTGTCCTTGTTATTAGGCACGCCCATTTTGAGCTTGTTAGGCGCCATTGGTGCTGCTTTAACATTGGGTTTACGAGGAGGGGGGATACTGATTTCATTATTAGTGTTACCTCTTTATATACCCGTGCTCATCTATGGAGCAGGTGCCGTCGCTGATAGTATGTTATCCCACAACAATGTTGAGTCTTATTTGCTTTTATTGAGTGGATTCCTGATACTAACCCTCGTGTTAACCCCTTGGGCTACTGCAGCAGCGTTAAGAATCGCATCAGAGTAGCAAGTAGAAGAAATAGAAACATTCGTAGTGTAGACGAGTGTCATATGGATTTAGTACTCCATCAAACCTAAGTTGCTGGAGTACTAGTACTCCAACAAGTTAGGTTTGATGAATACAGCGAGTCAGGAAGCGGTTAGCCGCTAGGCGCGTCTTGCAGGGAATGGTTGTTCCCTTCACAAAAGACGCAACAACGCGGATGACCGCTTCCTGGCTCGCCCGAAGGGAGCAACCCAAAGCGCTCAATACTGCGTTATGGGTCTTGCCAAGGGAACAACCATTGCCTGCAACCCAAGCCTTGTCTTGAGCGCTTTGGATTGCTCTGTATCCATCAAACCTAAGTTGCTGGAGTACTAGTGTTACAAAGCAGTTAGTAGTGGTATTTATAAACTATTGTTAGTTTATAAAAGGTTAAGCAATGATAAGCTAAGGAACGTTCAAGCACGTTCCTAAATACATTATTAGTAAGAGTGTCGAAAATTGAGTATTAATTGGTTTAAGTACGCAGCACCGTCCAACTTTTATCCTTTAGCGGGTAAGTTGGTTTCATGGTTTATGGTTATCGCTTTTGTGCTAGCTGTTGTTGGTCTTTATTGGGGCTTTTTCAAAACGCCTGATGTGCTTTCAGAACAGAAAGAATATTACCGTATTATTTTTATTCATGTTGCAGCAGCTTGGATGTCAATGTGGCTGTATGGCATGTTGGTATTCTGGGCGTTAGTCGGATTGGTTTTCAATACCCGCCTTTCTTATATGTTCGCATCGGCTATCGCGCCTACGGGAGCACTGTTCACTATCATCGGATTATGGACAGGTGCTTTTTGGGGGCAACCCAGCTGGGGAACATGGTGGGACTGGGATCCGCGTATGACGTCCTTCCTGATCTTGTTGTTCCTTTATGTAGGCTATATGGCACTGCAATCGGCTATTGATGATTCACGACGTGCCGACAAAGCCGCAGCCATCTTGGCAATGGTAGGCATGGTGATGGTTCCTGTTATTTACTATTCAGTCAATTGTCCTAATCCTGCAGAATGCTCCTCATTACATCAAGAGTCATCGACTCAGCAAATAGAACCGAATATTAAGATAGCGATGTTCTTAATGGTTATTTCTTTTTGGTCGTATGCGTTTGGGGTTATTTGCATGAGAGTGCGTAACATTATATTACAGCGAGAAAAACATACTCGCTGGGTTCAAGACCTAGAGGAGATAAATCATGGGTAATTGGCCATCGATGGGAAACTACGGTTTCTATATTTTAATGACGTATGGGTTAACAACCATCCTGATGTTTCTTGAACCTTTTATTTTGAAAGGTCAACGCAAAGCAGTGCTTAAAAATATTGCTCGATTGATGAGAATAAATAAGAAAAAAAGTTGATTTTATTGAATATTCTGCCGCATATTGCGTTGTGCATGTGGGTTAGTAGAGATGAATTTTAAGTTATATTTAAGTTTAGTTACATAGAGTAGTTCGGTATTTATAGATGTTCACAAACTAAATCTATTATCTACTGTGGTAGAGACGTTGCATGCAACGTCTCTACGGGAAACTATTTTAGTGAATGTCTATAGTGGTGTAATAGGCTGTTGAGAAAACGAGAGAGATGTAAGTAAAGACGCTAAGTAGCTGTTTATATATTATTATCCCGACAAGAATAGAACCATAAATAAAGGCAAGCAATGAAAGCAAGACAGAAAAGATTAGTACTAGTGCTTATTGGAGTACTAGGCGTGGCAGGAGCATCTGCACTTATTATCACTGCGCTACGAGGTAACTTAAATTATTACCTCACACCGACTAAAGTCATGGCGGGTGAAGTAAAAAAAGGTGAATTATTTCGTTTAGGCGGCATGGTGCGCGAAGGCAGCCTCAAGCGTGATGAAGGTAGTCTTGATGTGGAGTTTGTACTAACTGATTACACCTCGGATGTTACGGTTCACTATTCAGGGATTCTTCCTGATTTATTTAAAGAAAAACAGTCTGCGGTTACTAAAGGAAAACTGGATGCATCAGGACGATTTGTTGCTGAAGAAGTGCTTGCCAAACATGATCCTAGTTATATGCCGAAAGAAGTGAAGGATTCATTAAATATGGAAAATGTTGAGAAGGCGAATGCTGCCAGGAATGCTCAGATTGATGGTAGTAAAGCAGCTATACAGAAACCAGCGACGCAGACAAAAGAGGCTACGCAGTAATGATACCTGAACTAGGACAAATGTCGCTGATCATTGCGTTAGCGATTTCAGTAATGCTGGGTTTAATCCCGCTCTATGGTACTTTTCGTGGCAACTCCAGTTACATGGCTTTTGCAAGACCTGCCAGCTATGCTCAGTGGGTGTTTATGGCTTTCTCTTTTGGTTGTTTGGTGTACGCCTTTGTAACCGATGATTTTTCAGTTCGCTATGTTGCGACGACGTCTAACTCAGCATTGCCACTACTTTTTAAAGTCTCAGCAGTATGGGGAGCACACGAAGGCTCTTTATTATTATGGGGATTCATATTATCAACCTGGACACTAGCGGTTGCTTTATTTAGTCGTAGTATTCCTGCGGTGATGCTGTCTCGTGTATTGAGTGTTTTAGGTTTGATTGCAGTTGGCTTTTTCTTATTCCTGTTAATTACTTCTAACCCCTTTGATCGTATCCCGATGCAAGCAGATGGTCGTGACCTTAATCCTTTATTACAGGATGTAGGTTTGGCGATACATCCGCCCATGCTTTATATGGGGTATGTCGGATTCTCAGTAGCCTATGCCTTTGCGGTTGCGGCTATGATTGGGGGTAAGCTTGATGTTGCTTGGGCGAGATGGGCAAGACCCTGGACTAACATTGCATGGGTTTTTCTTACTATCGGTATTGCATTAGGGAGCTGGTGGGCTTACTACGAATTAGGTTGGGGCGGCTGGTGGTTCTGGGATCCTGTTGAAAATGCTTCATTAATGCCTTGGTTAGTCGGTACTGCATTAATGCATTCTCTCGTTATTACTGAAAAGCGCGGCATGTTCAAAGCGTGGACAGTGTTATTGGCAGTGGGTGCTTTCTCTTTAAGTTTATTGGGTACATTCCTAGTGCGTTCTGGTGTGCTGACATCAGTACATTCCTTTGCTAGTGACCCCGAACGTGGCTTATTTATTTTAGTCTTCTTACTCTTAGTTATTGGTATTTCACTGGTGCTGTTTAGTATCCGAGCACCTAAGTTTGCCTCTAATGCGACGTTTGAACTGGTGTCTAGAGAATCAGGCTTATTAGCCAATAATATTATTCTAGTCGTTATGGCTTGCGCTGTTTTATTAGGTACTTTATTTCCCTTAATTACAGATGCTTTAGCGATAGGGAAGATATCGGTTGGCCCCCCTTACTTTAACTTTATTATGGTGCCTCTCGGTGTCGTACTAGCCATAGTAATGGGCTTCGGTTTGTTGATGCGTTGGAAGAAAGACAGTTTTTCAAGATTGTGGGGCATTGTTTGGCTGCCACTTATCTTCGCATTAGTCGCTGCGATTATTTTACCTCTGGTGTTTGCCCCTGAGTTTTCAGGTTTGTCATTGATGGGCTTATTAATCTCTAGTTGGATAGCCTTTACAGCGCTGATGTGGGTTATTAAACAAAAAAGATCACCGTTTAAGTTGTCAGGTACAAGCTGGGGTGCATTGCTAGGCCATATTGGTTTAGCCGTTAGTTTTACGGGTATTACCCTGGTATCAGTATATAACGTAGAAAAAGATGTGCGATTAGCACCTAATGAAAGCTATGAGTTAGGCGGTTATCAATTCACCTTTTTGGGTGTTAAAGATAGCCAAGGGCCTAACTACACAGCTTATCGTGGCACCATTGATATTACGCGTGATAAAGCGAGCGTAGCTGTGTTAAATCCTGAAAAACGAACCTATCGAATACAGACCATGCCGATGACCGAAGCCGGTATAGATGCAGGTATTTTCCGTGATTTATTCGTTGCTTTAGGCGAGCCATTAGGCAGTAACGGCGCATGGAGTTTACGCGTTCAATACAAACCTTTTGTACGCTGGGTTTGGTTAGGTGCCATTCTGATGGGGTTAGGTGGTTTGTTTGCGGCCTTTGACAAACGCTATCGTCGGTTAAGTAAAAAGGCTCAAACGACTTCACAAAAAACTAGTAATAAGGAAGTTTACGCATGAGCCGTTATTTAATTCCTCTCGTAGTTTTTCTCGCATTAGTGGTCTTACTGTGGAAAGGCCTAAGTCTTAACCCTCGTGAGATTCCTTCACCATTGGTAGGGAAGCCTGCACCTGCTTTTAGCCTGCCTCAGCTTTATAAGGAAGACGAGAAAATATCACCCGAAGATATGAAAGGAAAAGTATGGGTGCTTAATGTGTGGGCTTCATGGTGTGTATCTTGTCGTGCGGAACATAAAGTGGTTACTAACTTCGTTAAGAAAGATGGCGTTGATGTGTTAGGTCTTAATTACAAAGATTATGGTACTGAAGAATATGGTGATGCCGCTAAACGCTGGTTAGTACAATTTGGTAATCCTTATAGCAAAATAGCGGTAGATGCTGATGGTAGAACCGGTATTAACTGGGGTGTCTATGGTGTACCCGAAAGCTTTGTGGTCGATAAGAAAGGTATTATTCGTTATAAATTCACAGGCCCTCTTAACCAAAAAAATATCGATGAGAAACTCGTCCCTCTTATTACACAACTACGTGCAGAAGAGGGATAAGATATGGACTATATGAATAAAAAACTACTGACTTTTATGGTTGGTTTGCTGTTAACCGTTCTTACAAGTACTGCATGGTCGGGCATTGAAGTACGTGAATTTGATAATAAAGAACAAGAAGTTCTCTATAACCAATTAATGTTCGAGTTACGTTGTCTCGTTTGTCAAAATGAAAACTTGGCCGCATCCAATGCTGACCTGGCGAAAGACCTACGTGATGAGGTCTATGAAATGATAACGGTTAAAAAACTGGGCGAGAAGGAAGTTAAAGATTTTTTAATCGCTCGCTATGGTGATTTTGTATTGTACAAACCACCGGTTAAGAAAAGCACATGGTTACTTTGGTTTGGCCCCTTTGTTATGCTCGGGCTTGGATTAGTGATTCTCCTCATGGTGACTCGAAAGAATAAAGATAAGAAAAAGGAAGCCCCTCAATTGGATAAAAGTAAACGAGAAGATATACGTAAACTTCTAGAATCAGAAGGTGAGGACTAACCGTTATGAATCCTGATCTATTATTTTGGATATTTTCTATCCTACTGTTTTTGCTTGCTTTGGCTTTTCTCTTACCGCCATTATTACGCAAACCCACTGATATCATTGATGACCGTCGTGCTCAGAATATTAGTATCACCAAGTCACAACTTGCAGAGTTAGAAGTTGAGTTTAAAGAAGGTGGATTAGAAAAAGAAACCTACCAACAAGCTAAAGAAGAGTTAGAAGAAGCGCTTTATAGTGATCTTGATGATGCTGAAGACAGCAGTAATGCCGCTTCTAATCAATTACATTCAAAGGCAACAGTGCTGATTGTTGCTTTATTTGTACCGTTACTGGCTACAGGTTTGTATTTAAAGCTAGGTAAGCCAGAGGCTATTCTTGAAAGCTCAGCAGCCAGAGCTGGCACTCCTGCTACGGCTGCTGCAAAGAAAGCCCAGTCAAAAAAATCTAAACTTAGCATGGTGCAAATGGTCGATAAGTTGGCCAAACGACTTCAAAAAGAGCCTAACGACTTCACAGGCTGGTCGATGTTAGGTCGTTCTTACATGATCATTAATAAGCCTTCAGATGCTGTAAAAGCCTATGAACAAGCCTTGTCATTAAAACAAGATCCTTCGGTTATGTTGCAAATGGCCGATGCCTTGGCAACTAGTAAAGAGGGGAACCTACAAGGAAAGCCTGAGGAATATATTACTAAAGCCTTGGAAATAGAGCCTGATAATTTGATGGGTCTTTGGCTTGCAGGTATGTCAGCTAGGCAAAGGGGAGCAAAAACAGAAGCTATCGCGTTTTGGGAAAAGGTGCTATCTAAATTAACAGCGGGTTCTGATGAAGAAAAAGAAGTTCTACAGTTAATAGCTGAAGCTAAAGGTGTGTCAGCAGCCACTTTAGCGGGTTCGTCCGTAGCAAAAAATAGTACTAGCTCTGCTTCTGCAGATAAACCTAATAACCAGGTTGCCACTAAATCTATTACAGTAAGTATCGATATTGCAGACGAATTAAAGTCTAAAGCCAGCCCAGAGCAGACCGTATTTATCTATGCAAAAGCAGTTACAGGGCCACCCATGCCATTAGCAGCTGTGCGTAAACAAGTTAAGGATTTACCTATCCAGTTGTCACTGGATGATTCGATGGCAATGATGCCTCAGCTGAAACTATCTGGATTTGATCAAGTTACTGTAGGCGCAAGAATATCAGTAAGTGGTACACCGACTAAAAGTGCAGGTGACTTGTTTGTTGAAAAAAGCCCCGTTACTTTAGGTGAGAAGGTTGACCTTATTATCAATGCGATCGTAAAGTAATTTTGTTAGCTCACAGGAATTCCGTCTAGAGGGCACCTCTATTAATTCATGGTTCGTTTTGCTGAGGCTAGAACCTGCTATATTTTCGCTATAAAAGTGACCAATAGCTACGGCTATTGCTAACTTTTCTATCAAAAATCTAACAAATTCTATCTCACAGCAACTCCGACCAGAATTAATAGAGATGCCCTAGTACTCCAACAACTTAGGTTTGATGGATACAGAGCAATCCAAAGCGCTCAAGATAAGGCATGGGTTGCAGGCAATGGTAGTTCCCTTGGCAAGACCCATAACGCAGTATTGAACGCTTTGGGTTGCTCACTTCGGGCGAGTCAGGAAGCGGTCATCCACGTTGTTGCGCCTTTTGTGAAGGGAACAACCATTCACTGCAAGGCGCGCCTAGCGGCTAACCGCTTCCTGACTCGCTGTATTCATCAAACCTAACTTGTTGGAGTACTAGAGTAATAGAGCCCCCATAAGTGCTAAAAAATAGAACGAAACCCTTTTTCATTAAGCGGTATTATAGCAACTATGTTCAAGTATCTTATTATCTTAGGTTTATTTCTTTCAGTCACGGGTTGTAGCAGCCTTGCTGGGTTGCCGCCCTTAAATGAACCTTTAAAGGCACATCCCCATAAATCCAACGCTAAGAGAAAGAACCTTCTCAGCGTTTCCCCTGCAACTAAAAAATCTGAAGACTTCACTCTTATACTTACCTTTTCAGGTGGTGGGACACGCGCTGCTGCATTCTCTTATGGCGTTTTAAAAGAGTTAGAAAGCATCCCTAGTCATGCTTCAGCTATGACAGAGCCATCTAACCACTCAAATAAAAACACTAGAACCATGCTGGATGAAGTTGATTTAATCTCCTCAGTTTCGGGTGGTAGTTTTACAGCAGCTTATTATGGCTTGTATGGCAAACGTATTTTTAGAGATTTTGAAGCACGTTTCCTAAAACGTCCCGTACAGAGTAGTTTGATTAAATATTTGCTGTTCTCTCCCTCCAATTGGCTCAAGCTAGCTCCTTCTCTCTATGAGCGTAGTGATCTTGCTGCTGATTATTATGCAGATACGATCTTCGGTAATAAGCGTTATACCGATATGCGCAGAGATGGACCAAGGATCGTGATTAATGCGACAGACCTGGCATCAGGCCGCGGTTTCTCCTTTACTAAAAAGAATTTTCAACGACTCTGTTCAAACATCAGTAACTACCCTGTAGGCCGGGCTGTTGTTGCTTCTTCAGCAGTCCCCGTGGTGTTTTCGCCTATAGTTATGAAAAACTATTCTGGGAATTGTGCTGTAGAGACTAACGTTGCTCCGAATAAAGTGGGTAGACGATTCCAGTCGTTTTTACATCTGGTCGATGGAGGTGTCGTTGATAACCTGGGTATCCGTTCTTTGATTCATTTGGTGGAGGAAGCTGACAATAATTTCTGGCACTTAATGAAAAGTACTCACATCACTAAAAATCATAAAGTGATGTTCATTATTGTTAATGCTTCTGATGCTATTCCACCAAGTATTGGGAAGAGGCGGGTATCACCTGGCACAAGTACTACATTAGGTGCCGTGACAACGATACAATCAAGGCGCTATAATCAGACCACATTAGCACTATTGAAAAGACGTTTTTCTGTTTGGGAAGAACAAGTAAAAAAAGGGCGCTGTGCTGAAACTCATTCACCTCGTTGTGCAGAAATAGATATACAAATGGCTGAACTCAATTTTAATCAACTCTCATCGAAAGAGTCAGAAGAACTTTCTTTACTAGAAACCTCGCTAGAGTTGCCTGATGATAAAGTAGATCAGCTAATAAAAGCGGGTCGGTCTTTATTGCGCAACTCAAAACAAGTGCAGAACATGTTGAAAAGCTTGCACTAAGACATGGCGAGCTTATTAAAATCAAGCGCTGCTATCAGCGCAATGACGATGATATCGCGCATATTGGGTTTAGTGCGCGATATGGTACTGTTCCATTTATTTCCAGTTGGCGGTGCAACAGACGCATTCTTAGCGGCTAATAAAATTCCTAATTTACTCCGACGATTTGTTGCTGAAGGCGCATTCTCATTAGCCTTTGTTCCTGTTCTTGCTGAATATAAAGAAACTAAAAGCAAAGAAGCGCTGCATGATTTGCTTGATCATGTTGCGACTACGCTTGCATTAATATTATTTGTTATTAGTGTGATTGGCGTTATCGCTGCTCCATTATTAATGATGGTTTTTGCACCTGGCTTTCAAACTAAAGCAGGTGCGGAGCCTGAGTTGGCAGCTTCTTTGCTGCGTATTACTTTTCCCTATATTTTCTTTATATCACTATCCGCATTAGCAAGTAGTATTTTAAATACATGGGGTAAGTTTGCGATTCCTGCATTTACACCTGTATTACTTAATGTGGTAATGATTATTAGTATGGTGTTTTTTTCCCCATACTTTGATGAGCCGATAACAGCCGTCGCATGGGGGGTGTTTATGGGGGGGATTGCACAATTAGCCTTCCAACTACCTGCTTTATATCGTTTAGGGATGATCCCAAAGTTTCGCTATAAGCGTGGACATGAAGGTGTTAAGAAAGTATTAAAGCTGATGACTCCTGCACTTTTTGGGTCATCCGTAGCGCAAGTTAATTTATTGCTCAATACGGTTATTGCTTCTTTATTAGGTGAAGGTTTTATCTCTTGGTTGTATAGCTCTGATCGCTTTATCGAGTTCCCATTGGCCTTATTTGGTGTAGCACTAGGTGTTGTTATTCTACCTAAACTCTCGAAGGATTATGCTAACACCAATGCTGAATCATTTAATGCCATGATGAACTGGGCAATTAAGCTTGCTATTTTAGTGGCAATACCCGCTACAGTAGGTTTGATACTTTTAGCAAAACCGATATTAGTAACAGTGATCTACAATACGGATGCCTGGCATGATGTGGAGATGGCTAGTATGAGCCTTATTACTTATTCACTCGGCTTACCTGCCTTTATTTTGGTGAAGGTTTTAGCCCCTGGTTTTTACTCACGACAAGATACTAAAACGCCCGTGAAAATAGGAATTATCTCGGTGTTTGTTAATATTGTTCTAAGCGCAGTCATCGTTTACCCGTGGTATAAACTTGGCTATATCGGCCCTCATGCAGGTTTAGCACTCGCGGTGGCTGTGGCGGCATATGTGAATGCCAGTATGCTTTATTTAACACTTCACAAAGAAAAAGTATTAACCATAGATAAGGGCTATTGGAGTTATTTGTTGCGTATCGGTTTGGCTGTAGTGATGATGACATTGAGCATTCTCTACTTAATGCCAGAGAACGATTGGTGGCAAACAGCTTTGATTTGGTCACGTGTGGGCGCTCTGTTAGGGCTTGTAGTGACAGCGATGGTTGTTTATTTATTAGTACTGACGGCTAGTGGTGTTAATCTTCGCAGAATGCTTTCTCATTGAACCTAGAAAACTCAGTTGGATCACGAAAGTCCACGCAAGCTATTGGCGCACCTAGCAAAACAGAAAAACTTCTTATCACCAATAAGGTGACTACGAATTTTTCTGTTTCACTATGCACACCAATATCTTACGCGTCTTTTTCGCGCCCAACTGCGCTTTCTAGGTTGAAGTTGGCTGTCTACGGCATCTATACAAAAATACAACAGCTACATTAGGGCTTAGGGCTACCCAGAAACCAGATTTGACAGCAATGTCCACCCCTTTAAGACCGCATTATTAATATTAGCTCTAACACTTACCCAATAGAAACGACCTCGACCACGCTTAAAATCAACAATTGTCACCACATTTCCTTGCTGTAGAGAAAGAGGAAGTTTAGTTGAAGGTAGTGGTTGTTGATATAAAGGAACGGTGTTTCTTACTTTTATTAAAACGGGATGAGGAGGGCGGGTGACTTCACCATCGTTTGAAACCAGGCTACGAATAATTCTGTGATCAGGGCTGTATACCGTTGTATGCCAAATATCAGAGGCAACCAAAATAGATTTACTATAGAGGTAGGGCTGTTTGTTACTATAACGGTAAGTATCCTCAGTCCAGAAATCATTGCTTTGATAGGAGCTGGTTACCTGTTTTTTATGAGGGGCAATTTCAAGGTTGCTTAGGCCGTTAGCAAAATGCAGTGGTATGAAGTGCTTTAATCGGTTTTCCCAAGTAAAAATAGTATAGTTCTGATCATTGCTAACGGGGTTAACTCGTGTAGTAACAGCGATATCCTGAAAGCCATCAAAATTAAAATCTTGAATCCAAATATCCCTTGCATACTCAGGTATGTAGTTGACGTTATTAACAAGAGTAAGCAGTTTGCCATTTTGTAGCTTGGCAATGATTTTGTTGTTCTGAATAGAAACGGTGGCTATTGTTTTATCCTGAAGGGTAAGTCTCAAGGGTGCGGCGTTTGCACCTATGCTGATAGGTTTGGTAGCCAATAAACTCGTTGACAAAACGAGTGCGACCGTTCCAATAAGATAATGATAATAGTTAAAAAACTTCATGAAATGGAAACTGATTCACCTTGATAGAGCATCTGACCTCGTTGATCTGATTATAGTTCAATTATTGGTTTTATCTTATTAATTTTATGTGGATTTTAACCAGAAAATATTGATATAAATTAATATTGTTTACTGTGAGTTACAATCTATCAGGTTTTTGGTAGAAAAGTCAGCAATAACTATTACTTTTTAACATTTAGAGAAGAAGTGTTGTGAGTCTAGTGGTGTATTTCTGTAATAGAGGAGAATAATAGAAGAGTTGGAATGATATTTCTAACAAGAACTTATTTCAGAGTGAGGTGAGTTTATAAACAAGAAAGACACCCAATGGGTGTCTTTCTTAAGTTAAATAATTTGACTAAATCAAATTAGAACTTGTGACGGATACCTATAGAAATACCTGAAGCATCTCCAGCACCACCAACACCATCAGAACCTATTTTCTCACCATGGCCTGCACCACCAATTCCATTTAGGTCTTCAGTTTTTGCATATTGAGCATAAACATCCGTTTTCTTGCCTAGCTTATGGTCATAACCGATAGCGAATAATTTTCCATCTAGGTTGCTATTATCTTCATCACGCTCATAATATTGAGCTTTAACAGTTCCAGCAGGTGTGATCTTATATGAACCACCTATACCCCAGACACTAGCGTCATTATCGAGAACAGCTTCATCATTATCTTCATCTTGATAGAAGCCAACAACTTTAGCAGCGCCAAATTTATAGGATCCCATTAAACGATAAGCATCACGCTCACGACCAAAGTTAATTGCGGCATCAGTGTCATACGTTTCGTAAGCTACCCCTACCATAAGTGGCCCTGCTTTATAGATTGCATTAATACTGTCTCCAGTATTACCATCATCTCCACCTATATCTGTGAAGTGACCATAAAGTACCTGAACACCACCTATCTTGGGTGATTGATAAGCAATAGCATTGTTAGCACGAATATCCCAGCGACCAGGGCTAGTGATGTTACGATTTTGACCTAGCTGGCTTGACCAAAATAAATCAGCTTTACGACCGACAATCTTAAAAGGAGTATCATGTCGTCCAAGAAGTACTGCACCAAAGCTACCCGCAATGCCAACTACCTGATTACGATTTTTGAATATAGTATCCCCTGTGGTATTTTGACCGCCTGTGTCAATTTCCCACTCTGCTTGATAAATAGTTTTCAGACCACCGCTAAGCTCTGATGAGCCTTTAACACCGATACGTGAGCTATTGGAAGAGATGGTAGTTTCTTTAACAGAAGCGTTATCACCATCAAGAACGTCTATAGAAGCGTGAAGCTGTCCGTAAAGCGTTGTATCCGCTATTGCAGGAGCAGCCATTCCAGCTGCGATTGCGATTGCAAGTATTTTTTTCATGTTTGACTCCTTATTAAGTCTAGTCAGTTTAAAAACGTTTTATATTGTTTTCTACTTTCAACATAAGTTGATGGGGTTAATATAGGACGAGAGTTTGTGTTTTGCAACTCCTTTTTTGTAATTTCGCTACACTGCTTCTCATTTTGTATCAAAAAAACTACAAATAATGGTAGGTTCAGTTTTCTTTTATTTTTATTCACTTATGTTTTAATTTATTATGTACCTGTAATACAATAACTTAAGGAGGTGTTGTATTGTTTAAACAGAGTTGCTCGGACTGCCTCTGTTAGTAGCCTTTATTTCACTAGGTATACAAAATTAATCATTGCCATTACCTTTTATCTATCGCTAAAGACCTCTAGCAATAGCTAAAAGAGTCATAAACACAACAATGATAGGAAGGATGATTCTATGTGTATACAAACTATATGCATTGATACCTGAATCCGTGACTTCACTACGGCACAGTGAATAAGCTATTGATTCATCACGGGTTTAAAAAATACCCGCTTAACCTAAGGGTGAAGCTAAGATTTTTTAAAATCCCGTGCTAAACCAATATCTTACCCCCTGTTATCCGCATTGAAGTCACGGATTTAGGTGATAGTCAATAAAGACGGTTTATTCATTTCAGAATTAGTGAGTCGAGAATTTATTCATTTACACTCTAGCTTCTGTGACAGTCTAAATATCAATGCTACTATTGCACTTTTTATTAACTATGGCTTGCATCATCATCAAAGTGCAGCCTTTACATAGAGTATTGCTATGAGTCGATCACAAGAGTTATTCAACCAAGCCCAAAAGTATATCCCCGGTGGTGTTAACTCACCTGTACGTGCCTTCAAGAGTGTTGGTGGTACGCCTTTATTTATCGAAAGCGCTGATGGTGCTTATCTATATGATGTGGATGGCAAGAAATACATCGATTATGTAGGTTCATGGGGGCCTATGATTGCAGGGCATGCGCATCCTGATGTTATTGAAGCGGTACAGCTTGCGGTTAAGCGTGGCCTTAGCTATGGAGCGCCTACCGAAATAGAAGTGCTTATTGCATTACGTCTATGTGAAATCATGCCGTCGTTAGAAATGGTGAGAATGGTCAACTCTGGTACTGAAGCCACTATGTCGGCTATACGTCTTGCACGTGGTTTTACAGGTCGAGATAAGATCGTAAAGTTTGAAGGGGGGTATCATGGTCATGGTGACTCTTTATTAGTTAAGGCGGGTTCTGGTGCTTTAACCTTTGGGGAACCTAGCTCTCCTGGTGTGCCTGCTGCTTTGGCAGAATGTACTTTAACACTTGAATATAATAATGCTGATCAAGTACGAGAGTTGTTTGCGGAAGTAGGGGATGAAATAGCTTGTATTATCGTAGAACCTGTTGCGGGTAATATGAATTGTATTCCTCCTGCTGATGGCTTTTTGCAAACTTTACGTCAAGTGTGTGATGAGCATGGAGCCGTGTTGATCTTTGATGAAGTGATGACGGGTTTTCGTGTTGATCTTGGTGGCGCGCAGAAAGTTTTTGGAGTAAAGCCTGATTTAACGACGCTAGGTAAAATAATTGGTGGCGGTATGCCCGTGGGTGCCTTTGGTGGTCGTCGGGATATTATGGAAAAGCTATCTCCTTCTGGCCCTGTTTATCAAGCAGGTACGTTATCAGGCAATCCTGTAGCAATGGCTGCGGGCATGGCAACGTTAGATATTATTACTCAGACGGGCTTTTATGATGAGCTAACACAGAAAACCATCGAGTTTTTAGAAGGTATGCAAACGGTGGCTGATCATAACGGTATTAATATGACAACTAATCAGGTAGGTGGCATGTTTGGTTTGTTCTTTACGGATGCTGAAAAGGTTGAGAACTATGAGCAGGTAATGGCGTGTGATGTTGATCGCTTTAATCATTTTTTCCATGGCATGTTAGATAGAGGTGTTAATTTAGCGCCTTCTGCCTTTGAAGCTGGTTTTATGTCTGCTGCGCATAGTGATGAGGATATTCAGGCAACGGTAAATGCTGCGAATGAGGTGTTTGCTTCGCTTTAGGGTTGTAATTTCTTACTACCTGTGTAGAGACGTTGTATGCAACGTCTCTACGGTTAATCCTGAGTCGTAAGCTTAAACCCTTCAATAAGCTCAACCTTTAAACCTGACTTTATTCCTGCTGTTACTTGCCTTTCATCTGAAGATACAAATAACTCTGCTTGCCATTCTAAAGCACAGGCAATATGAAAAGCATCTAATGATCTCAACACATTATTTTCTAATAAGTCTGTTGTTTTCTCTAGTACACTTGGAGTTAAATTAACAATGTCTATATCTTCAATATCTTGTAATACTTCGTTTTTTAATTCAGCGTACGTTTCTTCAGTAATGAACTCAGCTCTTAACTTTCGATTTAAGGCTGAAATAATTTCAGGATAACAGATTATACTTAAACCTACTTCTGAAGCATTATTTGTAATATTGACTGCTTGCTCACTTCCCACTTCTTCGACAAACCTTTTTACAAACGAAGAAGTATCAAAAAACACTCTCATGATGCTTTTTCTCGTTCACTCACTATTAGCGAAGATAATTCTGCACCTTTGATTGAATGTCTTATCTTTCTTTTTTTCCACGATGGAAGATGGTTGGCTGGGTCTTTAAATGGCAGAATTTCAGCTATGGGCTTTCCATGTCTGAAAACCTGTATTTTTTCACCATTTTCTACAGCAGAGAATAAGGCGGATGCATCTTTTCTGAACTCAGTAAAGGTTACGCTTATCATATTACACACCATTAATGTACATTGTGTACATAATTGTACATTAATGAGCCCTAAGTATACTAACTATTTTTAAGGGTCGTAAGTAACGTAGCCCGTATGGAGTTTGTGGAATACGGGCTACGTCATTGGTTATCGGACAGCCTCCTAGCTAACTCGGATCGGATCGAGGATTGAGTCTACATTAGCCAGTGATGGATCAGATTTAGGGTAGTCTAACGTGTAGTGCAAACCTCTACTTTCATGCCGCTGTAATGCCGATTGTATGATGAGGTCTGCCACGATAGCCAGGTTGCGCAGCTCTATGAGGTCACCAGTTACTCGAAAGTTTGAGTAGTATTCGTCAATTTCAGATAACAGTAGGCGCATTCGGTTATGTGCTCGCTCTAGACGCTTAGTTGTACGAACAATTCCGACATAATCCCACATAAAACGACGCACTTCGTCCCAGTTATGGTTGATGACTACGCGCTCATCTGAGTCGGTCACACGGCTTTCATCCCAATCGGGTATGGGTATGTGGGTTATCGGTGAGGTTGACTTATTGCTTTGCTCTTCAGCTCGTTTAATAATATCTTTGCTGACCGCATGACCAAATACAATACACTCCAATAGCGAGTTACTAGCCATACGGTTTGCACCGTGTAAGCCTGTAAAGGAGGCCTCGCCTATACAATATAGGTTGTCTACATCGGTGCGCCCGTCCAGGTCTGTCATGATACCGCCACAGGTATAGTGGGCTGCGGGTACTACGGGGACGGGTTCTTTTGCCATGTCGTAGCCAAATTGCAGGCAGTTCTCATAGACGTTAGGGAAGTGTTCTACTATAAAGTCTTTGGGTTTGTGGCTGATGTCTAAAAAGACCGAATCTATACCGCGTTTCTTCATTTCATTGTCGATAGCACGGGCGACGATGTCTCGCGGTGCTAGTTCGGCTCGCGGGTCGTAATCGGGCATAAAACGTGTACCGTCGGGGAGCCTTAATTTACCGCCTTCGCCGCGTACTGCTTCGGTAATCAGACTGGATTTTGCATGTGGGTGGTATAAACAAGTGGGGTGGAATTGCATAAACTCCATATTGGCTACGCGACACCCTGCACGCCACCCCATGGCGATACCATCGCCACTTGACCCATCGGGATTGCTGGTATAAAGGTAAACTTTGCTGCTACCTCCGCTTGCTATCACACTATGTTTTGCTGAGAAGGTTTTGATTTTACAGTTCTTTTTGTCAAGCACATAAGCGCCTAAGCAGTGGTTTTCTTTTAAGCCCAGGCGTCGAGTGGTGATGAAGTCGATTGCGATGTGGTGTTCTAACAAATCTATGTTGTTTTTGCTTTTAGCGACATCTAATAAGGTTGTTTCAATGGCGCGTCCACTGGCATCTGCGGCATGTGCTATGCGTCTATGGCTATGACCGCCTTCTTTGGTTAGATGAAGTTGGCTAGTGCCGTCTTCTGTTTGTTCTCTGGTAAAAGGCACGCCGATGTCATCTAGCCAACGTATGGCTTCGGGGCCACTTTCTACCACAAAACGAACAGTATCTTCACGACAAAGCCCTGCACCTGCATCAAGAGTGTCCTGAATATGTGATTCCACCGAATCTGTTTCGTCTAATACCGCAGAAATGCCGCCTTGCGCGTAGAAGGTACTTCCTTCTGTCAGTTCGTGCTTACTGAGTACCGCTACTTTCATGCTATTGGGTAGGCTTAGTGCTAGCGTTAATCCTGCTGCGCCACTGCCTATGATGAGAACGTCATACATAACTTGTTATTTTTTGATAAAAACAGGTAATATATTGCACTGATTTTACTATTTCCGCCAATGAAGCTTCATTAAATATGTTTTTGATCCTCATTCATGAAATAGTAATAAAAATTTTACGGTAAAAATGGAACTTTTTTAGCCTATTAGGTCTATTAAACTGATTGTGTTGATTGATGCAGTTACTGTTTAATAACCAGCTATAAAGAGTGAATGGTTTTGCCCAGGCTAGGAGCTTGTCCGACAACTAGAAACGTAGCGAAAATCACAGGAGCATCATAATCTCAGGTTATGATGTTGATGGGGTTTGTAGTAGTTTCTAGTTCTCGCGCAAGTTTCTGGATAAGCCGATTATAAGGAGACAAGCCCCATATGGGCACAAGCCAAACAGATATAGAGCTGGTTAGGCGTGTACAAGCAGGTGAGAAGAAAGCTTTTGATGTATTGGTACTTAAGTATCAGCAGAAAGTGATTAATCTCGTTATGCGTTACGTGCGTGATCAACATATTGCTATGGATATTGCACAAGAAGCCTTTATCAAAGCGTATAAAGGTTTAAAGAACTTTCGTGGTGATAGTGCTTTTTATACATGGTTGTACCGAATTGCTATCAATACAGCGAAGAATCACTTGGTGACGATGAGTCGTCGCTTGCCTGCGAATGATATTGATGCACAAGAAGCGGAGCAGTATGAAAGCGCTGAAGGGCTACATGAACGAGGTACCCCTGAAAGTGAAATGCAGAAAGACGAAATACATCAAGTCATTATTGAAGCGATACAAAGCTTGCCTGATGATTTACGTACGGCTATTACCTTAAGAGAAATCGAAGGATTTAGTTATGAAGAAATCTCTGATGCAATGGACTGCCCAATCGGTACCGTACGATCAAGGATTTTTCGTGCAAGAGAGTCAATTGAAACAAAAATAGCACCATTAATGGACTAAATGGGCCGTATGTTGAATAGGTATGAACATGAACTTATTACATATAGCAAGAACTAACTACAAGAAACCCTTAGAGTAGGGCAATGATATGAATAAAAATACAACAACATCCATAACAGAATATTTATCAGCTTTTCTTGATGATGAAGCAGGTGCGTTTGAACAACGTAGAATGCTTGATGAGGTACAGAAAGATAAAGACTTGCAACAGAAAGTCGCTCATTTTTCTTTGATTGGTGAGGCGATGCGAAATGAACAAGCCTCGGTAACGGTACAGCCTAATTTCTTGATGGGAATTCATGAGCAATTAGAGGCGGAACCTGAGTACGGTCAAGTCCATCTTAAAGAAGCGGCTAATGAGCCTGTCTCTCGCAATTGGTTAAGACCTGTCACGGGGATGGCACTTGCCGCTAGCCTTGCAGCGGTCGCTGTGGTGGGTATTAATATGAAGCAGAGTCAAAATACTCCTTCGTTTGATGCTACTACGATGGCTCTTGTTGCTGAGCAACCGACTGAAACAGCTAAGGCTACGATGCATCCGATAGTGGTAGCCAGCAACAAGGCAACCCAGTTTGAGGCGATTGATGCAAAATGGCGAAATCGTTTAAAAGGCTATGTTAATAACCATGCTAAGTACGCGTCTACTTCTGCCATTATGCCTTCAGTGAGAGCGGCTAGTTATGCTGCAAACTTTTAATCGTATGATGCGTATTTCTTTTAGCCGATTGGCTGTTGCGACTAGTTTACTTTTTATAACGCCATCATTGTTTGCTAATGATGCGGTTATTCTGCTAAACCAAATGAACGATGCTTTGCATACCTTGGAGTACCAAGGTAATTTGGTGTATGTGAAAGAGGGTGAAGTCTCTAATTTATCCATTAAGCATACGATTGAAAGTGGCGCTGAAAAAGAGGTCATTGCCTCTCTTGATGAGGGCGGCGATGATTACGTTAAAGAGTCTACTGTATTCTCATTGGCGGGCATGCCGAAAATCACCTCAAAGATGCAACAGGTTTATTCGTTTGATTTAGGTGGAATGGGTAAAGTAGCAGGTCGCCCTTGTCGCATTGTGTTAGCACGACCTAAAGATAGAAAACGTTATTTACAAAAGTACTGTATCGATTTAGATCGCAGCGTGTTGCTAAAGTATTCTCTAATTAATCAAGATCATAAGCCAGTTGAACGCTTTATGTTTACTGATTTTAAAGTGCTTTCTGAACGTGAAGTGATTACAGAAAGTACCGAGCCTGATGATTCTATTGTTGTTTCTGGTACGGTTAATAGCCAAACAACATCAGCAAAGATGACTCAACCGATATCAGTAGTAACGGCGATGCCGAACTCACTTATGGGTGGTGTCAGTGAATCTATGATTATGGACAGTGATACTGTACTACCCGTTGATAATGACATCGAAGCAGCAGCTGAAAAACATACAGGCAACCATGATCAGTATAGTGAATGGTTTTTTGATCCCTTGCCTAAAGGGTTTAATATTGTTTCCGCCGATAAAGTTAAAAACCCTCAAGGCGAAGATGAGCAGATTATTATAAGTGATGGTTTAAGTGCCGTTTCTGTTTTTATCTCTACGGATGATAAAAATGATGAAAAACGTTTTAAGCCTATACAGTCTGGGGCTTTAAACATATTGTCTAAAGTCTATGAAGGCCATGCTGTTACTTTGGTGGGTGAAGTGCCAGAATCTACATTGCATGATATTTTTAAAGGGATTAAAAGAGCAACCATAGAAGAATAGAAACACTATTTAGTCACTTTTAGTAGATTGGGTCAGGCTGTTCAATGCTAAATGAAATAAGCTCCCTCTCCCCTTTGGGGGGAGGGCTGGGGAGGGGGGGAGATGTTCTAAGGTCGTCTTTTTTATCAGACTATCTACCCCCTCCCTAACCCTCCCCCTGCTAGGTGGAGGGAACTTTGTCTATTCCATGAAC
>JALXAX010000150.1 GCA_026991755.1 Thiotrichaceae bacterium | reverse complement strand
AGCCAGTCAGCTGAAGACTTAGTTGAGCTTTAGCGAAACTTAGAAGCTTCAGCAGGGTTGCTCTATAGGCTGTAGCGCCTTCACTCTATAAGTGAAGATAGATAGAGCTTCTTACTTTAATACTATCAGTAGTTTAATCAGTGCTGGAAGCGGTTAACTGAGGAATTTAGGTTTATACAAGCTGATTTCAAAATCATCTTTCACATTCATTTAAGGTCTATTCATGACAGAAGAAAGCACAGCAACACAAACAATAGCCAACGATGAGAATGCACTTGTTGATGAAACCCTTATTGCTACTAAAAAGAAAACGAAAAAAAACAAAAAAAAGGCTAAAAAGAAAGCGAAGAAATCACAACTAAAGAAACTCAAACGCGAACTTAAAGCCCTAAAAAAGTTAAAAGAGTTTCAACCTGAAAACAAAAAAGTACTGATCAAAAGTAATAAAGAAAAAAGTCTCAAACCGTATCAGGCAGAGTTGATACAAATGCAAAAGTATCTGGAAGAAACCAAGACCCGCATGGTTATCCTGTTTGAAGGACGTGATGCCTCAGGCAAAGGCGGTACCATTCGTCGTGTAACACGCTACATGAATGAAAAACACTACCGCGTGGTAGCACTCGGCAAACCCACAGAGCACCAACTCACACAATGGTTTTTCCAAAAATATATTGCCGAGCTACCCCGTGGTGGCGAAGTCGTATTATTTGATAGAAGCTGGTACAACCGCGCCATGGTCGAACCTGTTTTTGGCTTCTGCACTGACCAACAATATAAAGATTTTATGAAAGGCGTAACAGGTTTCGAGAAAGACTTGGTAAGACAAGGAACCATCCTCATCAAACTCTATTTTAGTGTGACCAAAGAAGAGCAATCCAAACGCTTTAAACGTCGTAAAGACGATCCATTAAGACAGTGGAAACTAAGCGAAGTAGACTTACAGGCGCAAGAACGCTGGGATGACTTCACCCATCAAAAATATCAAATGTTAAGACGCACACATACCAACACAGCACCGTGGACAGTCATACGCTCTAACGACAAACATCAAGCGCGACTCAATGCCATGAAAGTCATACTAAATTCCGTACCCTACGAACGACTCAACCCAGATCTGGACTTTGTACCTGACCCAAAAATCGTTATATCAGGAGCAAGGGAAGTAGAACTCATGGAAGCAGAACGCGTTAAGAAAGGTAAGTTTACACACTAAGGGCTAATCAATGGATAACAAAGCATCATCAGATACAACAAATACCACGGTAGAAAATACCGTCGAGGCACTAGACACAGAAAAGAACGAGCACGCTGAAGCTAAAAAGCCCCACAAAAAGAAACCCGTAAAAGCCGACAAAATAAAGCTAACCGAAGGCATAGCTCACCGTAACGTGGACAAAGAAAAAAGCAGCAAACGCATCCCCGTACATATCAAACGCTCCCATATAAGTTACGAAGCAGAACTAAAGCGATTACAGCTTGAATTGATGAAGCTACAGCTAACCGTAAAAGAAAAAGGCATGCGCGTGGTAATGCTCTTTGAAGGCCGTGACGCAGCAGGAAAAGGCGGAACCATCAAACGCATCATCGCCAATATGAATGCCCGTGGTGTACGCGTTGTCGCTCTAGAAAAACCTAACGATCAAGAAAGAACCCAATGGTACTTTCAACGCTACATCAAACACCTACCCTCAGCAGGTGAAATCGTTATATTTGATCGCTCTTGGTACAACCGCTCTATGGTCGAACCCGTAATGAACTTCTGTACCGACGAGCAACACAAACGCTTTCTAAAAGCCACCCCCATGTTTGAAGAGCTGTTGGTTAAAGACGGCATCAACCTGTTCAAGTTCTATTTTTCTGTTTCCAAAAAGATGCAGAAAAAACGTTTTGATGCGCGCAAAACCGACCCTCTAAAACAGTACAAACTCTCCCCTGTGGACAAACTCGCACAAAAATATTGGGATGATTACAGCATCGCCAAATTCCAAATGCTTAACGAGACTAACCGCACCCTCGCCCCGTGGACGATTATACGTTCCGATAACAAGAAAAAAGCACGTATCAATTGCATCAAACACCTACTGACTGCACTAGATTACAATGGGAAAATTTCTGATAAAAAATTGGCAGCGGACCCTAAATACATCATCTCAGGCATTGATGAAATCCTACACATGGAAGAAAACTTAATGCATCCTGAGAAGCTGCACGGTTAGCAAAAACAAGACCCGATACATCGGGTCGATCCTGCAAGAGGATCGACCTGCTATAGATAAAGCCTCACCAGCACACCCCCCCTTCACTCTCTCCTACAAAATCTTTCCTGATTACGTAGCTTGTCTCAACCATACTTATAAATATCTCATAGAATCTGTAGGTTGGGCTGACGTTAGGAAGCCCAACAAATGACGTAGCACTATTGTTGGGGTTCCTCACCCGCAACCTACAGCTCCATATGAACATTTATTATTTTCATGGTGATGTCTGTAACTATGGCGGAGACATCTGGGTAATTAGGAAATCTTTAGAGCTACCCCTTAAAAAAACAAACAATTTTATGTTGATTATTTATACAACATTAAGGTATGGTTAATCACTAAAGGGCTGAATATTCAATATATTTCTTGAGTTCTTCTTGTTCAAGGAAATTGTGACTACTTCTTGTAAACCGCTATAGAAGGGGCATAGCACGTTAAAAAATGACTTTTATTGCACACCAAAGAGAATTTGATAAAAAATCTCAATCATTAGAATCACACCTAACAGGTGTCTCTAAACTATCAAAGGAGCATGCTTCTAAAATTGATTTGGAAGCTAGTGGAGAACTCATTGGTTTACTCCATGATTTAGGAAAATACAGCCAACAGTTCCAACACTACCTAAATTCAGCCGTTGGGAATATTAACCCCGATGCAGATGAGTACACTGACTCCAAAGCAATGAAGGGTAAAATAGACCATTCAAGTGCAGGCGCACAATTAATTTGGCAAACACTTGCCAATAAAGGGCAAGTAGAAAACATTGTTGCTCAAGTTTTAGCGCTTTGTATTGCTTCTCATCATTCAGGTCTCATAGACAACATAACATCTAATAAAAAGAGTACAGGAGAAGATAGCTTCTCAAAACGAATGGCTAAAGAGGATGATAAAACACATCTAAAAGAAGCCTTGGCAAATATGGAGAAGAATATTGAAAGTCGCTATCTTAAGTTAATAGAAAGCCCCGAACTCATCAACAACTTTCAAAATGCCTTAACTAATATCGTAAAAAAGCTAGACAATAATCTAGCCTTATTTCAATTTCATTCTGGGCTATTGATTCGATTCCTGTTTAGCTGTCTGATTGATGCAGACCGTCAGGATTCAGCCGACTTTGAAAGCCCAGAAACAGCAAAACAGCGACAAAACAATAGCTACATCACTTTTAGCCAGTTGCTTGAGCGATTAGAAAGTAGATTATCTAGCTTTAAAATAGATAGCGATGTAAACAAAATACGTCATCAAATATCCAATGAATGCTTAACAGCCGCAGAGCGACAACAAGGCATATTTACCTTATCCGTACCCACTGGGGGAGGAAAAACACTAGCTAGTCTACGTTTTGCACTTCGACACGCTGAAAAGTACAAGCTTGATCGCATTATCTATATCGTCCCTTTTACCTCCATCATTGATCAAAACGCGCAAGATGCAAGAAAAACGCTTGGAGATACCCATGGCGATATAGTGTTAGAACACCACTCAAATCTTGCGCCTGAAAACCAAACCTATTACAACAAAATACTCTCAGAAAACTGGGATGCTCCGATTGTCTACACCACCTCGGTACAATTTTTAGAAACGCTATTCTCATCTGGAACACGAGGAGTTAGGCGAATGCATCAGCTTGCTAATTCTGTGATTATTTTTGATGAAATCCAGACACTCCCTATCAATTGCACACACCTGTTTTGTAATGCCATTAATTTTCTAACAAATAGCTGTAAAAGCTCCGTAGTGTTATGCACAGCTACACAGCCTTTACTTAATAAGGTTGATCCGCAAAAAGGAACACTCTCATTCACACAAGACAATGAAATAGTCAGCGATACTCAAAAGCTATTTGAAGACTTAAAACGTGTTGAAGTGATTAACAAAACAAAAGTAGGTGGCTGGTCACTTGATGCAATAGCAGGTTTAGCAATTGAAGAAATAGCAGAAAGTAATAGTTGTTTAGTCATCGTAAATACAAAGAAAGCAGCACAAGAGATTTATCAATACTGTCGTGATAACAGTAGCTACAAAGTGATGCACCTCAGTACCAATATGTGTCCTGCACACCGTAAAGAAATACTTAAAGAATTAAGGGGTACGCTTGATGCGGATACCCCTTTGATCTGTGTCAGCACGCAACTTATTGAGGCTGGAGTAGATGTTGATTTTGGTACTGTCATTCGTTTTACAGCAGGGCTTGATTCTATTGCACAAGCGGCTGGGCGCTGTAACCGAAACGGTAAACGGACGTTAGGTACGGTTTATATAGTGAATCCAGAAAATGAA
Organism: Thiotrichaceae bacterium; assembly: GCA_026991755.1. GTDB lineage: Bacteria > Pseudomonadota > Gammaproteobacteria > Thiotrichales > Thiotrichaceae > HyVt-477. The sequence continues at coordinate 9,568 of JALXAX010000150.1, read as the reverse complement.
AACCTGGATATGTTGCCTAGTCTCAAAGTAGGTAAAGAAAATACTGAACGAATGTTAATTGAGTTTGAGGCAAACCCTGAACATTTTGACAATGATCTAATTGGTCCAAAAGCAATGCAACGCTATTTTCAGTATTACTTTTTTGATCGCAAGCATGAAATGGATTACCCGCTTACAACCAAAGATATTGGACATGATGATAGTTTAATAAGTCTCTTGGCTCAGAATAAGAACGCAGTTGGAGAATACCTCCGAAGCAATGATAAAAAACCTCCTGAAATCTACTTCAAGCAAGCCTTTATGTCAGCTGCCAAAGCATTTAAAACCATTGATGCACCCACACAAGGTATTGTTGTCCCTTACGGTGTAAGAGGAAAAGAACTAATTACAGAATTATGCGCTGTTTCAGATATTACACAACAAATTCAATTGCTTCGTGAAGCCCAGCAATACACCGTTAATGTCTACCCCTACTTGTTGGATAAGCTAAAAGAAAGCGGGGCAGTACACCCAGTTCAGCCAGAGGTGATGGAAGTGCTCTATTTGCATACAGAATATTACGATAACGAGTTTGGTTTGAGTGAAGAACCGACAGGAGAAACGGAGACTTATTGTGTTTAAATCAAAACCTATTGAATTTAAAGTATGGGGACGTTATGCCCTCTTTACTGACCCTGTTACCAAAACAGGGGGTGAGAAATTCTCTTACCATATTCCTACTTATGAAGCCCTAAAAGGCATAGCGAAATCTATTTATTGGAAGCCCACTTTTATTTGGGTGATTGATGAAGTAAGAGTTATTAATCAAATTCGCACTCAAACCAAAGGTACTAAACCACAGAACTTTAACGGTGGAAATACCCTGGCTATTTATACCTTTCTACACAATGTCGAATATCAGGTAAAAGCTCATTTTGAATGGAATACGCACCGCCCCGAATTAGCAAATGATCGCATTGCCCCCAAACATCAAGCCATAGCCGAAAGGATGTTAAAACGCGGAGGAAGACAAGATATATTTTTAGGTACTCGTGATTGTCAGGGCTATGTAGAGCCTTGCAAATTTGGCTCAGGCGAGAGCGCTTTTGATGATAATGGCGAGCTTGCATACGCCCTCATGTTTCACGGTTTTGATTACCCCGATGAGACAGGAGAAAACAAATTGGAAACTCGCTTCTGGAATCCCGTGATGAAAAATGGCGTGATTAGCTTTCCACGTCCTGAAGATTGCACCATAAAGAAGTTTGTTCGTGAAATGGAAGCCAAAACATTCAAACCAGAAGAGAACTTTTCAGGGCTTAAAGAAGAGGGGCTAGAAATATGAGCTGGATAACTCAATTATATGAAACCTATGAGCAGTGTGAGAAGGTTCCTGAATTTATAAATTTAAAGGCAAAAACACCTTTGATTCCTATTTATCATACAACTCAGAGAGCGCAAGTTGAGGTAGTAATCAATGGTGAAGGAAAATTTCTACGAGCCTCAGTCATCAATAAAGATGATCAACCTACAATTATACCTTGTACTGAAGATTCAGATGCTAGAAGTAGTGGGCCAGTAGCACATCCTTTGTGTGATTACTTAAAATATGTTGCGGGCGATCTTTTTAAGTTTAGTGATAGCAAAGCAGCAAAAAAAAGCTATCAAGAGTTTGAGAAATATATAACCTTTCTTGAGCAATGGGTCAATGCCGCCTCTCACCCCAAACTTTCAGCTATTTATAGATATGTAAAAAAAGAAAATATTGTACAAGATCTTATCAATTATAAGATTATTCCCCTTAATGAGAGTGGCAAGATATTAGTAAAGTGGAAAGGAAATAAAGAGGATAAACCAAAAATATACTCTGCGATTACTTCGGGTAACTCCCCTGAATCAGTGCTAGTTAGGTGGAAAGTAGAAACCCCTAATATCCCTGAAAGTGCAACTTGGTTAGATCGCTCTCTAATGAATTCATGGATAGAATTCTATGGTAAAGATACAACAAAAGAATGGTTGAAAATGAATAGGGGGTTCTGTTCTATAACTGGGGATAATAATGGATGGATGGTTAAGAAGTACCCAGCAAAGATATTATATTCAGGTGATGGAGCAAAACTCATATCGGCAAATGATGCTAGTGGCTATACATTTCGAGGGAGATTTACAGATAAAAACGGGAAACAAGCTTTCGATGTAAGTTCTGATGTAGTTCAAAAAGCTCATGCGGCGCTACGTTGGTTAATTCAAAGACAATCCTATAAAAATGATAAACAAGTCTTTGTTGCCTGGGCTAAAGCGGGAATAGACATTCCAGACCCATTCTCAAATACCCATCAACTATTTGGTATGGACGTTGAAAGCGAAAATAGCTCCCAAAGTATCGGAGATGTAGGTCAAGCATTTGCGCATAAGCTATCAAAGCAAATTGCGGGCTACCACTCAAAGCTAGGCGCAACTGAGCAAATCATCATTATGGGCTTAGATTCAGCAACACCTGGTCGAATGGCAATTACCTACTACCGAGAACTTACAGGATCAGACTTTTTAGAGCGCATTGAAAACTGGCATAAAAGTGTTTCGTGGCATCAGAACTATTCCAAAGATGTGAAATACATTGGCGCACCTTCACCCAAAGATATTGCAGAAGCCGCTTATGGTCAGCGCATAGATGACAAGCTACGCAAGGCAACAGTAGAACGCTTATTGCCCTGCATTATTGACGGTACAGCTATTCCTCAAGATTTAATTACCTCTTGCCATAACCGCTTATGTAATCGAGTAGGAATGGAAGCTTGGGAATGGGAAAAAACATTGGGTATTACTTGTGCCTTGGTGAGAGGCTCACAAAAAGAAAGGAGTTATAAAATGGCATTAGAGACAGATAGAACAACAAGAGATTATTTATATGGTCGCCTACTAGCAATTGCAGACTATCTTGAATACAGCGCATTAGATAAAGGTAACAAGCGTCCAACCAGCGCTACAAGATTGATGCATCAATTTTCAATGCACCCCTATAAAACATGGAAGAACATTGAACTTTCATTAACCTCTTATAAGCCTCGAATTCACCCTGGCTTATTAATTAAACTAGATAATTTAATCGATGATGTGATGGATAAATTCTCAAGCGACGATTTTATAAACCCATCCCCGTTATCTAGTGAATTTTTACTGGCCTTCCATAGCCAGCGAAAAGACTTATGGAAGAAGTCAGAGAGCAAAGATAAAACCGAAAATATTACCGAAGAATTAGGAGCTTAATAATGACATTACAAAACAAAATAGACTTTGCCGTTGTATTACGGGTTGAGAATGCAAATCCCAATGGAGACCCTCTAAATGGTAACCGCCCTAGAACCGATTATGAAGGTTTTGGTGAAATCACAGATGTTGCTATCAAGCGCAAAATTCGTGACCGATTAATTGAAAACGGAGAAACAATATTTGTTCAGTCCGATGATCGAAAAGTCGATGATGCAACCAGTTTAAAAGATAGAGCAGATAAAGCCTTAGGCAAAAAACTAACTGAAGAGGGTGCGGCAGAACTGGCTTGTGAAACATGGTTTGATGTACGTACCTTTGGACAAGTATTAGCCTTTAAAGGCAAGAAAAAAGGTGATGGAGTATCTATAGCTATTCGAGGCCCTATGAGCGTACATTCTGCATTTAGTGTAGAGCCTGTAACGATTACTAGCACTCAAATAACCAAAAGTGTGAGTGGTGAAGATACCGCAAGCGGAAAAAAAGCCTCTGACACAATGGGCATGAAACATCGAGTAGATAAAGGCATTTATGTATTCTACGGCAGTATGAACCCTCAACTAGCGGTGAAAACAGGCTTTAGCGATAAGGATGCTGAAACCATAAAACAGGTATTACCCAAAATGCTAGAGAACGATACCTCATCAGCCAGACCTGATGGCAGCATGGAAGTACTAAAAGTACTATGGTGGCAACATAACAGCAAAGGTGGTCAGTACTCTTCATCAAAAGTACATAACACATTAAGGGATACCATTCAGCCAGATGGTAGTTTTGAACTTGCAACATTAGATGGGCTAGAGCCTGAGATTATTGAAGGATTTTAAAGATCAATAAAATAGGAATCATTAATAATCCAAAAATCAGCCATCAACATCCCGCAAATCATAAAGCATTTGCTGTTGATGCTTAATAGCAAGAAGTGCTATTTCAGTAGTGTGTAAAGAATAGAGTAGTAAATAATCTTGATCATTGTACTGTCGAATAGAAGCCCCTTCAGGCAAACGGGCTTTTATTCTTTCAACCTGTTTTAGCTCTTCAATACTGTTGACTGTTTGTGCCAGAAAATCGAAACCAATCATGGGGTGTGATTGCAGGTTTGGAATAATGGTATCAAAAAGGGTATCTAGCAGGCTTTCATACTGATCGGCTTGATAGTGTTGATGTAAATAGCAACGGATAGACGCAAGGTTATGCTCAAAATTAGCGGTAATCTGGATATTAATAGCTTGAGCCATTACTTATTACGCCCATGCTTTTTACGAAATTCTGCTAAACCAATGATGTTTTGATTAGTGACATCATCAAGACCTTGCTCGACTTCATTCAATAAGAGAAGGTGCAAATGCGACTTCTCAAGATTATGATAATAATCTAGTTTTTTTGAATCAATTAAAGCCACATAGCTTTCACCATTACGTGTAATGATTTTTTCCTGACCTTGAGAGACCTGATCAGCAAGCTCGGTGAACCGCGCTCTGATTTGACTAAGGGGGATGATGTCACGACTGGTTATACTCATTACGCACTCCATTCTTGGCATTATTTAATATATACATTAATGTATTGTTTAATATTTATAGTAAACAATAATGAGAAGGCGATCAAATAAAGGAGAAACCCACTTTATATTCATGATAGAACAGCGTACTATTTAAGGATATACAAAATGGATATACAAAACTATGACTATCACCCAAACAAAAATATTCAAAAGCAATAAAAGCCAGGCGGTTCGCTTGCCTAAAGCCGTGGAGTTGCCTGATTCAGTCTGCGAAGTCAGTATTATATCAATGGGAAACCAACGTATTATTACTCCAATCAATGAATCATGGGACGACTGGTTTGATCGCCCGCAAATCACTGATGATTTTATGGAAGAAAGAGAGCAACCAACCGATCAGCTTAGGGACTCTCTCTAGAGGTATTCAATGATCAAATATATGCTGGATACTAATATCGTTATCTACACGATAAAAAACAGACCGAATGAGGTAAGAGCTTCATTTAAACGTCATGAAGGGCAGATGGCAATATCAACCATAACCTGGGGTGAGCTAGTTTTCGGCACAGAAAGGTCATCAAAACCTGAGAAAAATCAGGCTGACATTGATGGCATGGCAGCAAGGCTGGATATATTAACTTTTGACGAAACCGCAGCCGCGCATTTCGGACAAATCAGATCAGAGCTTTATAACATGGGAAAACCCATAGGCCCCTATGACATGATGATTGCAGGACATGCTAGATCACAAGGGTTAATACTCGTCACTAATAATACCAGAGAGTTTGAACGCGTCCCTGGCTTGAGATTAGAAAACTGGGTTACCGATTAACCAACAAGAAAACATCACTACCATCAGATGAAAAACCAACAACCCATTATGCTCTCCGCGCTTCAGCACTATAGCTATTGCCCGCGCCAGTGCGCTTTGATTCATCAAGAGCAAACCTTTACCGATAACGTCTTTACCGTTAAGGGTAACCTGGCGCACAAACGAGTCGACAGTGGCGAAAGTGGTTTTGAAGAAGGCATACAGGTTGAACGTAGCTTGCCGCTGTATAGCGAAACTTATCAACTAACAGGCAAGGCGGATGTGGTCGAATTTTTGCCCGATGGCACACCCTACCCTGTTGAATACAAACACGGTAGTCGACAGAAAAAAATGCATGATGATGTGCAATTAATGGCTCAAACCCTATGTCTGGAAGAGATGACGGGCAAAGCCATCCCTGAAGGCGCTATTTACCATCACAAAAGCCACCGTCGACGTATTGTAAAAATAACCGATGCCTTACGTGAACACACCATCCAACTCATTAACCACACCCATAAACTTATCGCCTCAGGCATCATGCCTGAGCCAACCCAAGAGCGCGCTTTATGCCGTGCTTGCTCGCTTCGCCAAACCTGTCAGCCTGATATCGTCGCAAGTACTGAGCGCCTTCAGCAATTACGCAAAAATCTGTTTAAAGTCGAAGGAGAAGAACTATGAGACAAGCACTCAACACGCTTTACGTGATGACCGAAGGCGCATACCTACGGCTTGAGCGCGAAACCTTAGTGATTATGATCGACAAAGAAAAAGCCAAACAAATCCCCCTGCATCATTTAGGTAGTATTGTCTGTTTAGGCAGAGTTAGCATGAGTGCTGCACTAATGGCACGCAATGCAGACGATGGTCGAACGGTAGTCTGGCTCAACGAGCATGGACGTTTTCAAGCACGAGTAGAAGGCGGAGTAAATGGCAATATTCTGTTACGACAGGCACAATTTCGTGCGGCTGATAATGAAGCCATCACCTTAGAGGTAGCCAAGGCTTTTATCGCAGGAAAGCTTCGCAATAGCCGACAAGTGTTACAACGTAGCGCCAGAGACAGCAAGAACAAAGACGATAAAAAAGCACTCACAAAAGCCGCCAACGCACTCGCGATTAACTTACGAAACTTAGAATTTGCAGAATCGCTAGACTCCATTAGAGGGCTAGAAGGTGATGCCGCACGGGTTTATTTTGAGCAATTTAATCAAATGATCAAACCCGCTATGCGCAAAGACTTCCATTACACCAAGCGTAGCCGAAGACCACCCAAAGATGCCATTAACGCGTTGATTTCCTTCCTCTATGCCTTACTGTTAAATGACTGTAGAAGCGCACTCGAAACTGTTGGATTAGACTCACAGCTAGGTTATCTACACACCGTAAGACCAGGCAGACACGCCTTAGCGCTAGATCTTTTAGAAGAATTTCGCGCCGTGTTGGGCGACAGGTTGGCATTAACCCTTATTAATCGCGGTCAGATTCGTAAAAAAGATTTTGACTATCGAGAAGGGGGTAGCGTATTACTCAACGACAAAGGCAGAAAAACCTTATTAATCGCCTATCAAGAACGCAAAAAAGAAACGCTCAATCACCCTCTGCTAGAACAATCTATAGAAATTGGACTACTGCCACTCATACAAGCACGTATTTTGGCACGCTATTTACGGGGAGACATTGAAGCTTATATTCCCTACCTGCACAAATAACGGCACTTAATCAACCCTCTTAAGGAACCTCTGATCAAGTAGGACGTGAGGCTTTAGCCTCGCCAAAACAACATTATTTCAATAGCTTATGGGCGACACTAAAGTGTCGCTTCCAATTTTTGGACTTAATCAGAGGTTCCTTAATCAACCCTCTTAATCATCAATCCACCATCAAACACCCATGAAAATACTCATCACCTACGATATATCAGGAACAGACACAACCGCAGGTAGCCGACGACTAAGGCGCATAGCAAAAGTTTGCCAAGACTATGGCGAACGCGTCCAGTACTCTGTCTTCGAATGCACCGTCAGCGAAGCCACTTATGAATTATTAGAAGCAGAACTACTGGCAGAAATGGACGAAAAGGAGGATAATCTAAGGATATACCGATTAATAGAACCTGTTGAAAAACATATAAAAGAGTTTGGTAAATTCAAAGCCACCAACTTTGAAGACCCATTGATTATTTAATACTGTTTTTTGGTAGTGAGTTAAACCTGTGGTTTTGTATAGGTAGGTCGGATAAGGAACGCCATCCGACAAGGTACTGAATTAACCTATTTGTCGGCAAAACACAGATTTGACCCACTACTTATTTTTATAGGCGACAACAATCAATGGCGCGAACCTATAGCGATGCTTAAAAACCCGCCCCTTTCGCGATCAAGCAAAGTATTTATAAACGCAAAGAAAACTGAAAGAAAAAAGAAAATGACAAACCTGAATCCCACCACAAACAGCCATTTCGCGCTACACCGCAAAAACTATTCAGGTTATCATCACACTGCAGCTCGGCTGCATCTCTCGGCATAACAGCCGAGAGCGGATTGAAACATCCACACGTGCAAAGACCCTGACGATGGCGGTGGCATCTCTCGGCATAACAGCCGAGAGCGGATTGAAACAAAGCTAATGGTAGTGGGGCTATCAATATCAGCGGCATCTCTCGGCATAACAGCCGAGAGCGGATTGAAACCATATTCCACTACACCAAAGAAAACAGGCGAGAAAGCATCTCTCGGCATAACAGCCGAGAGCGGATTGAAACAATCAAAATGACAGCTATGTATTAGCGTTCAGTGAGCATCTCTCGGCATAACAGCCGAGAGCGGATTGAAACTACGATAACTACAAAAAACTGTCAGGCTTTGTCAGCATCTCTCGGCATAACAGCCGAGAGCGGATTGAAACAGCAGAGAGTTGAAGAGCTTGACGCGGCTATAAAGGCATCTCTCGGCATAACAGCCGAGAGCGGATTGAAACTCAGAAAAAGCATATTAAGAAGGCTCTAAGAAACGCATCTCTCGGCATAACAGCCGAGAGCGGATTGAAACTGACATAACTATTCTGTTATGTCAGAAACCTATTGGCATCTCTCGGCATAACAGCCGAGAGCGGATTGAAACATCTTCAAAGCCAATGCGGATTTCTACATCCGCACTGCATCTCTCGGCATAACAGCCGAGAGCGGATTGAAACTTCGGTGGCAAACGTGCCACAGGAGGCCCCGTTGCATCTCTCGGCATAACAGCCGAGAGCGGATTGAAACAGCTAATCGCGTTGCCGTTATTCCTCAATTGCATGCATCTCTCGGCATAACAGCCGAGAGCGGATTGAAACTCATCACCATCCAGCAACCAGGCATCCACATATTCGCATCTCTCGGCATAACAGCCGAGAGCGGATTGAAACTCCGAGTCAGGCAGAAGAGCATCAGAACGACTAAAGCATCTCTCGGCATAACAGCCGAGAGCGGATTGAAACGCTGTTTTCTGCGGATATAGAGAGTGATTCTGTGCATCTCTCGGCATAACAGCCGAGAGCGGATTGAAACAAAAAAAGGTAAAGAATTTCTTGTTACTTAAGCAGCATCTCTCGGCATAACAGCCGAGAGCGGATTGAAACTGTTTATTTAACCGAGATTACGGATTATTTAACCGCATCTCTCGGCATAACAGCCGAGAGCGGATTGAAACTTTAGTCGAGCTATAAGTGCTTGTGGCAAGGTAAAGCATCTCTCGGCATAACAGCCGAGAGCGGATTGAAACGCTTTAGCGACCACACTCAACACAATATCAAGAGGCATCTCTCGGCATAACAGCCGAGAGCGGATTGAAACCCAATGAGCTTTTAAAAAATTACCCTCAAGATCAAGCATCTCTCGGCATAACAGCCGAGAGCGGATTGAAACGAATTCCATGTGGGCGGAATGCCCTCACTATTTATGCATCTCTCGGCATAACAGCCGAGAGCGGATTGAAACTAGGGTAATCTGTTGATTCATGATTTTT
>JALXAX010000149.1 GCA_026991755.1 Thiotrichaceae bacterium | reverse complement strand
GCTTGTGCCCGTATTAACAGACTACTCAATCCCATCAACTCATGCTTATGCGGTATACCCTAATACCCGCTACCTACCACAAAAAACACGCTTATTAATTGAGTATCTTAAGGAGCAATTTAATGAGCACCCTTACTGGGATCAAGATATTAATTCTCTCCCCCATAAAAACTAAAGACTTCTCAATAAACTCGGCTACTTATGTAATGCCCACATAATTTCTAGCAAAATCACGCGCAAAGGTCGCCGAACTGCTGAGTTGCTTAAGCTTAGATTCACTAATTTTGTTCAGAAAACTCACATCTTTTTCATCATCAGTGATTGCTTTATGTAACATATGTAGCATTGAACGAGAAAAATCTTGAGCTCTCCAAATCATTTGCAAACGTTGCTCCGAGTAATCATTAAAACTCGCCAAGGGTAGCTCCTTATTAAAGAAATCCGTCATATGCTGCGCCAAAGAAACCGCATCCTGAGTCGCGAGGTTAAGCCCCTTACCTCCTGATGGTGTAATAATATGCGCCGCATCTCCTGCAAATAAAAGCCTCTCATATTGCATGGGTTCCATGACATAGCTACGCATTTCGAGAATAGTTTTAGAAAATATTTCACCTTTATTCAACGCCCATCCTTCCTTTTTCAGGCGTTTCTCCAAGCTTGACCAAATACGCTCATCAGACCAGTCTTCCACCCTATCACCTGGAGGAACCTGTAAATAATAACGAGAAACACTCGCGGTACGTGGCAAATGTGCAGCAAAACCATCGGGATGCAAACCATAAATAACATGCGTAGAAGAGGGTACGGCATGAGCCTGAACGGTTAGCCAGCGAAAGGGATATTGCTTCTCATAGTTTGTCACCGCACCGTCAGGAAGCGAACGCCGAGCAATACCATGGTAGCCATCGCAGCCAGCACATAATTTAGCCTTAATGGAGAAATTTCTTTGCTCCCCTTTTATATGCCCATGCGCAATAATTTTGTCATTTTGAAACTCAATGTCGTCAATACTATGACTAAATAAGAGTTTGCCTCCCTTATTAATAAAACGCTCAATAAGCTCATCATTCAACTCACTTTGTGGATAGATATAATGAGATTCACCACCAACCAACTCACTATAGTTAAACTCCAAACTATAGCCAGGGGAACGAAATTCGCTAGTCCCATGAATGCGTCCATTTAAATAAATACCATCCGCCAACTGATGTTGATCAAGTAGCTTAACTGTCGTAGATTCAAGTACTCCTGCACGCCCTCTTTCATAAATTTCTTGACGGTTATAGTGATCTAACACAATGCAATCAATACCGTTATCTAAGAGTATATTACCCAAAACGATTCCTGCAGGTCCTGCACCAATAATACATACCGATGTTTCAAAAATATTAAGGCTTATCATATGCACTCCTTTGCAAAGATATATCTCAGTTAAATATAAATGACTTAGTTTTATGTGAAAAAATAAACACAGGCACTAAGAATAATCCACAGTGAAATGAATATTTTTACACGATAGGCTCCAAGATAAAGCGTAAGACGATTAGCAAAATAGCCACCAATCAAAGCTCCAGGAGCAACAAATAAAAGTAATGATAGGTTGATCGCTGGATCCTGAAAAATATAGTAAGGCACGGCGGCCAGAACACTCATTGCAGTAACGCAAACCGCAACGGCAATAGCAAAATTAACACGATAGCCTAGCCAAATTAGATAAATTGCCAACAACTCACCAATACCTATTGAGAGTAAAGCCGTAATAGCCCCGCCAACCAAACTCACTACCATAAAACCGATTATCTCTTTTTTATTCAATATATTGGATTTTCGATACTGGCCTTTATTCATTAATGTTCTATACAAGATAAACAGTCCAACCAATAAAGAAAAAATAGAGAACAATAGTTCAATATTTAGGGCATCCTTAGGGAAATAGGCTTGCGCTAATAACAAACCTGTACAGGAACCCAGTACCGCAATAAACAAAATGGGATAAAGCTGTTCCCAATGTGTTTTAAAACAACTTTTTTCCTTATGTGCATGTATCATCCAAGACAAACTACCTGAGGTCATGCCAAAGCATTGAATGGCAAAACTTGTCGCCAAAGATTCGGTGACTGAAAAGCCCAGACTCATAAAAACAGGGAGGAAAACGATGCCTCCACCTGCTCCTGTTGAATTAGCAATCGTTGCCGCAAATACACCGACTAAAAAAATAGCCAGTGATTTTAGAACCTCTATATTCATTTGCTCAGACGATAAATTCAATGATGCAGCAATCGTTATTAACACCAAAAAACAGAGGACTAAAAAAACGATCCTGACCTGTTGCAAAGAAATCACAATCCTTGCATTATTTAATAGGGTCAACAAAGGATAGCTCCTATACTCTCTGAAGCTTAGGAGCAAGCAGACGATAACTGTATTTAATACGCCCTAAAATACCCGCTTTTACGACAGTGTTAAAACCACTAATAGGTAGTTTGTGCAGTATTTCATGGGCAATTTTAGTTTTACTACCAGGGCCTTTTAAACGGAACTGAGTTGCTTGAGTCGGTCCATAAACCAGATGCATCCAAAGTTTGGGATGTAAGAAAAAGTATTTTTTTAATGGCGGTATACAGCCAATTAAACCCGCAATATCATCCATATAGTAAAAATAATCGACCAAGCTACGAATCCGCTGCCCATTCTCCTGAAAAATTTCAAGGTAGTACGCGCAATCAGAGGCTGCAATCTGTTCCATCATTGTTGCAGAAGGTAACTTGTGTTTTCCTGCAATAACCAAGGCATACAGTCTTGCTTGCATTTCCATAATAGGAAACTGACTACCAAAACCTGGTCTCGCCATGCCTAGCCAAGTGATGCGATCACCAATAGAAGGGTTAAACATATGTTTATATAATCGACGAGGATCGGTATTTCTAAACTGTTTGGGTAAAAATGGAATACTGTTTTTATAGCCAGTACAAAAAATAATCACATCAATATCTTCCAGCATCATGCCGTCATTTAACTCAAGTTTTGTGCCTCCATCCAAAACCTGTTTGACACCTGAAACTACCTCACAACCGTGATGAGCAATTGCTTCTGCCAATGCGAGTGTTTTAGTACCATAAATACCCCGAATACCGTATTTTGAATTCACTAATTTATTCAAACTAACAACAGCATCATAAACGGGATCATTTTTTTCACGCTCTTTATCCAAGATTGTTTTACTAATCGCATTTCCAGAAGCAACTGGTAAAGTCCACATACCACGATGACTCGATATATCCGTCGCAACACCTTCCCTTTGACGAGGAACCACCCAGCCAGTTGAGTTTCGTAAACTCACCCAGCATTGTTCAGCCACTTGAGAGACCTCATTAGCCACATCAGAAGCAGACTCCCCCCCACCAATAATCAATACTCGCTTTCCTTTATAAGGGTTTGCATTGCTATAGGTTTTAACATGTGAAAACTCAACACGATTAAGACTCTCTTTCCAGCTAGGATAACTAGGCATTTGGTTATTCCCAATGGCTAGAATAAGGCGTTCACACTGCTCAACGACACCAGACTCCAGCTCCACCTGCCAACCTTCTTTACCACTATTAGAAGCTCCCAGAGAAGTAACTTTTTTGACACTCTGGTTAAATTGAATATGTGACATAACATCAAAATGATCAGAATAATCCTGCCAATAATTGACTGCCTCCTTTTTACTCCAAAACATATTTTCTTTATTCTCGCCAATCCAAAAATCTGAAAACATGCTAAACGTGGTCGATGAAGTCAGCTTTAAATTATCATAAGACTTTGAAAAAACACCGCCTATTCCATTAGATTGTTCAAAACAAACCACATCTTCTATACCCTGCTCAAGCAACTCTTTAACTGCCACAATGCCACAGGGGCCTGCTCCAATCACAACACACTTTTTCATTAGTTATACACTCTCATATTTTTATATTCGTTTTTACTTATTATCAGTTCTTGTTCGCGTACCAATAGTTCTCGAACATAACAAATCACCTTGTTTGTCGAGAGAAGATACATAGTGTGGCTTCTGCCCATACGTAGATTTCCGCTGTTACTATCGAAATGAATTAATATTTGTTGATCAGAAACTCGTACCTTCACTTTATGCTTAACCAATAAATCACCAAACAATATTGAGGTCGTTTGTAAGTCTTTAATAAAGCCGCTAGGCAATTCATTTTTCATAATCCTAAGCGTTGCCTCTAAAATGACATTGCCAGAACACTCCTGCCTTAACTCCGACTCTCTCAGGTAAGTATCCGAGGACTCCATACATGGAAGCCGTTGAGACTCTCTAGCC